>CAVGNU010000005.1:27838-62894 GCA_963630775.1 Bacteroides fragilis | reverse complement strand
TTTCAGACAAAAGACCACCTCCCCCTTCGGGTACTCCTCCACAGGAGGAGAACTTAGTCCGCGACAAGAATGTACTGAGTTCCCCTCCGCGGGCGGGGAATTGTGGAAATCAGCGTTTTTCGCCGGCGTGGCGGGCCGCAGACAATGCCGTGCGCAATGACTGGGACGCAATTTGACGAATTTTTGGCGCAAATGTGCGCATGTTCATTGCGTCAGCAACGCTGTCGGCGAAAATCTGGGCAATATATTCAATTTGTGTCGGTGCGACGACAAAAACATCGCTGGTGATATCTGATGTATTCAAATTCTGTACTGGTTCGCGCATATAAAAATCCCCCAAAATCCGGTAATTTTAGAAAAAAATTACCACTGCCACTTGTTTTGTTTTCTTTACCGCATTATATCATAAAGTATCTTGACCGCAAGGTACAAAATTGCTATAAAATTGGGGAAAAAGACAAGGAACAGTTATGTTAAAAAATATGATTACAAAAGTATTGGGGTCGGCCAACGACCGATTGGTGAAATCTTATGACAAAACGGTATCGTTGATAAATGATTTAGAGCCAAAATATCACGCCATGACCGATGACCAGTTGCGCGAACAAACACAGGAATTGCGTGCGCGTCTGCAAAACGGTGAAAAAGAAAAGAACATATTGCCTGATGCGTTCGCGTTGGTGCGCGAGGCGTCTGTGCGTACGATTGGCCTGCGCCACTTTAACGTCCAGATGATTGGTGGTATGGTTCTGACCGGTGGCCAGATTGCAGAAATGAAGACCGGTGAAGGTAAAACACTGGTCGCGACGTTGTCGTTGTTCTTGAAGGCGTTGTATGGCAAGGGCGCGCACCTGATTACGGTCAATGACTATCTGGCATCACGTGATGCGGCGTGGATGGGTCAGGTTTATCGTTTCTTGGGCCTGACCATTGGGACGATTCAGCATGATATGACCGATGATGAACGTCGTGCGGCGTATGCGTGCGATATCACGTATGTTACTAATTCTGAATTGGGGTTTGACTATCTGCGCGACAATATGAAATTTTCCAAGGCACAACAGGTTTTGCGCCCGCTGTTTTTTGGTATTGTTGACGAGGTGGACAGCATTCTGATTGACGAAGCGCGCACCCCGTTGATTATTTCGGGCCCAGCCGAAGATACCAGTGAACTGTACGCACAGGTTGATGCGGTGGTTGCGCAACTGAATCCATCTGATTACAAGAAAGACGAAAAAGACCGCCATGTGACCCTGACGGAAACGGGCGTCGACACGATTACGCGTATGTTAAAAGACGCGGGTTTGTTGGTGGGCGACAACCTGTATGCGTCCGAGAATGCGGCGTTGGTGATGCATATTCAGCAATCGTTGTTGGCGCATCATTTGTACCAGAAAAACGTGAACTATGTCGTGCGCGATGGTGAAATCTTGATTGTTGATGAATTTACCGGTCGTGTTATGACGGGTCGCCGGTTCGGCAAAGGCCTGCATCAGGCGATAGAGGCCAAAGAACATGTTCGGGTTCAGCCAGAAAATCAGACCGTGTCCAGCATTTCATACCAGAACTTGTTCCGTTTGTACGAAACATTGGCGGGTATGACTGGTACTGCAATGACCGAGGCCGCCGAATTTGAAGAAATCTATAAATTGCGCGTGGTGTCGATTCCAACAAATCGTCCGGTTGCGCGTATTGATCATCACGATGAAATCTATCGCAACAAGGAAGAAAAATACGACGCGATTATCAAACAAATTCAGGACTGTATGGCGCGCAAGCAGCCGGTCTTGGTTGGTACGGTGTCAATTGAAAAGTCCGAAGAATTGGCGGCGATTGTACGCAAGAAACTGGGCATCAATCCGGCGGTTCTGAATGCAAAGCATCATGAATCCGAGGCCAAGATTGTTGCACAGGCCGGCGCACCAGGGGCGGTCACCATCGCAACGAATATGGCGGGCCGTGGTACTGATATTAAACTGGGTGGTAACGCCGAGGATTTGATTGCAGAACTGGATGCAGATGCGCCTGATTTTGAAAAAAAGAAAAAAGAAATCTATGACCGTATCGAGAAAAATAAAAAATTGGTTTTGGATGCGGGCGGCCTGTATGTAATTGGTACAGAACGTCACGAATCACGTCGTATTGATAACCAGTTGCGCGGACGCAGTGGTCGTCAGGGTGACCCAGGGGATTCTAAGTTCTTTCTGGCATTGGATGACGATTTGATGCGTATATTTGGCGCGGCGCGTTTGAATGGTATGTTGACCACGTTGGGGTTAAAGACGGGCGAGGCAATTACCCATCCGTGGATTACCAAGGCGTTGGAAAAGGCGCAAAAGCGTGTCGAGGCCAGATATTTCGAGGCACGTAAAGAACTGTTGAAATACGACAATGTTATGAATGAACAACGTGGCGTTGTGTATAAACAGCGTAATGACCTGATGACCAGCGAAGATTTGGCGCCGCTGGCGCATGAAATGATTGGCGACGTGGTGGAAATTATCTGTGAAAATAATATTCCGGAAAAATCACACCCAATGGATTGGAATACTGCTGGCATTCACGATGCGATGTTACGCGCGTTCGCGTTGGATATCACTGATATTGAAAAGTGGAAAACCGACGAAAATATCACAGAACGCACGGCGTATGATATCTTGCATTCGTTGGCAATGCGGCGATATGATGCACAGGCACAAAAGTATGGCCCTGAATTGATGCAGATGGCATCGCGCCAGATGATGTTGGGTGCATTGGACGCGGTGTGGAAACGCCACTTGCAACAGATGGATTATTTGCAGACGGCGATTGGTCTGCGTGGGTATGCCCAGAAAAATCCGCTGTATGAATACAAGCGCGAAGCATTAGAATTGTTCAAGAACACGATCAACAATTTCAAACTGATGTCTGTGTCGTATATATCACGTATGGAATTGACCCGTGCGGATATTGACGCGACCGAACAGCAACGCGCCCAGCATGACGCGGGACTGAATCAGGCCGCTGGTATGGATGCACGTCGTAATGCGCCCTGCCCGTGTGGTTCTGGGTTAAAGTACAAGCATTGCTGTGGCAAATTGCATTAAAATAACGGGGCGTTTGCCCCGTTTTTTCAAAGTTCAAATATCAAAGTTCAGAGTTCAAATTTTGTGCGCACTGCGTGCGATATTAAATAATATTGATGTGGTGCGTACGGTCATGATGCTTGGAATTTCCTGTCAATAAAAAAATCTGCATTTTGATAAATATCTGGTTGCGACATAGGGGCAAATTTTGCTATTGTGGCGGCATGGAAAAACAATTCGTTCATCTTCATACGCATACCCGTTTGTCGGTCGGGACTGGGACTATTCAGGTCAAGGAATTGCCCGCATTGTGTATTGCCGCCGGTATGCCCGCGTGTGCGTTGACGGATACGAATTTGATGTCGGGCTGTGCCGAGTTTTCTGATGTTATGCCGGCCAAGAAAGTGCAACCGATTATTGGTGTAGAAATATCGTTAAATCACCATACGGTTGACCCGAAAATCTTGCGCGAATCATCGTTGTCCCAGATTGTTTTGTTGGCGCAAAATCATGGTGGGTATTTGAACCTGTGTGAACTCAGCCGTATTATGTACATGCGTGGTGATAATCATCATTTGGGGCCGTATATCACATTTGATGAATTGGCGTCGCATTCCGATGGTGTTATCTGTTTGTCTGGGGCGCATCATGGGCCGATTGGTATGGCGATTTTGAACAATCAAAATTCACAGGCGCGTGCGTATGCCGAACAATTCCAACAGATTTTTGGCGACCGATTCTATATGGAAATTCAGCGTCATGGATTGGCGGACGAAATTAAAACAGAACCAGAATTTTTGAACATTGCGCGCGAATTAAATATTCCGATTGTTGCGACAAATGATGTTGTGTGTGCCACCGCATCGGATTACGAGGCCGAAGATGCCCTGTCCTGTGTTTTGGGCCAGACCAAGGTTATTGACCCCGACCGTCCGCGCAAATCATCGGAACAGTATTTCAAATCGCCAGATGAAATGTGGGAACTGTTTTCTGATTTGCCAGAGGCATGCGAGAACACGGTTGAAATCGCGCGTCGGTGCGGATTTATGGTAAACGTTCATGAACATCCATTATTGCCACGTTTTGGTGATGATTTGGAAAACGAATGCCAGATGCTGCGCGAACATACTATGTCAGGATTGGCGGCGCGCATGCGTGAACAAGGAATTACCGATACCGCGCCATATTACGAACAGGCCGAATTTGAATTGGGCGTTATTATCAATATGGGTTTCCCAGGGTATTTTCTGATTGTGGCGGATTATATTGATTGGTGTCGTAAAAATGATGTTTTGACCGGCCCTGGGCGTGGTTCTGGCGCAGGGTCTATTGTGGCATGGGCATTGGGGATTACGCATGTAAATCCGTTAAAGTATGGATTGCTGTTTGAACGTTTCTTGAACCCAGATCGTATTTCTATGCCTGATTTTGACGTGGACTTTGAACCGACGGGTATTGAACGTGTGTTGGCGTATATTTGCGACAAATACGGTCATGATTCTGTATGTCGAATTATTACATTTGGCAGTTTACAGGCCCGTGGCGCGATTCGTGATATTGGGCGCGTGTATGGGATTCCATATTCCAAATCAGATCGTCTGTCTAAACTGATTCCCCAAGATGCCAAGAAATTGAAAGACGCGGTTGATGCCTCGTCGGAAATTCAGCATATTTTGGCAACGGACGCAGATATGAATAAGGTTGTGTCCATCGCCGAAGAGTTAGAGGGTTCAATCCGAAATTTGGGGCAACACGCATGCGGAGTTGTTATTGGCGACCGTCCCACGACCAAGATTGCGCCGGTATATCGCGATCCTGCCAATCCGTTGCCATCGTGCCAATTTGATGGGCACTATTTGGAATCAGCGGGGTTGATTAAATTTGACTTTCTGGGGTTGGAAACACTGGTGGTGTTAAAGTATGCGGTGCGCTTGATTCAGCAAACGCGCGGCATCAATATTGATTTGGACAAGATACCTGTTGATGATGCCAAAACAATGGCATTGTGGCAACGTGGTCACACCGAAGGAATATTCCAATTCGATGCCCCGTTTGTGCAACAGACATTGCGCAAAATGCGCCCGACCAGTTTCTTGGAAATTTCGGCGTTGAATGCGTTGAACCGTCCGGGGCCTATTGCATTTATTCCACAATTTATCGCCCGTATGCATGGCGAAGAAGCGATTGAATACGTTCACCCAAAGGCCGAACCAATCCTGAAAGAAACGTATGGTATTATCGTTTATCAAGAACAGGTTATGCAGTTGACGCGCGCGCTGGCTGGATTTACCCGCGGTCAGTCCGATACCGTGCGCAAGGCCATGGGTAAAAAGAAGTTGGATTTGCTGGCGCAGTTGGAAGTAAAGTTTATGGACGGTTGTGAACAGGAACAAACCCTGAACCGTGAACAGGCCAAAGACCTGTGGGAAAAGTTCAAAGAATTTGCAAAATACGCGTTTAATAAATCGCACGCTATTGCCTATTCCATCGTTGCAAATCAGTGTGCGTATTTGAAGGCAAACTTTACCCCCGAATTTCTGGCGGCGTCGATGTCCAGTAACCTGAATGATACCGACCAGTTGGCGTTGTTTGTTGATGATGCCAAGGCAAACTTTAATATTCAAATTGTGCCGCCCGATATCAATATCAGTGAATCGTTGTTCACGGTACGTGATGGCAAGATAATCTATGGATTGGCGGCAATCAAGGGCGTTGGCACAGCAGCAACAGATGCGATTGTTGCGGAACGTAATGCACACGGAAAATTCAAGAATCTGACCGATTTTGCAAAACGTTGCGCGCCGATTATGAACAAGCGTATTTTAGAGGCATTTGCACGTGTTGGGGTGTTGGATTCGTTGCAACCTAATCGTGCGGCTGTGTTTATCAATGCTGATGTGATTTTGTCATACGCATCAAAATCCAAAGATGGCGCAAATTCACTGTCGCTGTTTGCAAACACGGTCGAAGATGATGTTGTCGAAGACAGATTGTCCAAGAATCTGACGCGGGTTGCGCCATGGACATTTGGCCAGCGTTTGGAAAACGAATTGGCGGCGTTGGGATTCTATATTTCTGCGCATCCGTTGGATCAATTCAAACATCTGATTCAGCGTGCCAAATTGGCGACCAGTGCGTCATTGATGGAACTGGGTGATCGCAAGCCGGTTCAGATTGCGGCAAATGTCAATTCTTTCTCGCGTCGGCGTACCAAGGCCGGCAAGGAAATGATTACAATCAATGCGTCGGACAGTTTTGGTAACATTGACGCGGTGGCGTTTGGGGACGCGGCGGCGACATTTGCCCAGACGTTATCCACCGAAAATGTTGTGTTGATTTCTGGGAAAACATCCGCACGCGATGACCGTGTGTCGATATTTGTGGATTCTATTACACCGCTGACACAATGGGTGGCGCGTGTGGCGCGAAAATTGACGTTGGAAATTTATGACAAAGATGTCTTGCCCGCGGTTAAAAAGGCATTGATTTCATTGCCGCATGGCAATACACGCGTTATTTTGAATCTGCATGGGGCGGACAAAACGGCGTCTATTGCACTGCCAACGGGCGTTGAATTGGGCGCAACCACGGCCAAGGATTTAATCGCATTGGGAATAAAGGTTGAAATAGAATGACGGCAACAAAGCATATTCCTGTGTTATTGGGCGCGGTGATGGACGCGTTGGGCGATGTATGTGGTGCGCGCATTATTGATGCGACGTTTGGTGCGGGCGGTTATTCGCGCGCTTTTTTGAATGCAGGGGCGTCGGTTGTTGCGTTTGACCGTGATCCGAATGTTGCCACTGATGCCGATGCAGTGCACGCAGAATTTGGTGACAGGTTTATATTTATGGCACAACCCTTTTCTGCAATGGCAGAATTGAATGAAACGTTTGATGCGATTGTGTTTGATTTGGGTATTTCGTCGATGCAGATTGACATTGCGTCGCGTGGGTTTTCTTTTCGGGCGGATGCGCCACTGGATATGCGGATGTCGGGTGCTGGCATGACGGCGGCTGAATTTATTCAAAATGCATCAGCGGCCGAATTGGCGCGCGTGCTGCGTGAATATGGCGATGTGAAAAAGGCGGGTATAATTGCAAATGCGATAAAGCGTGTCGCGCCAAAAACGACATTTGAATTGCGTGACCTGATTCATAATCCGCGCGATGTTGCACCAGTGTTTCAGGCGTTGCGTATTGCGGTGAATGATGAAATGGGCGAATTGGAACGCGCATTGCGCGCCGTGCCGTCTTTGCTGAATATTGGTGGTAAATGCATATGTGTGACATTTCATTCACTGGAAGACAGAATTGTCAAAAACACATTTCGCACATGGACATCGCCACTGGGTGACCCGCATATGCCGGTGGTCGCAGAACCAAAATTTGCGGCAATGTCAACCAAAACGCCAACGGACGCGGAATTGAAAAACAATTCGCGTGCGCGGAGTGCGCACATGCGTGCGGTCGTAAAATCATATTGACCCGCCCAGTGCGTTTTTTGTAGAATCAGCGTTGATAAAACAAGGAAAGGTAAATTAAATGAAACGATTATTGGCTTTGTTGTTGGCGTCTGTGCCAGCGTCGGCATTGGCAAATCCTGCGTGTCCGGTGTGCACAATCGCAATTGGCGCGTCATTGGAAATCGCACGCCATATGGGCGTGCCCGACAGTGTTGTTGGTCTGTGGGCGGGCGCGTTGCTGGCATTGCTGGGGTATTGGGCGATCAAATTCTGTGACCGGCGCGGGTGGAATTGGCGCGGCCGTAACCCCATGTTGATTGTGTTATCGGTGGCGATGATTGGTTTTGTGTATTTGGGGCGTGTGAAATATAATCCTCAGATGATTTGTGGCACGTTCGTTATGGATCCCGTGCTGTTCGGCACGATTTGTGGCGCAATCTTGTTCATTTTGGTGGAAAAATTATACGATTTTATGAAGGCGCGCAATGGCGGTCACGCACATTTCCCATTTGAAAAGGTTGTTTTACCCGTCGTTGTGCTGGCTTTGGTTAGCTGGGCAATGGTTATATGTATGTAGAAAAAAAGGCAAGGAGAATAAAATATGAAACGTGAATCCAAGAAAATGACATTGGATGAAATGATTAAAAAGGTTGACCAATCTAAAAAGGTAAATCCACTGGATTTATCGTCTGATCAGGATTTGTCGATTGCGTTGATGAATTTGGTGTCGCTGGAAGAACACTTCTTTTTCAGTGGTGCAAAAACGCACAAGACCGGTTTCTATGACATGATAAACACGGTTCGTGAAATGCGCAAAGAACTGATGAAACGTATTGTAAAACCATCATCTGCCGAAGATGGCGAGGTATGGTGTATTTCCAAGCATCTGTTGGCGGCGTCCATGCGTTTGATGGAGGTTGGTACCAAGGCACTGGGCGCGGGGAATACCACAGATGCGTATAATTTATTTGATAAGTCGTATGAACTGTATTCATTGTTCTGGGGAATCAATATGAACCTGATTGACCTGACGGGGGTAAAGCAAACCGCACCGGCGGTGTATGAACACGCAATAACCGAATGCCGGTCGGAACATAATGAAACAAAGGCCGTCACCAAGGGAGTAACGGCTAAATCCAACAAGTCAACCGTACGCAAATTGGGCGATTGGGTCAAGAATGCAGTGAACTGCTGTATCGAATAAATTCTGTATTGATTCACATGTCTGAAAAATGATATAATGCGTTCAAGAGAGAGTCAAAATTGGCAATATGTGCGTCAAATTTAATTAAATGTTTTGTAGCGATTATGGTCGCTGTTTCTGCTGGTAATGTGTCGGCGGAACAGATGCCAAATCCGCGTGCGACGTATGGTGTTGCATCAACTGGACGCGATACATCAACGTCACGTAACACAAATCGTAATTCAGATAACGCGACCGTGTCCCGCACGGCCACAACCGCACAGCGCAGAACGACAACATCTGCGCGTACGGCCACAACAACAAATACCGTGTCATCACGCAATGCGCGCACGGCGGTGGCGTCTGGCGGTACATCGCGCAGTGCAACGGTTGCCCGTACGGGTGTTGTGGGTGCAATGCGTGCGGCGTATGCCCCAACGACCACCAGTGCGCGCAGTGCGACAACTGTAAATGCCTCACGCGCGGCGGTTGCACGTGCGACGGCGGTATATGATGATGTGTCGAAAATTGGCAGTGGGTACGCATCCTGTCGCGAAGCGTATTCGACATGTATGGATCAATTCTGTGCCAAGGCGAACGATACATACCGTCGCTGTTTTTGCAGTTCGAAATTCACAGATTTTCGTGATACAGAGGCGGCACTGGACGAGGCCAAAAATCTGTTAGCGCAGTTTGAAAACAATAATTTGAATGCTGTGGACAAGACCGCGGCCGAGGTCAATGCGATGTACACCGCAACCGAAGGGGAACTTGCGATCAAAAAAGATACCAGTGGCGCGGCGGCAATGTTGGCTGAAATTGGCGAGTTATTATCCGGCACACGCAAGGCGTCCACCAGCAGCAATGCCAGCACATCATTGGGCGTGCTGGATTTGGATTTTTCAACCAGCATGGACGATATTTGGAGTGGTGGCGACGCGTCATCTATATTCACATCATCGGGTACTGATTTGTCCCAGCTGGAGGGTCAGGCCTTATACACACAGGCACAAAAACAATGCCTGTCATTGATGAATGATGCATGCGAAAACAACGCCGTTATGACCATGGCAAAAAGTTCATATAATATCTTGATTTCCCAAGATTGCAATACGTACGAAAAGAAAGTAAATTCCCAGCGTGAAACGATTAAACAGACCGTGCGTACCGCGGAAAAATATTTGCGCGATGCCCGTCTGGAAGAATACCGCAGCCACAACAGCGCGGATGTCAACGAATGTATTGCCAAGGTTAAAAGTGCAATCACCGCGGATACGGCGTGTGGCGCGAACTATAAAAAATGTTTGGACTATACGGGGGCGTATGTTAATGCTAGTACCGGTGAGCCGATTTACAGCCCACGTTTGTTTGAATTGGAAAATCTGATTACGTTGGATGGTGCAAATGGCGACATTGATGTGTTGAGCCAGAATGGTCAGTTCAACAGTTTCTTGGAAACACGCAAGATGTTTGCGACAACTGCATTAGATTCGTGCCGTGATATTGCCACCACGGTATGGCAAGAATTTAAGCGCAGCGCATTGATTGAAATTGCACAGGCGCAATCAGCCAAGATAGAAGAAGTTAAAATGTCTTGTGTTAGCACGATTGCGGAATGCTATGACACCCAGACAAACGCATTGAAAGATTTTGACACGACAACTGCATCGGCGGCGGGCGCGGTCAGTGCATACGCAGCCAAGTCCATGTGTCAGGACAAGGTTACGGCGTGTGCGGCGTTGTATGGGAATAACACAAACTGCACATTTGATGGCAATGGTAAACTGACCAGTGATGCGGCGTCTTGTGGAATTAAATCGTTGTTGGCGTTTGTTGATAATGTTGATACCGTCCGTGTTGCCGAAGGGTGTGCCACCGCGATTGATAACTATGTTAAACAGTTGTGTACACCATCAAACGGCGATCAGGGGTACCCATGGAATTGTCGTCGCTATAGTCAGACAAAGTTGCGCAGTGTTATTGAAAACTATGCATTGCAGAATTGCAAAGACCCAACCAGTACCAGCACCCAGTTTTCTGAATTGCCGGATCGTGTAAAACAGCAAGTAACCCAAGCGATTTCTGATGTCCAGGAAGAATTGGATGACCAGTTGGCTGATGCGTGCGAATCGCTGGACGGTTTTTGGACAGATGCAGATGATACAGGTAAACTGTTGACAGCGTTCTATTCCACAACGTTTGGCAAATCCGAAGAACCAACGGGCGATGCCACATTGTCTGGGCGTTGTGTTGAAAACAGTGAACGTACGGCGTGTTTGGCATATAACACGGGGCGCGAAACACCGGTTGCCACGTATGATTCTGTGCGTGGGTGCGTGTTGACCGACGTGTGGTATCAGGAACGTTGCGCAGCGATGAATGGCTATTATGAAACAGGTAATTGTTACTTGGAAAAAACCAACAGTGATATTTTGAAAAATTTTGTTAAACGGGTTTTTCCAGTATTGGTTACTAAACCCGTTGTCACTACGGGCGGTTCGTCCAGCGGCAGCACTGGTACGGGATCGTCTGGGGCATCAAGTTCATCGGGTTCCGTCTCTTACCTCAGCAGATACAAGATTGCAGATCCGTTTTTATAAAAAACGCCCAATTGGGCGTTTTTTAATTTGGTTGTTATGTATTTAATCAATGTTATTTAATGAACGCAACATTTTCATAATCATGCGACGCTGGTCATCGTCGGGCAGACGCCAGTACAGGTTTATTAGTTGTAGCGATTCATTTTTGGACAACGGATCGTCTGGTTTCTGTTCAGCAACACGCCCCGTGGATTTTCCACCACGAATTTCGGGCGATGTATTCCCTGGCAACCCCTGAAAGAAAAACGAAACTGGTGTTTCCAGCGCAGTGCTGAGTTCAAACAAGCGCGATGCAGATATGCGATTGCCCGCGGTTTCGTATTTTTGAATTTGTTGAAATGTTACCCCACAGATTTTAGCCAAATCTTTTTGCGACAGGCCCATCATTACACGGCGCAGTTGGACACGTTGACCAATGTGCTCGTCTATGGCTGTTGGGGAAAATGGTTTTCCACTCATGTTAGTTTCTCTCTGTGTATATGACATAGTTCCTAGGACAATTTATACAATTTTTATTCTTCTTTTGCAATCAAAAAACTGTTATTATATTTATTGCATAATATATTAGGCAAGGAAATAGGAATTATGACACAACCAGTTGTTTTGTGTATTATGGACGGGGTTGGAATAAATCCAGAAACCGAACATAACGCGGTCGCGTTGGCAAACATGCCATATTTTAACAAATTATTGCAAATATACCCGCACTCGCGCTTGGATGCCAGCGGCATGGCGGTTGGGTTGCCGTATGGAACAATGGGTAATTCAGAGGTTGGACACATAACCATTGGTTCAGGACGCGTGGTGAACCAATTCTTGCGCCGGTTTCAGTTGGAAACATGGGACAAGAATGCCCCATTGGCGGAATTTATTGAATCTGTACAGCGCGATGGTGGCATCGTTCATATGGCGGGATTGATGTCTGATGGGCGTGTGCATTCGGACATAAATGATATGCTGACGATTGCAATCCGCGTATTGAATGCGGGACTGCGCCTGTGTATTCACTTTATTGCCGATGGGCGCGATACCCCGCCCCAATCCGCCGGTGAATATATTCGATTGATCAAAGAACGCTTGGCAGCATATCTGGAATCTGGTCAGGCATTCTGGGGAACGCTGTCTGGGCGTTACTATGCAATGGACAGAAACCAAAACTTGGACAGGACGGCCATGGCGTTTGATGCAATCGCCCACGCAACCAGTCCGTATGTGTCGCCAACGATTGACGCGGCATTGGATTCGGCATATGCCCACGGCGAAACAGACGAATTTATCAAACCAACCGTCATTACGGGTGATGTGCCAATTACGCCCCAAGATGGATTTTTGTTTGGTAATTATCGCAGCGACCGTGCACGCCAGATTGTTCGTGCAATTTTGACCACTGGCGCGCACATGTTGTGTTTTTCGCAATATGGCGAAGGGTTGGACGAATTGTGTCCTGCACTGTTGCCAGACGTTGAAACGCATGACACATTGGGCGACGTGTTGGCGGCGCATCATTTGCGCCAGTTGCGCATTGCGGAAACAGAAAAGTATAATCATGTGACGTATTTCTTTGATGCGGAACGCAATGTGGATTATGTGGGTGAAGAAAAAGTTCTGATTCCATCGCCCGACGTTGCAACGTTTGATTTGTTGCCTGAAATGTCGGCGGTTAAAATCACAGATGCGTTGTTGGGCAAATTGGCGGATTTTGACGTGGTAATTTTGAACTATGCCAATGGCGACATGGTTGGTCATACGGGCAAAGAGGCCGCCGCCATCGCCGCGATGGAGGTTTTGGATGCTCAGTTGGCGCGCCTGGTGCCCGCGGTATTGGCGTTGAATGGCACGGTTCTGATTACGGCCGATCACGGAAATGCGGAAAAAATGTGGGATTATGAAAACAGTATGCCGTGGACAGCACATACAACAAATCCTGTAAATTTCATATTGGTATCAAATACGCCACATAGTGTACATGACGGTGGTCTGTCAGATATTGCGCCAACAATATTACAGTTGTTGGGTTTGCACCAGCCCGCCGATATGTCAGGCAGCAGTTTGATTGATAAATAAAAACAGGCGACAAATTACTTGTCGCCCTTTTTATTACGTCGCGTTGCGAAAAATTCCCGCAGCATTTGCGCCGCCGCGTCGGCAAATTCAGGTATTTGGGTGACGTTCGGTTTCCACAGGTGGCGGTCGGTGTCATATATGCGCGCCCCAGATATTATCCCCCCGCCCTTGGTATCCGTTGCAGCGAAATACACATGACGAATGCGTGCCAATGAAATGGCCGTCGCGCACATTGCGCACGGTTCCAGTGATACGTAAATGTCGCACCCGTCCAAGAATTTTGTCCCCAGTTTTTTACATGCGCGATTTATTGCAACTATTTCGGCGTGTAAGGTTGGATTGCGTTTCAGTTGTACCTGATTTTCGCCACGCGCAATAATGCGTCCATCGCAAACAATTACCGCACCGATTGGAACATCGTCGTGCGATTTTGCGCGGATTGCTAAATTTATGGCTTGCTGCATTGGGTTCATGTGATACACTGTACAATATGGATTCAAAATTGCAAATTATTTCAGGCGCGTTTCGCGGGCGTAAGTTGCGCCTGCCTGATGGAGCACGCCCGACCCAGAATCGCGCGCGGATTGCGCTGTTCAATATGCTGGACGGGATTATTGGCGCACGCGACGGCCTGAACGTATGGGACGCGTTCGCGGGCAGCGGCGAATTTGGAATTGAATTTTTGTCGCGCCGACCAACGGCAAACGTTACATTTACCGACAATGCCGCGGCATCGATAAAGACGGTGCGCGCAAACGTTGCGCCCCTAGGGGTGGGCGCGCGAGCGAATATTTTGATGGCAGACGCAATGACGCAGACCAATCAAATCGCGCCGAATGCTGATTTGATATTTGTTGATCCGCCGTATGATTTGGCGGAATTGGGCGCGCGATTTGTGCGACGTGTGGGTGCGGTGGTGCGCGATGGCACAATTTTGGTATGGGAACAAGACGCCGATAATTTCATGTTGCCACCGCGTGCCCAGTGGGAAATCCTGCGCGATAAAACGTATGGGCGGGCGCGCTTTTTGATTTTGCAGCGCGGGGTGCAATAAAAACCTTGATTTTTCAAAGATTTTAGTAAATAATATGCCCCGCACGGCACCCTTGGAGGTCGCGCACAGTTAAACCAATGCTATTAAAAGGATTATAAAATGGCAATTAAATTGAATGCAGATATTCGCAGCGTTGCTGGCAAGGGGGCCACACGCAGCATCCGCAAAAACAAGAAAATCCCCGCGGTTATCTATGGCGAAAAGAAAGCCCCAGTTGCAATCGAACTGGACGGTAATTCTTTTGAATTGCTGATTAAAAAGCCGGCTTTGCGGACAAAATTATTTGAAATCGACACGACGAATGGCAAAGAAGATGCCATGTTGGTTGATATTCAGTATCATCCAGTATCAGATGCGGTTATTCATGTTGATTTCAAACGTATTGATGTGAAAAATCCGGTCGATGTTATCGTTCCTGTGGACGTTATCAATGTTGATACATCCAAGGGTATTAAACTGGGTGGTGTTTTGAACTTTGCAGTACGTAAGGTTGCATTACGTGGTCTGGTACACGATATCCCTGAAAAAATCATTATTGATTTGGCAAATGTCACAATCGGTGAAACGATTCACGGTTCTGACTTGGTCTTGCCAGCGGGTGTTGAATTGGGCCTGCATCAGGCAGAATTAGCGTTTGCAACAATCGGTGGTAAAATGCCAGAAGAAGCAGAAACACCAAAGGCCGCGGCCACCACAACGGCTGCTGCACCCGCTGCTGCCGCTGCTGCACCAGCAAAAAAATAATTGCAAGATTATTTTTATGCAAAAGACCGTCCGTTTGGGCGGTTTTTTTATTATTTTTTTCCTGTGGTCTTGAAATGCGTTTTTGTGTTCACTATATGATGGGCATACGAATATTCAAGGAGCAAAAAATGGCAAAAGTATTAGGTATCGATTTGGGTACAACAAATTCCGCCATGGCATTCATGGACGGTAATGATCCAAAAATTATCGAAAATTCAGAGGGGGGGCGTACGACCCCATCTGTTGTCGCACTGACATCAAATGGCGAGCAGTTGGTTGGCATTACAGCTAAAAATCAGGCAATCACCAATCCTGAAAGCACAATTTATGAAATCAAACGTTTGATGGGCTTGCGCTTTGACAGCCCTGCGGTCAAGGAAATCGCGGCACGTGTACCATATAAAATTGTACGAGGCGACAATGGTGATGCGTGGGTTGAAATTGATGGTAAAAAATATGCTCCATCTCAGATTTCTGCGATGATTTTGGCAAAGTTAAAGAAAGACGCCGAAGCATATTTGGGCGAAACTATATCTGATGCGGTTATTACTGTGCCAGCGTACTTTAATGATTCTCAGCGTCAGGCAACCAAGGATGCGGGACGTATTGCGGGTTTGAACGTATTACGTATTGTCAACGAACCAACCGCCGCTGCATTGGCATATGGTTTGGAAAAAGACAAGAACGGCACAATTGCTGTATATGACTTGGGCGGTGGTACATTTGATATTTCCATCTTGGAAATCGTTGATGGCGTGTTCGAGGTTAAATCAACAAACGGTGATACTGCACTGGGCGGTTCGGATTTTGATGCGCGCGTATTGAAATACTTGATTGATGAGTTCAAGGCGCAATCTGGGATTGATTTGTCTGGCGACAAATTGGCGTTGCAGCGTTTGAAAGAAGCCGCAGAAAAGGCAAAAATTGAATTGTCGTCCAAGACATCGACAGATATCAACCTGCCATATTTGACCGCAGATGCGACTGGGCCAAAGCACTTTAACACAACATTGACACGTGCAAAATTGGAATCTTTGGTCGACGACCTGATTCAAAAGACAATTGAGCCATGCAAGAAGGCCTTGAAAGATGCAGGTTTGGACAAATCGCAAATCAACGAAGTTATCTTGGTCGGTGGCCAGACACGTATGCCAAAGGTTGTCGAAACAGTAAAAGAATTTTTCGGTCGTGAACCACACAAGGGCGTGAATCCTGATGAAGTTGTTGCGTTGGGTGCAGCGATTCAGGGTGGCGTTCTGAAAGGTGACGTCAAAGATGTTCTGTTATTGGATGTTACACCGTTGTCATTGGGCATTGAAACATTGGGTGGCGTGTTTACGCGTCTGATTGACCGTAACACAACAATTCCAACCAAGAAATCACAGGTGTTCAGTACCGCCGAAGACAACCAGTCGGCCGTGACAATTCGCGTATTCCAAGGCGAACGTGATATGGCCGCAGACAACAAGTTGTTGGGCCAGTTTAATTTGGAAGGTATCGCACCTGCCCCACGTGGTATGCCACAGATTGAAGTATCCTTTGATATTGATGCCAATGGTATCGTGCACGTATCTGCAAAAGATAAAGGCACAGGCAAAGAACAGACGATTTCTATTAAATCCGATGGCGGCCTGTCCGAAGCGGATATTCAAAAGATGGTTGATGAAGCCGCTGCGAATGCCGAAGCAGATAAACAGAAACGTGCGTTGGCCGAAGCCAAGAACAACGCCGAAGCCGCAGTGTTCAGTGTTGAAAAATCACTGAAAGAACATGGTGATAAAATCAGTGCTGATGACAAGAAAGCCATCGAAGATGCGAAAACCGCATTGTCTGACGAATTGGCCAAGGCAGACGCCACCGCGGAATCGCTGAAAGAAAAGACCGATGCATTGATGGAAAAGTCAATGAAGTTGGGCGAAGCGGTCTATAAAGCGGCGCAAGAAGCGCAGAAATCTGAATCTGGTGAAAACAAGCCAAACGAAGATGGCGCGCGCGATGCGGATTTTTCGGAAAAGAAATAAAAAACGGGGCAAACGCCCCGTTCTTTTTACTTGATTTCGCCGATATAGATTCCCATATGGTGGGCAACGTCTAATAGCGGATCGTCGGGGGCAACAAATGCGTCCGATGTTTTTAATCCTGGGATTTTCGGATCGTCAACGATTTCGCCGGCGTCAAAGAAATCAGACAAACTGACCGTTTTAACGTCGTTGCCGTCCAACGCCGTCATAACGTATGTTTCGTTATTATCAATCGCGTGCAGTGCGCAATCGGCGAAGCGCGTTGCCAAAATGCGGTCGCATGCCGTGGTGTCGCCAACACGCTGGGTGTGTTCGGGAAACACGGCGCGGTTTGCAATGCCTGCGGCGGTCAATTTGCGCGAAATAATATCGGCAGGACGCCCCGAATGCCCACGCAGGTGTATGCCCTCTGACACAACGATGATACCGTAATCTGTGGTGGCGTGCTTTACGTGTGTGATAACAGAATCCAAATCAAATTTGATTTCTGGTATCAATATAACTGCTGCACCGGCGGCAACACCACCATGCAACGCCAATGCGCCGCAATCGCGTCCCATTGATTGCACAACAAACCAACGGTGGTGGCTGCGCGCAGTCAGCATCAGTTGGTCACAGAAAGATGTCAGTTGTTGCACCGCTGTGCTGAAACCAACCGTGCGGTCGGTCAGTGGCATGTCCATATCAATCGTTTTTGGAATGCAAATCAGTTGCAGGTCTGCATAAATTGCGCGATTGCACCATGCCAACGACAAACTGCCGTTGCCACCAATCAGAATTAGTGCATCCAGTTTTAATTCTTGTAACGATTTGCGTAATTTCTTGTTGAAATTGTCCAGTTTGCCGCCCTCTGCCGCGGTTTCAAAATTCATTGCACCAGCGTGACCGTTGTGCAGAAAACTGCCCGCCAAGCGTGCGTTTTCAATTGGCAACGTGTCGTCATTTAATTCTATGACACGGGGCGGTGTCGTGCACAGACCGTCTGTGCCGTCCAAAATACCCAAAACCTGCCACCCGCGCAAGTGTGCGCCATGTGTTAAACGTTGAATAACCGTGTTCAGACCAGAACAATCCCCGCCAGTCGTCATAATACCTATTTTCTTCATAATTCCCCCCAAAATCTGGTCTGATTATATCATATTTGAGTTGACAAAGAAAGATTATTTGCAATAATTTGTCCAGAGTTTTAATTCCAAACGTTTCAGGAGATTAGACATGGCAAAAAGCAATCAAAAAGCAAACATTATCGGCAAAACAAAGCGCAGCACAGATGATTTGATAAATGATGCAATCGCCCAGCAGAATAACTGGATGGAAAATCGTCGTAATTTTGCCAGACGTTTCTTGAAGACGCTGAATATCTTTGCGCGCCCCGCCCCACGCAGTGATGCAGACATTCAGCTGGCGGCAATGTCTGCGCACTCGGCACGTAATTCACGCAATGGTCTGCGCGCGTATTGGTTCCCCATTTTGTGTGCAATCTTTGTTATCTTTGTTGCAATTTGGGTTTTATTTGTTCGTGCAAACAACACCACGACACAGGTTGTAGTTGTGCCAGCTGTTCCAGAACCTGTTGTCCAGACCGTTGACGAAAACACTGTGCCATCATTTGACATTGTTCGCATTGAACCTGCGGGCTCAATCGTTGTTGCGGGACGCTGGTTGCCACATCAGAATATATCGGTTGTAATCAATGACCAGATTGTTGCCACAGAACGCACAGATTCTGATGGTGAATTTGTGTATGCGCCCGCCCGTGTGTTTGATGCTGGTAATTATACTATTTCGCTGATTGGCGCGGACGACGGTACAAAATCCATTGAAAACGTATTTGTTTATGTTTCGCCACATGGGTATAAACATTCGGTGTCTTTGCTGATGACACGTGATGGCAGTACACTGTTGCAGGCCCCGTCACAGTTGGCGGACGGCGATTTGCTCGTGTCCAAGATTGATTATCTGGACACGGGTCGCATTGTTGTAACCGGTGATGCGTTGCCACGCCTGCGCGTATCATTGTCATTGAATAATAAATATTTGGGTTTTGCACGCGTATCAGACCACAAGCATTTTGGACTGGGTGCGGATGTTGGTGAATTGGAAACCGGCAAAGAATACACATTGACGGTACGTCTGCATGATGGCGATGGTCGCACAGTGGCACAGGTTGGTCATACATTTACAATGCCCGAAATGACCGGCGACGATAATACGTATTATACGGTTCGCCGTGGTGATTGCCTGTGGATTATTGCACGTAATTTCTTGCGCCGTGGTGTTTTGTTCAGCATAATTGCTGAACGTAATAATATTGAAAACCCAAATCTGATATTCCCAAAGCAACTGTTGCAAATCCCAGTTGGCGAAAGTAAATAACATACGCGCCGAAATGGCGCGTTTTTTGTCTGGACTTTTATACCAAACCCGTATAGAATACCAGACGCCTGCGGGCGTAGTATAATGGTAGAACGAAAGCTTCCCAAGCTTTAGGCGAGGGTTCGATTCCCTTCGCCCGCACCAAGTTTGCAGATAGTTGTGTTGTATCGGGCAACCTTGTAACGCAAACATCAAATCGGCAATGTGCTGATTTTTGTTTTATTATTTGACTTTTGATAATTTTTGGTTCATAATAACCCCGCAAATCCCAACAGATTGCCATCTATATAAATCCAGTGCGCGGTATGCGTGTGGAACATCAACCGACAAGTGTTTGTCTTTGATGGTGGTTTTTCTGTGTGGGCAAACAGTTAGAAATACTAAGGAGCAAAATTATGGCAACTGTTATTCGTTTGGCGCGTTTCGGTGCAAAAAAACGTCCATATTATCACGTCGTTGTTACAGATTCCCGCAATGCACGTAATTCCGGCAATATTTTGGAAATTGTTGGTAAATACGACCCAATGTTGGCACGCGACAATGAAAAACGCGTTGTTTTGGATGTTGACAAGGTTAAATCTTGGATTGCCAAGGGGGCAAAACCATCTGATCGTGTTTACCGTTTCTTGGTAAATGCTGGTTTAGCAGACAAGAAACCAATCCCAGTCCAGACAAAGAAAAATCTGCAATCTGAAAAAACACAGATGAAGATTAAGGACAAAGCCGAAAAGTTGGCCAAGATTGCCGAAGAAAAGGCAGCCGCAGAAGCAGCAGCAAAAGCCGCCGCAGAAGCCCCCGCTGACGCAGCCAGCGAGGCCACGGCAGAATAATTTTGCTTTTTATAAATGCGCCCGCATTGTCGGGCGCATTCGGTATTTGGCATGAATGATACATCAAAAATCTTGGTCGGAAAAATTGTTGCCCCCCAAGGCATTCGGGGCGAGGTTCGGGTTCAGACCTATTCTGAAAACCCGATAGATTTCAAACATTTTGATGTATTGAGTTCAAAATTCAAATCCAGTGCGTTTCATTTCGTGCGTCGGTTGAATCCGACGTCTGATGTTATAATTGCACGAATTGATGGCATTGATAATCGTAATGTGGCGGAAACGTTGCGTGGCACAGAACTGTTTATATCGCGTGATGCGTTGCCGAAACTGGGCGCGGACGAATATTATCAGTCCGATCTGATTGGTTTTTCGGTTATGCGTGATGGTGAAAATATCGGTCGTGTGGCGTGTTTTCAAAATTATGGTGCGGGCGATATTATCGAACTGGAAAACGGTGATATGCTGTCGTTTATTGGTGCAAACGTTGATTTGAATACAAAAAGTATAGTGGTTAAATAAAATGGCTGTTGTACAAGTGAATTTTGCTGGAATTGGTAAACATATAAAGGCAGAATGTGTGTGGGATTTCTGTGTTTGCCCTGCTCTGACTTTGGAACGTGATTGGGCGCACGCGTATGCGGTGACGCATTTGCGCGACAACGTTATGATACGCGTTGCTGAATTTAACAACACGGGGTTGGCGCGCATGAATGCGGCGATTGTACAGAATCTGTGCGCGAATTGTAAATACAAATATAAAATAGTTAAAGGACGTTAAAATGTTACCACGTACTTTTGTTCGTATAGATACCGAAGATGTATATGTTCCACGTCGCCTGACAGGGGCAAATGGTGATTTGTAGTGTTCGTGTGTTTATACATGTGACCAGTTTATGACATATCCTGTGGATGTGCATGGTCGCCGTATTATTCCGTTGGACGCAACATGTCCACATTTTGCCAAAACCGGCGTGAAATGCACTGGTAAATTTATTTGGTGCAATGGTATGATTAAACCAGATATGCCACGTCGCGATACGTTACAAATATGGCATAATTGTAAACAAAAATAATATTACAAGAAGATGCATTTTAACATACTGACTATTTTTCCAGAAATGTTTCCGGGTACGTTGGCGGGCGGTGTGGTTGGGCGCGCGCTGGAACATGGTGTGTGGTCGTATGACGCGATAAACATTCGTGATTTTGCCATAAATAATTATGGCAGTGTTGACGATGAACAATTTGGCGGTGGCGCGGGTATGGTTATGCGTCCTGATGCGTTGGGTGCGGCGATTGATTCGGTAAAAAATCGTGGCAAAATTATATACTTTTCACCACGCGGGCCACGCCTGAACCAACAAATGGTACGCGAATTTGCGGCGGATGCCGATGCGACATACACGTTGCTCTGTGGGCGATACGAAGGGATTGATCAACGAATCATCGAAGAATATGATATAACGGAATTGTCAATCGGCGATTACATACTGTCTGGCGGGGAAATTGCCGCCCAAGTTTTTGTTGACAGTTGCGTTCGCTTGATAGATAATGTCCTGCACGGTGGTGCTGAATCCACCGCAAACGAAAGTTTTGAAATCGGGGGGTTGGAATGGCCGTTATACACCCGCCCGTCGGTATGGCGTGGACGTAAAGTCCCAGAAGTCCTGCTGTCCGGTCACCACGGCAATATTGAACGGTGGCGGAAACAACAATCGGACACGATAACACAAGAACGTCGTCCGGATTTAATAAAGGAAAATGAAAAATGAGCATTATTAAAAAAATCGAAGCAGCGCAAATCGCTAAATTAAAGGGTGAAAAGGTTATCCCTGATTTCAAAGCGGGTGATACACTGAAAGTATCTGTGAAAATCAAAGATGGCGATAAATTCCGCATTCAGGTTTTCGAAGGGGTTGTTATTGCGCGCGATGGTGGTACTGGTAACAATGCATCGTTCACAGTACGCCGTGAATCTTATGGTGTTGGCGTGGAACGTAAATTCCCACTGTACAGCCCGGCGATTGAAAAAATTGAGAAGGTTCGTATCGGTCGTGTTCGTCGTGCGAAATTGTTCTTCTTGCGCGGTTTGTCCGGCAAAAAGGCGCGTATCGTCGAAGATTTGGCGGCCACATCTGCTGAAAAGAACGCTAAATAATTTGCATGAATTATTTTGTAAATTCAAAAATACCGCCATTGGCGGTATTTTTGTTTTTTATCAATTTGACATTATAAACACCCGAATGTATCATAACGGGTATGAAAACAATTTTGAGAATTTTATCAGTATTTGTACTGTGTTCGGCTGCATCAGATGTGCACGCGTATGTAAATCGTGATGTGGCGACATTGCGCGTTATGAACAAGGCCGCCGGCAAAACGCAAATTGTGCAAATTCCCGTTGGACGCGATGCGACATTTGAAAAACTGCATATTACCGTGCGTGCGTGCAAGCAGACCGACCCATTTGCCGCCGAAGATTTCTTTGCCTTTGTCGAAATTACCAAGGGGGCCGAGGGGAAAATTTACAGTAATTGGCTGTCGCGCAATGAACCTGGGGAAAATCCAGTTCAAAATGCGGACTATGATGTATGGTTGGTAAAATGTGAATAATGGGGGGGAATGCATGAAGAATGTTAAATTGATATTAAAGTTATTTATTGGTGTGGCGGCACTGTTGTTGGTTATGGTGGTGTTTTCGTGTACCTTGCGCAAGGGGAATCTAGAAACCGATAATTTGAAGGCATGGCGCGCGGCATCATTGGACAGACGCAGTGCTGCTGTGCGTATGTTGACCGCAACCGATAGCGATACAGAACTGATGGTGGCATGTGTTGACAAGATTGCAACCCTGCCTGATTCTGGCGAAATGGCGGTGCGTGATGCGGTGTCATTGTGTTATACCGGTGCGCAAATCAAACAAAATCAATAAATGAAACGCGCTGTTCTGTTTGTTACTATGTTTCTGGCTGGGTGTGGTGTCACGCACCAGATTGGTGACGAATACATGGGCGCAAAATATGTAAATGACCCGTTGGGCGAAGGGCGCGCGCCCGACACCGACCCATTGATACGCGATGATGCGTTTGATTGCACAACATTTGTGGAAACGGTATTGGCGAATGGCGATGTTGATACACTGAATAAAATCAGATATAAAAACGGCGAAATTGACTTTATAAATCGCAATCACTTTATTGAAACAGAATGGTTGCCTAATAATGCTGATATTGTAAAGAATCTCAGTGCAGAGTATGGGCAAACCGCCCTGCGCCGCGTTGTTATCAATCGTGCGTCGTGGTTGTGGCGTGTGCATAATATTGATACTGATGCGACGGCGGTAACAACCGACATTGAATACATTCCGTATGATAATATAACAACACTGGACACCAATCGTCCGATGGTTGTTTTATTTATTGTTGGCAATACGGGGAAAAGTGATATCATAGGCACGGATTTGGCGGTGGTGCATATGGGTTTTTTGATGCCAAATGGTATGTTGCGGCATGCGTCCAGTGCGGTGGGGCGTGTTGTTGATGTACCTATGTCGGAATATATCGCGGCCCGTCGCCAGAACAAGAACAATCTGGGCATAGTATTATTGGAAATATTAAAATGACAGACGAAAAATTGATACGTATGGATATGGGCAAATTGGCGGGCGATGCGCACAATGATGATGCGGCGCGTCCGGTGTTGTGTCTGGGGATTGAATCATCGTGCGACGAAACATCGGCGGCGATTGTTGATTCCAAGCGTAATATTTTATCGCATATTATTTATTCGCAAATCCCAGAACACCAGAAATATGGCGGCGTTGTGCCAGAATTGGCGGCGCGTGCGCATATTTTGGCAATTGATCAGGTCGTACAACAGACATTAGAAACAGCGGGCAAGACCATAAACGATATTGATGTGATTGCCGCGACAGCGGGTCCGGGGCTGATTGGTGGTGTGCTGATTGGCTGGTTGGCAGCGACAGGCATGGCACAGGCGACGGGCAAACCGCTGGTTGCTGTGAATCATTTGGAGGGGCATGCCCTTGTTCCGCGCCTGCATGCGGCGGCGGCAAATGGTGGTGATGGCGCGACGTCGGTTGAATTTCCGTATTTGTTGATGTTGGCATCTGGCGGGCATTGCCAGATTTTGTTGGTGCGTGGGGTTGGTCAATATGAACTGATTGGTCAAACGCTGGACGACAGCGCGGGCGAAGCATTTGATAAAGTGTCCAAAATGTTGGGCTTGGGTTACCCTGGTGGCCCGATTGTGGACAAGCGCGCGCAACTGGGTAACCCCACTGCGTTTCATTTTCCGCGTCCGTTGTGTGATAAACCCGGGTGTGATTTTTCATTCAGTGGAATTAAAACCGCGGCACGTACATTCTTGGAACGCGCCACCGCACCGTACAGCGACGAATTCATAAATGATTTCTGTGCATCTTTTCAGGCGGCGGTTGTGGATTGCATAATCAACCGATTGGAAAACGCAATGCGTGATGCGCGCGTGATTGCGGCGGCACCAAAAACATTGGTTGTCGCGGGCGGCGTTGCGAAAAACAGTGCAATTCGCGCGGCGATGGAACGTTTGGCCGCGGCACACGGCATTGTGTTTGCCGCCCCACCGATGAATCTGTGTACTGATAACGGCGCAATGATTGCGTGGGCAGGAATTGAAAACTATCGTTTGGGGCGTGTTGTGCACAGTCCGATTGCCCCACGTCCGCGTTGGCCATTGACCGAATTATAATTGAATAATTTGGCCACTTGTGGTACAATTTCCGGTATGGAAATACAAGATTACAAGAAAACTTATGATGCTGCCACGCGCAAGGTTTTGGAACTGGCGTCCGACATAGATTCCTTTGCGTTGAACAAATTTGATGCGGAATATCGCTTGGTCGATATTGCGTATGTGTTGCGCGAAAAATATGCTGACCCCGCATTTCGGCGCAAGTATGTTGGCAACCTGCCGTTCAATGGATTTGTCCCGTGGCCCAAGGGGTTCTGCGCCCTGTCCACTATTTGCGTGTATGAACTGTATGGCGGGGCAACCGTATGGACGCCATCGGCAATTCATTTGGGTGATTGGGAACATGCACCGGTTGTATTCTTGCGCGATAATGAACATGGCATTGCGTTTGATGCCACAGGCGACCAGTTCGCACCCCTGCGTGTCCCGTATCAGGTTGGCACACCCATCAATCGTCGCATGGCGGATATGCGCACCCCGAACAAGGCGGAATTTGTGCGCCAGATTAAACAAGAATTAGATAAACGGTAACTGCACATGGAAAAGCCAGAATCAATCGTTAAACCCGATACTATATTCAGCGTATCTGATGCATCCGCGTTATTAAAAGGCGTGGTTGAAACCGCGTTTCCACGCATCAAGATTCGCGGGGAATTGTCGCAAATCACACGTGCGACGTCTGGTCACATGTACATGACGATAAAGGATTCTGGGGCGGCAATTTCTGTTATTATTTGGCGCGGGACACCCGTTTCTTTCAAATTAGAAGAAGGGATGGAGGTTATAATTACAGGCCGTTTTACCACATACCCTGCGCGCAGCAATTATCAGATTATTGTAAATGAAATTGAAATGGCGGGCGTTGGCGCAATCCTGAAAATGCTAGAGGAGCGCAAACGCAAACTGGCGGCCGAGGGGTTGTTTGACGCGTCGCGGAAAAAGCCGCTGCCACGCCTGCCACAGACAATCGGTGTTGTTACCAGTCCGACGGGTGCGGCATTTCAAGATATTCAGAACAGATTACGCGAACGTTTTCCCGTGCGCGTTTTGTTGTATCCCGCAACGGTTCAGGGCGCAACCGCCGCGGCCGAGGTTGCCGCCGGCATCGAATATTTTAATCGTATGAACAATGTTGATGTTATTATCGTTGCGCGTGGCGGCGGCAGTTTGGAAGACCTGTTGCCCTTTTCCGAAGAAATTGTTGTTCGCGCCGCCGCGGCCAGCCATATTCCACTGATTTCTGGTGTTGGACACGAACCGGATTGGATGCTGATTGACTTTGCTGCGGACTTTCGTGCGCCAACGCCAACGGGCGCGGCAGAAACCGTTGTGCCAACTAAATTGTCATTATTCCAAGAACTGGACAACATGTGGCATCGCATGTCGTCGAACTTTACAACACGTCTGACAAATGCAAAATCACGTGTGGATGCGATTGCAATAAAAAGTCCGCACCAGATGGTTATGGAACATGCCCAGCGGTTGGACGACGCGGCGCGCACAATGAATATCATTATCAATGGCAAATTGACCACCGCACATGGTCGCATTGATGCGTTGGCGACATTCCCCAGCATATTACAGACCAAGATGGCGACATTGAATCAATCTGTTGCGCATCTGGGGCAAATGTTAAATTCACTCAGTTATAAAAACGTACTGGCGCGTGGGTATGTGATTGCGCGTGATGCAAACAACAATATTGTCAGTCGCGCAACGGGCGCGCCACGTATTGCATCATTGGAATTTGCCGATGGTGTATTAAACGTACAATAATTTGATTTTACACCCATGGTGACATGTTCGCCGTTGAATATAACTTGCACTTTTTGGTTTGCTAGATTATAATACCACACGAATCCAAAGGGATATTGGGTTCGGGGTCGTAAGAAAACCCGTGTATAAGCGATACATACAGAATGTATTGTAATCCGCATAACTGCGGCGCGTAAGCGTCGTTTGTTGTATAACTCCTTGGTCTGAAATATCGGCCGGGGAGCGTGTGGTTATATAACAGTGCGTTTAATACCGCACGAAGGCCACACGGGTCATTCTTATGCATGATTTTCTTAACTCCCCGACCGCCAAATCTTGGCGGTTTCGTTTTATACCAAACACAAAGGGGGTTAAAAAATGAGGTTTTATATCAAATTCTTTATATTGGGTGTATGGCTGGTACCGATACATGGGGCATTCGCCGGATGTAGTACTTATACTAGTCTGCCAAGCGGGTATGCGTTGGACGAGGCGGTTGACGACGTAACCACCACATACAATAATACTTATTGCAGTGCAACAAAAACCGTATACATGTGCGATACGGTTACACAATTGTGTCAAAAACTCACATATTGCACATCGTGCAGCTCCAGCAACAGTAAGTCTACGACATATACTTACAGTACATGCTCTGTGAGCGCGAAGATCTGTATTGATTGCACATATAGTTCAACACAGCCCAGCGGTGTTTCTATTAGTGGTGGCCCTAGCTTTGCTTCTAATTGTTCCACAACAAGCAAGGCATATGTGACAACCTCGCTGGCCAATCAGGCCTTCTCTTATACCACATGCTCAAAATGTAACAGTGGCTATTTCCTGGGTGACACACAAGTTACTACAATAGGCAGTTGCCCAGTATTTTACAACAGTTGCACACAATGTAGCGCAGGAACCTATAAATCTGGTACAAAGTGTATTAGTTGTTCTGCCGGAACATATTCAGACACCGTGAATGCATCGTCATGTACGACATGCCCCAGCGCAACGGATATATGGGTTGACAGCAGCCACAGCAGTGTTGCATCTGTGGCAAACGGCGGCATAACATCACAGGCCGGCGCCAATTCCAAAAGCGAATGCTATTTGGTTACCGGCAAAACGTACTATAACGCAGTGGGTGCATTTACGCACCCTGACCTCAGCGCATGTTATCAGGATGGTACATCTACTGTGTCTGGCTGTTCAACTGTAACGTACAAATGCACTATCTTGCAGGGTAGTTATACTGCACAAGATGTACAGACCGGTACTATTCCAACATCATTGTCGACGGGTGGGCAGTATTGTTTCTGTGCCACAAATGGCAAGTATTTTTATATGGCAGATATGTCAAATTCAACAGTATGCTCCAACTCCTGTCAGAGTGCATGCAACACCGTAGTAACACAAAATTCGAGACTAAGGACAAATTTGGGGTGCTAGTTAAAAACACGGCGCAAATGCGCCGTGTTTTTTTAATGTATCAGTGTTTGTGCGGTTGCCAGTGATTCCGGGGTGATTTCCGCGCCACTGATTATACGTGCAACCTCGTTCAAGCGTTCGTCGCCCGTAATTTCATGAACAGATGTTGTGGTTTTATCCGCGGTTGCGGTCTTTTCAATTTTGAAATGGTGATTTGCGAAACCCGCAACCTGGGCCGAATGGGTAATAACCAATGCCTGTGCGCCACATGCCAATTTGTTCAGGCGCAATCCAACCGCACTGGCGGTCGCGCCACTGATACCGGTATCAATTTCATCAAATACAAATGTGTGTGAATATTGATTGTTCGCCAATACCACACGCAGCGCCAACATTAAACGCGCCAATTCGCCACCCGATGCCGCGCGGTGCAGTGGTGCAAATGGCATCCCGGGGTTGGTCTTGATCATAAACGTAATATCATCAACACCAAACGGTGACGCGTCGCACAGCGCGTGCGATACGGTAAAGTCCGCCTGTCCCAGTTTCAAATCGGGCAATTCCGCCAATATGCGTGTGCGTAATTGTTCGGCGGCGGCCGCGCGTGCGGTGGTCAGTTGCGTGGCATACTTGTCAAATTCCGCACGTTTTTGCTGAACCAATGTGGCAACGCGACGTTGTTGGGCATCCGAATTATCAATCGTTGCCAATGCCGACGCCATCTGTTCCAATTTGGCGGGTAATTCGTCCGCGGTCACACGATGTTTGCGTGCGGCGGCACGGATTGCAAACAGGCGTTCTTCCAATTCATCAATGATGGTGGTGTCAATTTCGGTTGGCGTCAATGTTTCTGCAATCTCTGACACACTTTGCGCGATGTCGTACAGTTTATCAATCTGTTCTTGATATGGATTGGGTTCTGTTTTAACGCGTTGCAATATATGTGCCACCGCAAAGATTTGCGCGTCCAGTGAATTGCCGCGTGGGGACAGTGCCTCGGTCGCCTCGGCCAAAATGGAGGCGTCTTTTTCGGCGTTCATCATCGCACTGCGACGGGTGGACAACTCTTCTTCTTCGCCGACACGGACATTCAGGTCACGCAATTCCGCAACATTGTGTTCCAAGAAATCACGTTCTGATTCTGCACGCGCCAGTAATTCGTTCAGTTCGTTTAATTCACGCTGGGCCGCATGATATTCATTATATGCATCGCGTACGGCGCGCATTAAATCAGCATACCCCGCAACGTTTGCCACACCAAATACGTCCAATGTTGCGCGATGCGTTGATGGATTCAACAGTGTGTGATTTGCAAACTGGCCGTGAATTTCAACCAATTCATCACCGACCTGCTTTAACGTTTTGATTGATACGGGACAATCGTTTATCCATGCACGACTTTTCCCATCGGCGGTCAATGTGCGACGCAAAATCAATGTGCCATCAGATACATCGATGCCAAATTCGTCAAACAGTGGTAACAACGCGTCGGGCACGGTGTCAAATTCCGCGGTGACCGATGCCACGTCACAACCGTGACGCACCAGACCGACATCTGAACGCGCACCCAGTGCCAACGACAACGCGTCCAGCAAGATACTTTTACCCGCGCCGGTTTCGCCGGTCAGTACATTTAACCCACCGCCGAACCCCAGATTCAGTTTTTCAATCAATACAATGTTTGAAATATTCAGATTTGTCAGCATGCCTAAATTATAGCCAGTTTTGTCGCCCTGTTTCAAGATTTTATTGAACGGATTCCAGTTTGAAATTATGCAGCCACAGAATAAATCCACGGACGGTGTATTTTGGGTAAATCATATGTAACAGTTCCATGTATTCCGCAACCTGTGCATGATATGTGGTGCGATATTCGTCGGGATGGGTGTCTGTTTTGTAATCCAGAATCATAACCGTTTTTGCATCGTGGTTTATTACCAGACGATCAATACGACGACTGATAAATTTACCACGCACAAAACCCGCAACAGGAACTTCTGTTTGTGAATTTGTGCCAAAGAATTGCAATAGTTCATTATGTGTGGTGATTTTTTGAATGATTTCACCGTCACCACGCGCGCTGTCGCCCCCAATAAAAATGTGACGCATTTTTTCGTGCATACGTGTGCCGACATCAATCGCATGCGATGCGGCGTCACGTTGTTTTAATAATTCGCGCAGTGTGTCTGTCATTTTTCAATCCTGATAAATTTATCGGTGCTGTCGCCCGCCAGTACGCGCCACAGTTGCGTATGCCACGCGATATCTGGTGGATTTTTATCGGTGGTAAAACCATAAATAAACAATGCGTCGCGCGCGCGCGTCATTGCAACATACAGTAATCGATAGTATTCTGCAATGCGCATTTTACGTACGGCGTCGACCGCCGCATTCTGATTTTCGGTCATGCCACCAGTGCGCGGCATCCAAATCCATGGCGCAGGATATTTTCCCGTGCGCATATGCGCAGGCAATAATTCGGGGGCGATGGTGGCCATCTTTTCCCCCTTGGGCGTGCGGATTGTATCAATCAAAAACACGGCGCGCGCCTCTAAACCCTTGCTGCCGTGGACGGTGGCAATGCGGACGCCGCTGGCACTGTCCATATCGCGTTTGATTTCGCTGCTGCCGGTAATAAACCATTTCAGAAAATGGCGTAATGTACCCGTCATGGTACGTTCGTATGCCAAACATATGGTCATAAATTCTTCCAGTGGGTCGACAACCTGATTGCCCAGTGCAGCAATCATACTTTCGCGCACACCACCAGATAATACATTATTAAAGAATGAATATGGTGACATTGTTGCGGCCACATCCAATAATTCTGTCAGGCGATTATAAACATCTGGGTGGGTGTCGGCCAGAACATGATACACGGTTGTTGGTTGCATATTGCCATTGCGTTTTTTTATTGCGTTTTCGTCGTTTTTAATTTTGCAAATATTAAAAATATCGCGTTCAGTCAGACGGAAAATCGGACTTTTTAATACGCAACATAAACTATAATCATCGGTGGCATTCAAACAAAAACGTACCAGATTCATCATGTCGCGAATAATTGGAAAGTCCGGCAATGTGATACGATCGCTGCCAGCAACATCAATGCCACGACGCTTTAATTCTTTGACCAATGGGGCCGCCATCGGCGCACGCCGTTGAACCAGAACCATAATATCTTTTGGTGCGTATTCACCGGAATCAATCAGTGCTTTAATTCGGTCGGCAATATTACGAATATATGTATTCAAATCAATTTCATCGGTGGCCTTGGACGTCAATTTGTGTAATTCAACCAATCCCGTACCATCGCCGCGGAAGCATTTATGATTATTGTTGGCAAAGCCCGTCATGTCAATAACGGTGGTGTCATCAAAAAACTTGTCCACTGTATTCAGAATGGCGGACAATGAACGGAAACTTTGTGTCAGTGGCACTTCACGAATTGTGCGCATGTTTTGCGCAATCTGTGTTGCGATTTCATCGCGACTGGCGGCGAATGCACGCGGATCTGCGCCCTGAAATCCGTAAATAGATTGCTTGGTATCGCCCACAACAAACATGGTATGTGGGTGACGCGCGGTGTCGCCATCGGTAAAGAAGTCGCCCGCCAGCATTCGCATAATGTCCCATTGCACGGGCGCGGTATCTTGTGCTTCGTCCACCAAAATATATGACAGCGAAATATTTAATTGCGACAGCACCCAACCCATTGTGTCTGGCTTTGAGAACAACCTACGTGTGTACAAAACCAAATCTTCAAAATCCAGTGCGTTTTGACGCGCTTTTAATTCGCGATATGTTTCGGCAAATGCTGCTGACAAATCAAACAAAGCCAATGTGTCGTCAAACACCATTTGATTCAGATCGTGCTGATTGATTTGGTAAATGCGTTCTTGTTCGTCGGCCATATAATCCTTGGTTGCGACATTTTTTATCTTGCCGCCATCGGCCTTTAAGTATGCATTTTTGTATTCTTGAAAATCTATCGTTTTATCAATATATTTCTGTGTTAAATTGATAACCTTGGTTATATAATTTAGCGGCTTTTTCTCGGTTTTTGCTAAATTTATGATGTTTTGCAACTTTTCTGGCGTTGTTTCCGTCTGAATTGGCGAATCTAAATTCAAAAAATATCGTGTTGTATCAATAAAGTATTTGCGATAGTTGTCAAAGTTGTCGACACCAAAAAAGTACTTGTATTGTGATGTCAGCATGCCTAGTAATTCTGGCATGGCGGTTTCGGACACGCGCCCCACAATATGCTCAAACGCGGAATCGGTACGTGCATTTCCTGATGAATTTATCAGGTGGTCGAATGCATTTTGCATCAAAATACGTTGCGCAGTATCAGATACCAATGTCCATGATGGTGATATGCCCGCCTCTAAGGGAAAGCGACGCAGAATCTCTTCGCAGAAACCATGAATTGTTTTTATTTTCAAAATTTCTGGATTGTCAATATAGGTAAAAAATATCTGGCGTGCGTGCGCAATATCAGCATCGGTTGGATTTTTGTTTTCGGCCACATCGCACAGCATATCCCGCAAATCGTCGTCGGACGCCATTGCCCATTTGCGCAGTGCCGCCAATATACGATTACGCATTTCGCCCGCCCCTGCGTTTGTGTACGTCAGGCATAATATACCACATGATTCAATGTCGGGACTGCGGAACAAAATACGTAACAGACGTTGAACCAAAACACTGGTTTTGCCCGTGCCAGCATTCGCCTGAACCCAGACGTTTTCTGCGGGGTTGGCAGCGATATCTTGTTCTGGCGAAAGAGTTTGTTTTTGTACCATTTATAACCTTGCTTTATTGAATAAATTCTAGTATAAATTCCAGTGTTCTGCAAGGACATATAAAAACCATTGGGAGAGTGGACATGGATTTTACACAGATTTTATTGATTGGTGCTGGCGTGTTATGCGGTATGTTGGCCATTGCATTGGGTATTTTATTCTTTGTATCACGTCGATCACAGCATGTGATGGAATCATTATTACAGTTGATGACACAGCCCGACCGTGCACGTGTTGCGGACGCATCGCGCGTGTTACAGACCATTTTGGCCGATGAAATTGCCAAGATTGAATCCAGTTTTCAAACAATGCGCGATACATTGAATGCGCAAATTGCATCTGCCAATGAATTAAAGCAAGAATTGACCGTCCAGAATGAAAAGTTGGTTACCACCGCGGACGAAGCAACCAAAAAAGTCGCATTGATGTCACAGCGTTTGGACAATACTGTGCTGGGTTTGCATAATATTGTATCGTCGGGCGGCTGGACAGACGTACAGAATACAACAGATAATTTCAGCACAACTGTCAATGCGTTACTGACGCAAATTGACACAACATCCACAGCGACGGCGGAACAAATTGCAAATATTCAGTCCCAGATTGACGCTTGGGTTGCGACCAGCGAAACACTGGGGCAAAATCTGAAAGATGCATACAATGCAAATGATGAACAGATGAATCATCTGGGTCAGCAATCAGACACTGTGCAACAGCAATTACAGACACTGGCGCAATCGGTGACAGACGGATTTAACAATGTCAAAACTGCGGCCGCAGATTACGAAACAGTGATGACGAACAATGACAAACTGTTGAACGACCATTTGGCCAAGATGGACACATTCAGCAAGCAATCAAAAAAACAACTGACGTCCCAGATGAATTCATTGACCAACACTTCAAATGCTGTTGGGGGTCAGGTGCGCTTGGCCGAAGCATCAATTGAAAAACAGACCAACAAGTTGACCGCAGCGGTTGAAACATTGATGGATTCGGCAGCGCGGACGGAAACATCTGTGCGCGGCATATCAAACGAACTGGCCGCACTGACCAATCGTTTTAATGGCGAAATCAAGGAATTTGCCACCGCGGTTGTATCAGAATTAAAGACCGTGTCTGGTGTTGCTAATACGACATTAGAGAACACCAAGACGTCTGCAAATGCATTCTCGGAATCGGTCAAGGCGATGGCCACGGGTGTGCGAGAAACGTTGATTGAAATGAATACGGCGCACACACAACTGTCGGGACAATCGGCGAATCTGATAAAGATGTCGGCCGAAACCACAGCACAGTTACAGCCGTTGTCCGAATTGATAGAACGTTATTATTCAGCCCTGCCCGATTTGTCGCAAGGATCGGTCGAGGCCGGCGAAAAATTGCAACAGATTGTCGCATCGCTGAACGACAAGATTGGCTTGATGAAAAGCACCGTTGCGGAATCCACCGATGCCATTTCGTCATCTGCAATCAAATTGGAAGATTTGGCGGGTCAATCGCGCCAGCAAATGATAGATCTGATGTCTGATTACGCCAAGGCCGTGAATACTATGCAGACACTGAATAAACAAATGATGGTTGCACGTGCGGCTGCGCCAATGGACGCAATGGGCGTTGCCCCCGCCCCATCGTACGGTCGCGTCAGTGCAACGGATTTTCTGAAACAGGCCGAGCATGCATTTGAAAATATGCATGATTTATCGCTGGATTTAACGCGCGCAACGGGCGCAGACATTCCGGACGTCGTATGGAAAAAGTATCATGACGGCGACAAGGCAATATTCTCTAAGTGGTTGGCTAAAATGATGAACGCCGCTGACAAGAAACAAGTACGCGAAATGTTAAAGAATGATACTGTGTTCCGTCGTCAGGCAACACAATTTATACGTGCGTTCAATAAAATCCTGTCTGGGG
>CAVGNU010000005.1:0-27618 GCA_963630775.1 Bacteroides fragilis | reverse complement strand
GCCTTTTGTTCAATCTGACGAATACGTTCGCGGGTAACGCCGATATATTCACCAACTTCTTCCAGTGTGCTGGTTTTGTTAGTGCTCATACCAAAACGCTGGCGCAAAACGGTTTCTTCTTTTGGGTCAAGTTCAGACAGAATCTGGGTAACAATTTTACGCAAATTCTTTTGTGCGGCCGAAACAAATGGGTTCTTGGCCGTTTCGTCAGCAATAATTTCAATACGGCTGCTGTCATCTTCGCTGCCGACGGGTGCTTCCAATGAAATAGGTTTCAGATTTACCTTCATCGCCTTGTGAATCTTGTCCACTGGCAGATAGATAATTTTGGACAATTCTTCGGCGGTCGGCTGGCGACCATATTTATGCATAAATTGGCGCGTCGCACGCTGTATTTTGTGAATATTGTCAATCATGTGCACAGGAATACGAATTGTGCGCGCCTGGTCAGCAATACTGCGCGAAATCCCCTGCTGAATCCAGTTTGTCGCGTATGTCGAGAATTTGTTCCCCAGACGGTAATCAAACTTGTCTACGGCTTTCATCAGACCAATATTGCCGTCCTGAACCAAATCCGAGAAATCTAAGCCCAAGCCGCGGTTGCTGGATTTTTTCGCAAATTTGATAACCAGACGCAAGTTCGCCTCTATCATTTCGCGCTTTGCACGGGCGGCTTCGGCTTGGCCACGGCGCACCAGCTCAACAACCTTTTTATATTCGGTGGTTGGCTGACCCGTTTCACGCGCAATGGCGGTGATGTCTTCTTGGATTTTCAAAATGTCTTTTTCATGTTTTTTTGCAAAGTTCGCCCACGCTGGGTTCTTGTGTTTCATCAACTTTTTAACCCAGTTGCGGTTCAGTTCATTTCCGGTGTATTCGGCCAAGAAATCTTCACGTTTAATCTTGTTTGCTAATGCCAAACGCAATAATTTACCCTCTAGCCCCATCAACAGTTGGTCACGCTGAGTCAGGTGTTCCAGAATTTCTGCAATACGGTCGTCGTTCAAGCGAATTTTGCTGACGTGTTCGAATAATTCCAAACGCATTTTAGTATATTTCTTTTCCAGCGTTTCGTCTGGTTTTGACGATATCAACAGGTTTTCCAGACGTTTGGCCTGCAATTTCTGCATGCTGTTAAAAATGCGTTTAATTTTTGTGAACAGGTCGGTGACCATTGGCATCAAGGCCTCTTCCATTACCGGAATTGGAACACCAGATGTGCCACGTGGGGTATCTTCTTTTTTAATACCGTCTTCGTCATCATCTTCGTCGTCTTCATCGTCGTCATCAGATGTGGTGGATTCTTCTAAATCATCCAGTTCATCATCGTCCAATTCATCAACGTGTTCAACACCTTTGGATTTCAAGGCCTCTGACAATGCAGCCAGTGATTTTTGTTCGGATTCAGATGAATACATTACTTCTAAATTCAGGATATAGCGCAAGCGAATATCGTCGTTCAACAACTGCTGATACCAATCCAACATTGCATGAATTGTCATTGGACTTTCGCACAGGCCGTATACCATCAGGCGTGTAGCGGCCTCGATGCGTTGGGCAATTGCAACCTCGCCCGCGGCGGTCAACAACTGAACCGTGCCGATTTGTTTCAGGTATGATTGAACGGAATCCTGAACACCCAATACCAGATTGCCCGTCTGACTGCGTTCCAACTGTTTGGCATAATGTTCATAATCATCGTCGTTGACATCAACCTGTTCTGCATCCGCGTTCAATAAATTGCGGGTTTTGTCGCGCGGTTCATCGGAATCATCGTCATAATATTTTTCCATTTCTTGGGAAAAATTGTCAGATTCCAATACCTCTAAGCCCAAGTCCTGTTGAAAGAAATCCAAAACCTCTTCCTGCTCTTCATCAGGTACTTCGTCCGCTTCGGTGGCAACATCAAAGTCCATTTTGGACAGATATCCAACCTCGACCGCAGATGTTGCAAGTTTTTGCAGATTTTCCGGCAACGATTCAATCAACAACTTTGTCGCATCGTCCAGTTTCTTAGCCATAAACCGACCCCCAAGAATTTGTAAAAGTAAATTAAACGGTTAAAACTTATTTCTTTTTTGTCGCCTTGGCCACAGCATCGTGCACAGCGGATTCGGACACTAAACCTAAGACAATCGGGCTCTGGATTTGAATCAGAGAGTAAGATTTGTGCGTTTTATTGCGAATAGATGCGACGGTTGGGTTTGTGCTGCGCATCAGGCGCGCTATTTGACCATCGGACAATTCCGGATAATTTTTCAGAATCCACAAAATACCACCCAAGCGGTTTTGACGATGCAATTTTGGTGTATAACCAACGCCTTTCTTGTTTTGTTTCTGTTGCGCTTCGACAATTTCTGCGCGCAATGTCAGGCGTGCCGATGGGTCTGCTTCGCACGTTGAGATATCTTCGCGTGTCAGCTGGCCGTTCAAGATTGGGTTCAGCCCCTGAATCTTGTATGTTTCGGCATCGGCGATGTTTTTAACCTCTAATTCATGCAGGCCGCAGAAATCAGCGATTTGTTCAAACGTCAATGCAGTGTTTTCAATCAACCAAAGTGCAGTGGATTTTGGCATATATGGGTAATTCATGAATAATCCTCTTGTTGCTGGGGGCAATATACACCAAAATTGCCCCAGATTCAAGATAAAAGTTCACATACAGGCGCACCCGTGTTCAGCGCGCAACCTTAAACCGCCCCGTAAATTACGGGGCGGGGATTTTAGTCGTGATCCGAACCAATTTCAGGGCTATATATTTCGACATCTCGTGTCATGGCCATGAACTTTTCTGCGCGCAATGTTGGCAGCTGGTCGGCGGGGATTTTTTGCAATTCTGCAATATTTTCTGCGACCGTGGTGGATAACAATTCCATCGTTGTTTGCCAATCCGTATGCGCACCACCGGCGGGTTCGTCAATAATCCCGTCAATAACGTTCAGGTTTGCCATATCATGTGCGGTCAATTTCATTGCCTGTGCAGCGACGGCCTTGAACTTGTTATCTTTCCACAAAATACTGGCGCAAGATTCTGGTGCTATTACCGAATAAATCGCATTTTCCATCATCAGAACGCGGTCGGCCGTACCGATTGCGATTGCACCACCAGATCCCCCCTGGCCCACATTGACGGCAACATACGGTGTCTTGATTGACAAGCCCACGGACATTGATGCTGCAACGGCCTGCGATTGGCCACGTTCTTCACCCTCGCGTCCAGCGAATGCGCCGGCGGTATCAAACAGTGAAATCAGTGGCAGGTTAAACTTTTCCGCCAAACGCATCATACGCTGGGCCTTGCGATAACCATCGGGGTTTGCCATACCAAAACGATGTTTTTGACGTGTTTCGATGGTGCGCCCTTGTTCCTGACCGATAATTACGGCTGGAATACCACGCCAGTAACCGATGCCGCTGCCCATGGCGGGGTCTTCGGCATACAGGCGATCGCCCGCCAGATATGTCCATTCGTCAACAATCCCGTTGATATAATCCAAGAAATGCGGGCGATTTTCGTTGCGCGCCAATAATACCTTGTCATAGGCGTCGTTTTCGCCCATGCCGCGAACTTTCTTGCCGTCATTTAGCGGGGTTGAAACGTTGATTGGCTTTGCTTCGTGCGGTTGTTTTGTTAAAACCGCTAAAATACGGGACAATGCCTCGTGCAGATCGTCGCGCTGGACAACCATATCAACCATACCATGTTCGTACAGGTATTCGGCGGTCTGGAAGTTGGACGGCAGTTTTTCACGAATATTCTGTTCAATTACACGACGTCCAGCAAATCCGATACGTGCGCCGGCCTCTGCAATATGAATATCCCCCAGCATTGCAAATGATGCGGTCACACCACCATACGTTGGGTCGGTCAACAGCACAATATACGGTATGCCATTCGCGTGCAGGCGATTTACCGCGACCGTTGTGCGTGCCATCTGCATCAATGACAAGATGTTTTCTTGCATACGCGCACCACCAGATGCGACAACCATTACAAATGGACGACGGGTCTGAATTGCATGCTCCATACTGGCGATAATTCCATCGCCGGCGGCACGTCCCATTGACCCCATCATAAAGTCACCGTTTAAGACACAAATTGTTGTTGGTACCCCCCCCAGAATACCATCGGCCGACACAACGGCGTCGTGATTACCGCTGTCACTGCGTGCCTCGGCCAAGCGGGCCTTGTACGGCATACGGTCAACAAATTCCAAGGGGTCATCGGACACTGTTGGCAAATCCAAGCGCGTCCATTCATTGTTATCAAACAACAGATCAAAACGCTGTTTCGGCGTCATAATAAACGCACGCCCACAGCGCGGACAAATATACAAATTGTCTTTGTAGTCCTTGTAATAAACTAAACGACCACAGGATTCGCATTTAATCCACATCAGGCGGCGAATTTTGTCGTATCGCGCACGGTCTTTGTTTTTTATTCCAGATTTTCTACCAAATAGCATTTTTTATCCGTTCATTTTTTTGGTCAATTCGCGACTGGGCTTGAACAATATGGTTGTGCTTGCGGGCAGTGGCATTGGTTTGCCAGTGCATGGGTTATAACCAACCTTGGTCGCGCGGGCGCGGGGTTGGAATGTGCCGAAACCGCGAACCTCTATGCGGTCGCCAGCGGCAATCGCCTCTATCATATGATCAGACACTGTATCCAATATCGCGGCCGCGTCTGATGCGCGCATGTGACGAAATTGAACCTGAATAGTACGTACAATATCAGAACGTTTCATAACTTTTCCTTTTTGCTTTCTGCTGTGTTGCATATTATTTATATCATAGCACATTTTATCAAGAGTAAAGTTTTTTCTGCATGTGAAAACGTTCTTGGTGCGTCAAGTATCCGCCCCGTGTTACGGTTAGTGTATACAAAACGGAGGCACCGATGTATGAAATTTCAGATAATTGCACAAAACCAATGCCGTTGATTGGCGATAATGCGCCCGCTTTTACCGCACGCACGACAAACGGTACAGTGAATTTCCCAGATGATTATGCTGGTAAATGGGTAATTTTATTCTCGCACCCGTCTGATTTCACACCTATTTGCACAACAGAATTTATGACATTCCAATCAATGATTGACGACTTTCATAAACTGAATACCGAAATTATCGGTCTGTCGGTTGGAACACTGACGGGACATTTGGCATGGATAGAGGCCATTCGCCACCTGCAATTCGGTGATTTGCACGATATTCATATCACTTTTCCAATCATTGACGATATGACGATGTCTGTCGCGCGTAAATACGGTATGATTCACCCGCGCGCGTCCGATACGGCGACGGTGCGTGCAGTATTTATCATTGATCCAAATGGTATCATCAGATTGATTTTGTATTATCCTGCGTCGGTTGGACGCAACATGGACGAAATTCAACGCACACTGATTGCGTTGCAGACATCGGATAAGTATCACGTTTCAACACCTGCGAATTGGATTCCAAACGATGATGTGGTTGCGCCCGCACCCACCACAACGGTGCAAATGGACGCACGGTTAAACAACCGCAATCGCGGGCTGGACGTGCAAGCGTGGTTTTTGACATTCCGCAAATTGCCAAAACAAAAACATTAGAATACCAATGGAAAATCGCGAATATCCAATGGCGCGCCATCGCGGTCGGGATTCCATTGGTATTGTTCCATTATGACGTGTCGGTCGGGGGTGAATTTTACCCCTTCGGCACGCAGGGATTTATACTGTTCGTTCGCAAATCCGCCACACAAACTGCCGTCTTTGAATACAACGCGATGCCACGGCAGATGCCAACTGTTTTTATTGTTTGATGCGTACCCCACAAATCGCGCCATACGCGAGCGGCCAATCATCGCCGCAATTTGACCAAATGTCGCCACGCGTCCCGATGGGATACGCGCAACAACGTCATAAACCTGTTCATTAAATGTTTTCATGGGAATTTAATAATGCTGGCGGAGAAGAAGGGATTCGAACCCTTGATACGGTTGCCCGTATACACGATTTCGAGTCGCGCGCATTCGACCACTCTGCCACTTCTCCGCAATGGTCGGTATTATACAGATTTAGTTTCACAATGCAAGTATTTATATACATATTTCTTGCACAGTGTGAATTTAATCCTTATAATTATACCACATATTCAAAAGGAGAAAACATGAAACATTTGTTTTATTTGACCGGTCTGGCGACAATCTTGACTGCAAGTGGCGCAATGGCGGAAATGCCCAAAATTTTTGTCGGTGCAAATATTGGTTACGCAAACACATCTTTTGATAACGATAGCAAATCATACATTGAAGGTAATACTTTCAGTGTATCCGAAGATGCTGTGGCATTCGGATTAGAAGCGGGCGCAAAATTCAAAACGCCGTTCGAATTTTATAGTGCTGGCTTTACATTGGGATACAATTTTTTGAATAATTTTGAATCCGACTGGTCATACCTGACGGACAAAGAAACGATAGAAATAACAATGTACGCCCTTAGCGCAACATTTGACAACTATTTGACGGTTACCAAAGGCAACGATATTGTTCTGGGGATTGGATATGGTAATGTCGCCCAGCGGTTCGAATATTCTGGGTATGCCATGAGTCCCATAGATGAAACAGACCACAACAGCGCAGTCGTTGGTAAGGTCGGATACATCGGCAGTTTGTCCGAACATTTTGATTTCACCGCAACGGCCACCATGTATTTTCTGCTTGATGACAAATTTGACCTAGGTGTGAAAAAAGATATAAAAATGGAAAATCCGTTTGATATCAAGGTTGGTGTCAGATATAACTTCTAAAACGAAACGCCCGTTTGGGCGTTTTTTTATGGCCATACTTGTGTCAATCGTTCAGACATCAAAATTATAACTTTTAACCGATGTTACAATCGCTGCGACCAGTTTGTTTTGGTGCGCGTCAGATTTTAACAGTTTTTCTTCGCCTGCATTAGACAGATGTCCTAATTCAATCAGTGCCCCTGGCACGGTTGAACGCAGTACCGCAAATGGCGCATGGCGAACGTCTGGCCCGCGCTGTTGTTCAATTTTTGCATTGCGGAATGCACGCGACGCGCCATTTGCATATTCTTCGGACATTTCGGCAACAGCATGTTGCTGTAATGCAGATAACGCGCTGCGAATATTTGGTTCAAAATCGGTGAATCCCTCGACCCCTATCTTGTCGGCGGCATTTTCGGCCTCTGCCAATTTTTTTGCTTCTTCGTCCGACGCCTTTTCCGACAAAGTGTAAACTGAAAATCCCTTCATATCGCGACTGGGGTTTGCATTGGCGTGCAACGATATAAACAAGTCCGCCTTGCGCTTTTCCGCGATGGCGGCACGATCCGCCAATTTCAGATATGTATCATCGCTACGTGTCAGGTATGTTTTGAATCCGGCATTGTTCAATTTGTCACGTAACTTGCGTGCCACCGACAGAACGACCGTTTTTTCCTTTGTCCCGTTTTTGCCAATGCATCCGGGATCTTTGCCCCCATGGCCAGCATCAATCACTATCACGTATTTGCCCGCCGCGGGTGCGGTGGATTGGGTCTTGGTTGAACTGGTTGATGTTGTGGCCGTCATGGCAGATGTGGTGCTGGCCGTTCCCGCGCCAGTGGCCGCGACAAAATCCAAGACCAAACGATAATCGTTATCGCCATTCGGCGACAAAATCATAACCTGGGATTTGGCGATTTCAGCGATTGGTTGTGTCAGATTCACAACGATTTGTGCACTGTCACCGTTTTGTGTCTGATTGATAGATGTTACCAGCGTGTTCGATGCCAGTTTTTTGGGTGCATCGGTATTTATTGTTGTGTTCGCCAGATTCACAATCAGTTGATTTTGTGGGTACGACAGCGAATACGTTGGACGTGTGGCAGTTTCAATAACCAGTCGTGTTTTACCGTTTGGCTGCACACCCGTACGCAATGATTTAATGGAATTGCGCGCCGCAAATGCCATACGTGGCATGCATGCAACCGCAGATACCGCAAAAAAACTAACTTTTAACAGATTACGCCTTGATATTCTCATTTGCGTAAAATTATATCAAAAATCACCCACGCGTTCAAGAAATAACATAAGAAAAAACCGCCAAACGGCGGTTTGATTTTTGTGTAATGCGATGCGTGTTATTGACTGACGCAATTTGCGAACATCTGTGCCACCATTGTCGTTTCGGTGGATGACAATGTTGCAACCGGTACGATAAAGCAACGACCACTGTCACGAATAATAAACACCTTGGTTCCGCGTTTGTACGCGGTCTGCATATTATCCATCTGGGACGATGACAAGAATGCATTTTGGGTCAACGCAGAATTAGACAAACCTGCCTGAACAACCTGTGACGCGGTGGCGTAATTGTCCAATGTATGGGACGATGTAACATCCATATAAATTGACTGGTCACCATACGGGTTTTCCACATTTGTATCGGTGGACGGGAATGCAACCCCGACCGCCAATGCCGCCGCCGTTTGCAGTGCCGTTGGCTGATTTGACGATGTACCGGACGTCCCCGACGTATTGATTGTCATATCATCACCGCACGCCAGATTCATACGATTTGTATAGCCCGCCAAGACGGAATCAACCGCCGATTGCCACTCGGAACCCTTTTTATTCAAATCCAAGCTGACGATTTTTTCGGCCCAACCCCAGATGTTTGCACCAACATTGCCAGCATTGGCAAAACGGGTTACCATTTCCGCGCTGCCCCCGGGGACGCCCGCCCCACAGTAATCAGTCAGTTGTGTGGTCAGCATACTGGTCGTTTCATTTCCATACGCCAACGCGACCGAATGGCACGCCATTGCGGCCTCTAATTCCTGACGACGTTGCAGACACAAATCAGAATGCGATTTAGATAACTGGCTTGCCATATTTGACATAGACAGGTATGACATCAATTCCTGTTGCACATATGCCGGACACAGGCGTGCCGCAGTATTCATGCCCGCCCCGCCCGTACGTGTATTTGTGTTATACTGTGGTAATAATACCGACGTATCTTTCTGTAAACACAACAGTGCATAGTTGTACAGTTCGCTTTCGGTTGCATATTGGCATTTTGATTCACGCTGGCCAGGAACAACCGTTACGTCACCACAATAGTCAGATAAGCATTTATAGATTTTTTCACGGCACGCCGAATCCACGTCCGGTTGATTCACCATGAAATACGTGTTTCGCTGGTTCGTCTTGTATGCGTTCGCCAACCCCGCGTTGCCACGACCGCCACTGGTTGTTGCAGTATTTACCGACACATAACGTGCGGAACCAGAATTGGTTGCCGTTGTGCCCGCCGACACCGCATACGCATCAACCCCATAGAAAACCAGCCCGAACAAGGCAAATATACCGAAAATGTTTTTCATAAAAATCCCTCTCGTTACGAAAATTTTAACATAATCGACAAAAAAACGCAAACATTCATTTATGTCGCCGACCAGAAAAATATTGATTTGAACAAATAAATTGATACTATGCGTTGCATGTTGATACCAAATGAAACTTTGACACAAATCCGCGACGACATTTCTGCCGTCAGGGGGTTCCTTTGACCCGATTAAACTGGAATCTGAAATTGCCGAATTAAATGAACAGACGAACAAACCGGATTTGTGGGACAATCCCGATGCGGCGCGCACCCTGTTACAGAAGAAGTCCGGTCTGGAAAAATTACTGTCTGAATTGCAGACACTGGAATCTGATTATAATAATCTGGTTGAATTGTACGAAATGGCCCCCGAAGACTCCGATGTATTGGCCGCGATTGAAAAACTGGGCGATGCCGCACATCGTGCAAAGTTCATTACCCTGTTTCGTGAACCGGCCGATAACAATGGCGCGTTTCTGTTTATTCAGGCGGGTGCCGGCGGGACAGAGGCCCAAGATTGGGCACAGATGCTGTCACGTATGTATGCGCGATGGGCGGAACGCCACGGCTTTGTGACCGAAGTTATCGAAGAACACGCAGGTGACACCGCTGGCATCAAAAATATCACATATCGCATCAGTGGCGACCGTGCATATGGTTGGTTAAAAAACGAAATTGGTGTACACCGTTTGGTTCGTATTTCGCCGTTTAACGCCAATGGTAAACGCCAGACCAGTTTTGCGTCTGTGGACGTATGGCCAGACGTGGACGACAGTATTGAAATTGATATCAATGAAAAAGACCTGCGTATCGACACGTATCGTTCATCTGGCGCGGGGGGGCAACATGTGAACAAGACCGATAGCGCGGTTCGCATCACCCATATTCCAACGGGTATTGTGGTTACGTGCCAGAATGAGCGCAGCCAGTTTCAAAACAAAGACATGGCAATGAAAATGTTGCGGTCGCGCCTGTATGAATTGGAAATGCAAAAACGTGCCGCCGAAGAGAATGCCGCCAAGGCCGCCCAGAAAAAGATTGAATGGGGCAGCCAGATTAGGAATTACGTCCTGTATCCATACCAGTTGGTCAAAGATGTTCGCACCGGTGTTGAACAGACCAATTCTGCCGCTGTATTGGACGGAGATTTAGATGACTTTATGTTGGCCGCATTGGCACGCGACTAAGGTATTTATTCCCCACTCCTTGACTTTTATAAAAATTGACATAAAATATATTTGACAATAATCTAAAAGGATTAAATAAATATGACCAAATACAGAAAGGTTCCGACATATTATTTTCACGCAATTCGCAGTATAATTCCCTATACAACCAAAATTAGCCACCCACGTGTTCCAGGCAATGGACGCTGCACTTTTATTGTTCGCGACGAAGAACATAGCGAGCACGTGTTCAAATTCAATGACTGTGACATGATGTTCAAAAATATTCAGTTCAACAAAGTATTGCGGGACAATGGCATTTCTGTACCTAAGCTGGAACAGCATGTCTACAAGGCCGCGTGGATGGAAACATACAAGATGATTGACGGTTGCACGTTGTATGAATGCATCAGACGTGGCATGCCCCAAAAACTTGTTTGCGATGTTTATCGCGACATTATCGCAGATTTTGTCAAAATGTCTCGGATTGACGTGCGCGAATTATCAAAGGTTAAATTTGCAGAAATTCATCAGGTAACTAAATATGATGTTGCCACCAACACCAGCAAGATTATCGCCCCATTGTTCGCCCGCGCAGTACGCATAATGAACCACGGCAAGAAAGAAGATGTGGGGCTGTATCACTGTGGCATTACACCAAAGAACATAATCGTCACCCCAGACGGCAAATACGCCGGTCTGATTGATATGGACGACGTTGCAATCAGTAACAGAAATTATGCATTTAGCGTTATGGCCACACAGTATGAACGTTTGGGACATGATGCAAAAGACCTGATTGATATGTACGAAGGTCTGTCTGGCGAAAAACTGAATCACAAGCATTTGGCGCGCATTGGAAAAATCAATAATTTGGGTCGTTGGCTAATGTGGAAAGCGGGTCTATGCTCTCACCAGAAATAAGAAAAAGGCCGCCAATTTGGCGGCTTGTTTTTTTACTCTGTGACAAGCGGCGGTTTGGGCATTTCCAATTTGTCCAATGCGGCGTCCAATTTGCGCAACGAACTATTCTGGCACCCCCGACCACGCCACGTCATTAATTCTTCGCCTGTTTTCTGGTCGGCAATAGACACGTTAAAGTTCCACCACCAGAACCCGTTTAGCGGACACCAAAATGGATTAAATTTCTCGCGACGTTCAACAACGCGCACAATATATCGCACATCAGATGGAATTTCGTCTTTATCAATCGCAATATCATATGCATCACCAGAATAATCATTCATTGTTTTTGTTCGCCCAACAACGACACGATAACCGCGTGATTCCATGCGTTCCTTGATACTGCGTTTCATTGTATAACCACCACGCGTGGCGTAAAATGTTTGGTCCGCGTCCAATGTGTTTGGTTTGATGGACATGCTGTTGCATGCGGCCAGCGTGAATGGCAAAATAAAAATTGCAAAACGTTTCATGTGCAAAGCCCCCCCCTGTTCAGGGCAATATTTCTTGGCGCACCCGGCGCGATTCGAACGCGCAGTCCCCGCCTTCGGAGGGCGATGCTCTATCCAGTTGAGCCACGGGTGCATTTGCGCATTATTATAAATATTTATCAGTAAATTGCAAGACGCTTATGTTTTATTGAATTGCGGGGAACTATTTCAGACCAGCAACCATCCCCGTCGCACTGACGTGCGCCACCCCCGCGGGCGGGGAATAAAAAAACGCCCAAACGGGCGTTTTCTTATTCATCGATATTTGTGTATTCACAGAACCCTTCGTTCGTGTCACAGCGGGAAATTGTGCCCTCGCTGATGAAATAACCTTGGGCGTGCAGGCATGCTGGGCATACCTTTGGTGCTTCTGTGCCAATGTGCCACATGCCACAGTTTGTGCAACGCCACATAACGATGTGATCCTGTTTGAACAATGTGCCGTTTTCAATCGCATCAATCAATGCACGATAGCGGGATTCGTGATAACGTTCCGCATAACCGATGTTTTTCAGAATATCTGCGATTGCTGGGAACCCTTCCTGGGCTGCAATTTGGGCAAATTTTGGGTACATATTGGTGTTTTCTTCATGTTCACCGTACGCGGCGGCCTGTAAATTTTCCAACGTTGTGCCTATTTTGCCAGCGGGAAAAGACGCCGTGATTTCCAAGTCACCCCCCTCCAAGAACTTGAACAAACGCGATGCGTGTTCACGTTCTTGTTCCGCGGTTTCCAAGAATATTTTTGAAATTGCCTGATATCCTTCGTCCTTGGCACGAGAGGCAAAGAAAGAATAACGATTGCGTGCCTGGGATTCCCCAGCGAAAGCAATCAACAAATTTTTTTCTGTTTGTGTGCCTTTTAATGATGTTGGGGCCATTTTGTTTTCTCCTTTACTGTTATGGTTTACTTGTCCAGATCTTAGCAGGAAAAAAAACAAATTGCAAACGATAACCACAGGCGACTATTTTCCGCGTGCCGGTACCATATTTTTACATGCGACCGAATGGATTAAATCCATATATTCATCGTACAGCCGAATCCCCAAATATGCACGCGCATCGGCAATTGTTTTACCGTATGACCAATATGTGCCATGATCTGTGGCATATTTCGCAACAACACGGTCAAAACGTGGTGGCAATGGGCCATAGCAGTTAAATGTCAGAAAACTGGCCTCGTAATATTCAAAAAATGTCTTTTCCTGATGTGGCAGGCGCGCGCCGATAATAAACTCCTTGTCGCGAACATTTTGCAGATTGTAATCATACGGCGTCTGAACACGCCACAGACCACCAATAAATTCAACCTGCGCGGGTTTTAGGTTTTTTAGTAGCACAGTTGTATAATCTGCGCGATGCGCAACCGCGCCATTCATACATGCGGTTGAATACGCGTATAATTTATCATCATTTGTTGGAAACGCTGTCGCCAGCGGATTTTTGTATGTTTTCACGTTCTGTTATCTCCAAAAAATTCTTTTCTATGGTGGCAATCAATTCGTTTATACCGATGCGACCAGCAGCACTGATTGTTACGATTTCTGGTTTCTTTTTTCGACCAAACGATTTCTTGAAATCGGTCAGGCGCGCTTTTAATCCATCTGTGTCAATGGCATCAATTTTGTTTATGATAACCATTTCCGGCTTGTGCACCAAGCCCCCACCGTACGAGTCCATTTCATAGCGAATTGCCGCATATCGCGACGCCCAATCTGGTTCTGTGCCGTCAATGACATGCAGAATCATTTTTGTACGTTCGGCGTGCCCCAAGAAACGATCGCCTAAACCAACACCAGTGTGCGCCCCCTCAATCAGCCCAGGCAGATCAACCAGCACATATTCATGATTGTGCGCATACATCACCCCCAGTTGTGGATTCAGGGTCGTAAATGGGTAATTTGCAATCTTTGGTCGTGCAGATGTTACCGCTGACAACAGCGTTGATTTTCCCGCATTTGGGAATCCAACCAGCCCAATATCTGCAATCAATTTCAGACGCAACACAACCGTACGTGATTCCCCGGGCAGACCGTCGTTTGCTTGACGTGGGGCGCGATTTGTTGGGCTTTTGAAATGCAGGTTACCCCATCCGCCGTTTCCCCCACGCGCTGCGCGGTATTCCATGCCATCGGCAGACAAATCGGCATATTCAATTTCTTCGTTTTCAGACAAAATAACCGTACCTGTTGGTACAGGCAAAACCAGTGTTGCACCCGATGCGCCTGTACGCATTTTACCCATACCGTTTTCGCCACGGCCGGCGGCAAAATTCGTCTTGTACCGATAATCAATCAGCGTGTTCACATTTGGTACGGCACGAAACACGATGTCGCCACCACGCCCGCCATCGCCACCGTTGGGGCCGCCAAATTCAATGTACTTCTCGCGGCGGAAACTGGCACTGCCATTGCCCCCGTCACCCGCTTTGATTGTAATCTTTGCCTTGTCTAAGAACTTCATTTTTAACCCTGTTTTCAGTGATTATAACTTAAAAACTTGCAATTTCCACCGTAAATATTTATAATACCCACGTCGCGCAAGCGATGATGATTCTGAAATCTTTGTGGAATAGACGTTTTGGACTGGGGGGCGGTACCCCACAGCTCCACCAATTTATTCCCCTCCATCGGAGGGGTGCCAAGTGAAACGCGGCAGGGAGGGTTTCCACCACTTGGCAACAAGAACTCTCCCCGTCTTGAACGCAATGCGTTCAATCCACCCCTCCACAGAGGGGAATCCATGGGGCTGACATAGTTTCGACAGGCGCAGTAAAGACAAAAGATTGAATCCGACATGGCGTCGTTAAAAGCCGATTAAAAACTGAATGGCGATAGAATCGCTGCGAACGACAATGTTCGCCTTGCAATGGCTGCCTAAGATGGCATCAGATACGATTGGCAATTGTTGATTGTATCTATTTCGCTTATTGCGGGGTCGGTCGGGTACCTGGCACCAGAAACCCGACATTGATAAATTTTAATATAAGGAAAAAGGCAGAAAAATGTTTGGAAAAGTTAAAAAAGTATTTTTTACCAGCATGTTTGGTATTTTGTATGTATCATTCATGGCGCAAATCGTTTATGTATTGGGCTGGGCACAGGGTATTGAAAACAAACTGTTCTATATGGGCGTGTTAGCACTGGAATGGTTGGTTTTGATTGCGGCACGTTATTTGTCAAAGCGTTCCAGCAACACTGCACAGTACAGCGGTTTTAACGGTCGTCGTCGCTAAACCTGTGACGATGGGCAATAAAAATCCCCTGATTTTGTCGGGGGATTTTTATTGCCCTTGAATTATTATAAAAATATCTTATATTTATTGCGCTATGAAAGAATTTATTTTGCCCGTTCGTGATTTGGTTGTTCACCCCGACAATACTGTACCGGTGTACGTTGACAACCCCCAGTCCATCGCTTGTATAGAGGCCGCCGCCGCATCTGGTGGGCGCGTTGTTTTAGTGCCCCAGCATTCGTGGTCGTACCCCGCCGCACCCGAAGATATTTATGATATCGGCACGATTGGCGATATCGCACACGTTTTGCGTATGCCAGATGGTTCGGCGCACGTTATTATTTTGACCACGCACGCGGTGAATTTGACCGATATTGCGGTGTCGGACGGCCTGTTTTCGGCCGACGTCACGCCGATTATTGTTGCAAACGATGAACGCGACGAACAGACAATCGCCCTGCGCGATAAAATTGCCGAAAATATGCAGCAACTGTCCGGTGTACGTAAATTCAAGGCCGATCGGTTGCGCGGTCTGATGCAGAATTACCCATTGGCGGCGTTTGTTGATGGCGTGATTCAGATGGCGGGACTGGAACCCGACGTGGCAATTCGTATTTTGCGCACGACCAGTTGGCACGACAAACTGGTTATCTTGCTGGAACAAATCAACCTGATTATGGCAACGGCAAAAATCGAGGACTCCATCAATCGCCGTATTCAGCAACAGATGGAACGTGGCCGTCGTGAGGCGATTTTGCAAGAAAAAATGCGCGCCATTCAGCACGAAATGGGCGAAGACAGTGACGAGGTTGACTCTGCCAGCATGCGCAAACGTATTGAGAACGCCCCCCTGCCCGCAGACGTGCGTGACAAGGCAATGTCAGAATGGAAACGTATGCGTTCTTTTGCGCCGATGTCCAATGATGGCGCGTTGTTAAAGTCGTACTTGGACGAATTATTATCTATGCCATGGGGCAAATCCGACAAATCTGAAATTGATTTAGATGTGGCGCGCCACGTATTGGACAGCGAACATTCCGGCATGCAGGCGGTCAAAGAACGAATTTTGGAACACATTGCGGTTATGAAAAAAACTGGTGGCAATCAGGGCAGTATTTTGTGTTTTGTCGGTGCGCCTGGGGTTGGCAAAACGTCGTTGGCAAAATCTATTGCGACCGCATTGGGGCGTAAATATCACCGTATTTCGCTGGGCGGTGTTTCGGACGAGGCGCATTTCCGTGGTCATCGCAAAACATATATCGGCGCACAGACCGGCCGCATTATGGACGCGCTGAAACGTTGCAAGGCGAACAATCCCGTGATTGTTCTGGACGAGATTGACAAAATGGGGCGCGATTGGCGCGGCGATCCGGAATCTGCGTTGCTGGAAATTCTTGACCCCGAGCAGAACAAGGCCTTCCGCGACCACTATCTGGAAGTGGACTTTGACCTGTCCAATGTGCTGTTTATTGCAACAGCAAACAGTTTGAATATGTCGGCGGCGTTGAAAGACCGTATGGAAATCATTGAAATCCCAGGATACAGCGAAGATGAAAAGGTTTGTATTGCACGCGAGCATTTAATTGCACGTGCGGCGCATGACACGGGCTGGGATCCAGATAACATCGTGATTTCTGATGATGCATTACGGCATATTATTCACGATTACACATCTGAACAAGGGGTGCGTGAATTGCAGCGCGAACTGACCGCGATTTTGCGTCGCGAACTGCTGCTGAATAATTGCACAGATGCCAAGACAGAATTTACAATTGCAAAAATCGACGAACTGTTGGCGGCGCACAAATCCGCAATCATGGCAAAGCGCATTGGTTTTGGCGCACGGGCGTAATGCAAAGGGTAAAAAATGATACTGATTATAAATACATCTGGGGCGGGATTGGAATTTGTGCTGGACACGCATCACGCGCATATTGATACAGACAAGCAGTCCGTTGCATTGCCCACCGAATGTGCAAAATTTATGCATGAATGTGGCGCATCTTGGCGTGATTTGACCGCCATTGCCGTTGTTGTTGGTCCTGGCAGTTTTACTGGCATTCGGCTGGGTATTGCCTATGCCAAGGGGTTGGCGATGGGGCTAAGTATTCCGGTTGTACCAATCAATGCGTTTGAGTTGTATCTGGCGGCAACGCCGGACGCATTTGTTGCGATTGAATCTGGACGCGGCGATTTCTTTGTTGCATCTGCGAAAACCGCACCACAAACAATGTCCATTGAAGAGTTGGAAACCCGTCAAATGGCGTGTCCACAAACCGTTGGGCACAAACCGTTTGATTTAACGTTGGCGACAAAAATCGCTGAACAGAAACTGGCCGCGGGCAATTTGGACGCTGTTGTTCCAATGTACCTGCGCCCCAGTTATGCCGAAGAGCACGCCGCCCATGCTGAATGAACTGGCAAATCTGCATCGCGCCTGTTTCCCGTCCAAGCCGTGGACGGCACAGGATTTTGCTGATTTGAAAAAATCGGGCTGTGACATTATCGCTAGTCAAAATGGATTCATCGTATATCGCGCCGTCACGGACGAAGCAGAGATAATCACCATCGGCGTTCACCCTGATGCGCGACGCGCGGGGATTGCGTCCGCGATGCTGGTTGTTGCTGAACAGGACTTGCGCGCCCGCGGCATCAAAAAATTATTCTTGGAGGTTGCAGCAACCAACGCTGCCGCCCGCAAACTGTATGAACGTGCGGGTTTTCACCAGATTGGCATCCGCCCAAAATACTATGATGGCATTGACGCCATTATGATGGAGAAAGCACTATGACCGCATATCGCCCCAGTCACGCCCATGTTATTCAGCGCACCGCCCCGGGGGGCGCGAATACATACAATATGGTGGACGCCCCGATCGTTCCCGTGGACGTGCCGGCGATTGTGGCGTTTGGTGGCGAATTGACCGATGCGGAAATGTACGCAAATTCGTATGGTAAAATGCTGTATCGTGCATTGGCCGAAGAAAAAGTTTCTGGCATAAATGTTTATTCGGTGGTCTATGATTTCGCATCACGCAGCCCGTCGTTGGAACGCGCCGATTTATTTCATCGTGCGGGGCGCAAATTAAAATTAGATGCGCATCCAATCGCACGCGCCGCCCAGATTGCCCGTCTGGACGAAATGCGTGCCAAAGAGCCCACCCCAAATTACATTATTGATTTGTACGACGTGCTGTTGCGTCCACGCCTGTTTGATGAAGCCGGTCGCGTGCGTCCGATAAACACAGCGATTAAAAATATGCGCAATATTATGTTTTATGGGCACAGCCACGGCGCGGCGGCGATAACGCAACTGGGTGATTATATGGCGGCACAACTGACCGCCGCGGGGCGCACCCCCGAACAAATTGCCCGCATTCAGCATAATTTATTGGTAATTCAACACGGGCCATTGACCCCGCTAAACCCGAACCGCCGTCGGTTTAACACGCTGTCATTTGCATCTGCCGAAGATACCACAATGCAGAATCACGACAACGCCTTTGTAAAATATATGTTTGAAAATTCCGCCGATGTTGTGCCGGCATTCTTTGCGGGCGACCGCGGCAACCTGTTTGTTGTCCAGCGTCTGCGCAGTTCTTTTATCGGCGAACACGACCACCGTGGGATTCTGCGCGCTGAACGCGATGAAATGATGACATCAGACGATGGCGGTATATTATTTGATGCCGAACGCAATGCGTTGACGCGCGGTGCCAAAAATATGCTGACGGGTCGCGCCGTGCCATCTGTACGCGATTTGGTAAATAGTAAAACTGTTGATTTTGACCAGATGAAACGCACCGGCGATGCGTTGTATAATATTATGCTGGCTGATTTGCATCAACAAAATCTAGCACGCGGGAATCAAAAATGACATCACGTGGCCGCAGTGGTGTTTCGATATGCATATCCGCCGCGTTGCGTGTGCGGGACAGTGCAACATATGTTTGGCCGTGCGCAAATGCGCCACGCGAAATATCAACCACAACCGCATCCAGTGTTTTACCCTGCGCCTTGTGTATCGTCATGGCATAGCCCAAATTCAGTGGAAATTGCTTGAAACTGCCGACCTCGTTTTCAATAACGCGGTCGTTTTCATCGCGGGTGTATTCTATTTTTTCCCATTTATCGGGGCGAACCGTCACAATATCGCGTTCTTTGTTCAATAATTGCACCGTGATTTCGCGCGCGCCCAAGGTTTGGACAACGCCCATTGAACCGTTGTGCCATTTATCGCTGTTTTTCACAAATACCACCAACGCCCCAACCTTTAACGTCAGGTTCATTGGTGCGGGCACATCACGTTCGGAAAACGTTCCCGACAAAACGCCTGTGTATGATACAACGGGCGCGTTGATTTGTGCCAACCGATTGGCATTGATACGTTCGGCAACTGCACGAAAGGGTGTAATTATCACAGCATTTGCGCGACGCGACGCGTCCGCAATTTGGCAATTATTAAAAAAAGCCAATGCCCCCAGATTGCCGTGACGCAACCGAATCAGATTGTCCAGCAACGCCATATCGTTTTGGCGATATACGCACTCAAAGTCAAACCGGCGGAAATCGCAGCGATGCGCAACATTTGCATCAAAGAAGTACGCATTTTCGTGACCGTACGCCTGATGATAGAATTGCGCCGCATCGCGGGTGATAACCGGCGGCAACTGGAACAAATCGCCGATTGCAACAATCTGAATACCGCCAAATGGCGCATTGTTGCGGCGCGCACTGCGTGCCAAAATGTCCATGGCATCCAGCAAATCGGGCGCAACCATTGAAATTTCATCAATAATCAGCACATCAGTCGCATTTAATATATTACGTGGTTTGGCCTTTAACTTTAATAATTCAGGCATAATAAAATCGCGTGGTTGGATTTGGAACAGCGAATGTATTGTTTGCCCGCCGATATTCAACGCCGACACGGCTGTGGGACACGCGCAAATGACCCGCTTGTTCAGTGCGGATTTCAGGTAATTTACAAAAGTGGACTTACCCGTGCCCGCCTGCCCCAAAATCAGTACATTTGAATCAGAATGCGCAACCGCGTCAAAGGCCGCCATCTGGGTATCATTCAAAATTGGTTTAATCAAACTCATGCGCAACATACTGCCACAGAAACGCCAAAAAATAAAGCATATAATATAAAAAGCACTTGCAACGAATGCTAAAACATATATAATTGCGTCCGTGGGTTAGTAGCTCAGTTGGTTAGAGCGGAGCGCTCATAACGCTTTGGTCGTGGGTTCAAGTCCTACCTAACCCACCAATCAAATTTGCGCGTCCGTGGGGCGCGTTTTTTGTTGCTGTTTGGTTGCTTGTTTTTTCTCTTGCGCCGTATGCCGTTTTTTTACTAGAATGCAAATAAAAGAGAAAAAGGAAGTGGGGAAAATGTCCAGATTTCTGCGTTTTTTGGCTTGTTTAACGATGACTGTTTTTGTTGGCAATGCGTTTGCCGCGGGGTATTCATGTGACGAAAACATTAAATACACGTCTTGTAATGATGGGTATTGGATGGATGGCGGCTTGGCGGTGGGCAACTCGTGCAATGCGTGCACTGCTGTAACATTCACAGATACTGGCACGACTGCCGATGGCTGTACGGCCACATCGCAAACAATCACTGTCTCAATAGATCAGGGCACGTGCAGCCAGAATCAATCCCGTAGCGGCACACACGACCAACAACGCACATGCTATCGTACCGGTGGTGCGGGTGGTACAAATGGCAAGGATGCATGTACTGGATCTGCAAATTGCGGTGCTTGGACGTCTACAACTGACTGTACATATACCGATTGGGCAAACACGGGAACATTGTATGGTTGCAGTTGCGAAGCGGGCTCGTTCTTGGATGGCACATCATGTCCAGTATGTGCAACCGGATCGTACAGTGGTGTTGCGGGGGCGGCATCGTGTACCGCATGCCAAGGTGGCCTGACCACCGACGGCGCGGGCAGCACCAGTTGTAACAGCACATGCTCTAATACAAGCCACGTGAAGTCGTGGAACACCGCAACATGGACCAATAATACTGTCAGCAATCTGTGCTCTATTAAGGAATGCGAAGATGGTTACGAACTGGAAAACAACAGATGTGTGTTGATAAGCGTTACGTGTGCCGCGGGCGAGTATCTGCCAGCAAAATCAACAACATGCGCGCAGTGCCCACTTAATTCTTGGTGCGGTGGTGGTACCTTTACTTACAGCAGCAGTGCCCAAGGGGTAAACACATGCCCCAATGGATACCCATATGCCGATGGTGGGGCAGGCAAAATAACGGGCTGTTACAGCGCATCGAAAGACCGCCCATGGACGGGTTCTCAGGTGACATGCGATCTGCCCGCCGGATGTAAAACGGTAACATGTACCAATTGCAGCAATCCCACCTGCTCTTATGTTGCATATTCCAATGAAACTGGCGATGGCGATGGCACAGTCAAGAGTGGTTGCGAAACCAATAATGCATCGTGCAAACAAGGTCAATCTGCTGTCACTGCATTGGCGACGTACTATGTAAGTAACCTGACCTGTCCGGCGTGTTCGACACTGACACCTGTCAACGAATACACACTGTCCGCGGATGGCAATAGTGGTCCCAGCTCGGTGTGTCACAAGACATGCAGTCGCGCATGCACACGACAGACCTGCCCCGCCAATACAAAATCTTGCACGCACGGGTCCGAAACAACGACCGGCACACAGTACTATGGTGGTTCGTGCAGTGCAGGGTCGTCAACGTGTTCTCTGACATTTGTTTGCGCGGATGGTTACGTCAAGACCGCCGATGGCACGGGATGCGAGCCAGACACATTTACGATTACGTACAAGAGTGGTTTTGATGCAACCACGGTCACACAGTCGGTAACGTTTAATAACAAATTCACAACCAAGCCAGCAAATACATTCACGAATGCGGGGAATACATTCGCTGGATGGGGTGGTTCGTATCCACTGGCAGACAACGTATACACTTACACAACCGCCGACAACACGACATTAACGGCATCATGGTCGGCGTGCGCCTTGAATCAAACGGCGGGCGCATGTGACTGTGGCACCAACAAATACCCAACGGGAAATGGCGATTGCACCAGCTGTGTTAAATCATGCGGATCGGAAACCTTGTATAAATTAGGGGAATATGATGTATGCAACTCACAAACATCAAATGAATGTCATCGCGCCTGCACGACTGGTGATGTTGCCAATTCCGCGACCGTGTCAGGAACCGTGAAAAAGGCAGGCGATAATGACTGCGCTGCAACCGCTTGCAAAACGGGCTATTATATCGAAGGCAGTGGTTGTAACCAGTGCCCATCACATGGTACTTGCGGTGGCGACGATAAAATCACATGCGAGGACGGATATACATTAAATGGCAAGATATGCGAACCAAACAAGTATACCGTGACATTTAATGCAAACGATGGTACCGGCGGCCCCAGTGCACAAACGGTTACGTTTGGTGAATTGATGGCAAAACTGACAACGTTGCCAACGCGTGCGACATATTCATTTGTTGGGTATTTTGATGCACAAACAGGTGGCACACAGTACTATTACGCCAATGGTGTGGCGACGCGAGTTTGGGACAAAACGGATAGCACAACGCTGTACGCACACTGGTCACAGAATTATGTTGAATGCCAAGCGGGCAAGTATTATGACGGCACAGAACATATTGATTGCCCATCGGGCAGCTACTGTCCGGGCACGGACACAACCCTCGAAGGTGGTGCGGGTTGCGCGATCAGTTGTACAACACTGGGCGATGAATACACCGCGTCTGATGTGGGCGCAACGGCCAGCAGCCAATGCTACAAGACGTGCGATGCTGCATGCTCTGGCGAAGATACAGCCAGTTGCGTGTCACCTATATGGACATCTAGTTCTGAGAGCGATTGTCAATATGATATGACCGCAAAGGTGCCTGGTATTCAGTACTATAACAGTACGCAGTGTATCGCCCAAGGGGATCAAACAGCGTGTCCATTAAAGAACTTTTCCTGCATAGCGCGCTATTTCAAAGATGGCGACAAGTGCACGCAGTGCAAAACCTTAGGTGACAATTCGTTTACATTGTCACTTGCCAGAAATTCTAATGGTTCGGCGGCCTGTTATAAAAGTTGTAGAGCAGAATGCGACAAAGCAGCTTGCACGGTGACTCATGGGACTTGTAATTATAAAACATCCTATATTACTGGAAGTGTATTCTATAACGCCCCGACGGTTTGTGCATATACCCCACAAAATTGCGAAATGACCATCACTTGTGATGAACACTATGAACTGGATGCCAGTACAGGTACATGCCCCGGCGTTCTGTACACAATCACGTTGAATGATAACGACGGTACGGGTGGCAGTGGCACGGTGTATCAGCAGTATAATACCGGCTGGTTCAGCAATGCGACCAAGGCCGACACTATTACCAGTGTGACCGTGCCAACACGTGATGGATGGACATTCTTGGGCTATTATACAACCCAGACCGGTGGCAGCAAAATGATTGGCGATAACGGCGTATTGCCGGTAAATACAGCATTCGGTGCAAATACAATGCTGTATGCACACTGGTCACAAAATGCCACAACGTGTCAGGCGGGCAAGCAGTATAATGGTACGGCCCACACAGAGTGCCCGTCGGGTTCATACTGTGACGGCACGGGCACATCTGCAATCGGTGTACCTGGTTGCGTGAAGGAATGCCCCGCCCCTGGGACGTCCGTCACTGGTGCAACTGAGAAAAAGAATTGTTATGTTGCATGCCCTGCCCCTGGCACAATCGAAAATGGCCACTTGGAAAATGTCCAGACCGCGCAATATTATGATGAAACGTCCGCATCATATCCGACATGTACATATCATGCGGTTTGTGACACAGGTTATGTTGCATCAAATGATTATTCAACCAGCCCAACCTGTATCTGGGGTGACGGCGCATGTCCAGAAAACTATTACTGCGATCCAGATCCAGTGGCATGTCCGGATGGCGGTTTGAGTAATGCGGGTGATTCCGATATAACACAGTGCTATAAACTGTACGACGATTATGACGGATTCCAGAATGGTACAGCATCGGCAATATGTTATTACCAGACCGCCACAGAAAAGTATGACTATTGTCAGATTCGCACGGTCAAGACATGTGGTAATGGTTTTTGGTATCAAAACCCAACGTTGCCGGACGAATTCTTGTGTCGCAGTGTTCTGGACAAGTATTACAGCCCGAATCCGGACATTTATCAGACACCATGTCCGGACTATACCAATCAGTATGTCCATTCAGAGGAAAACGCAATATCTTATAGCCAGTGTTATAAACAGTGTGTTTTGAGTGTTCCACATGCGACAACGGTGGCCGCAGCCCAGAACACGGTCAAAGCCATCAGCCCGACAGAATACGATGCATGTTCGTTCAATGTGACATGTGATACGGGTTACACGGTGCGTAACAACAATACCGCCACCCCATCATGCGAAGCCAACACATATACAATCACGTTGGACAAGAATGGAGGCACAGGCGCAACAGCTGACACTGTTACATGCGTGTTTGACAGTGGTGCGTGCGCATTGCCAACCACCAATGCACTGAGCCGCGCTGGTTACAGCGTAGCGACACAGTGGTGTTCAACCAACAAGGGTGGCGCACCATGCTATGCGGCGGGTCAATCTATTGCCGACAATATATCGGCAGATGGCACAGCGGTCACACTGTATGCGGTATGGACACCACAGGTGTACACAGTTAAGTTGGACAGCCGTAACGCTGGCACCGTTGCAGCACCAGATACAGTTTATCTTAAATATGCAACTGGTTGGTTCAAGAATGCGGCGGCGACCGACCCAATTATCGCGCTGACAACATTACCATCAAAGGCGGCGTACATCTTTACGGGATTCTATGACAGAATCGAAGGTGGCCAGCAGATTATTGATGCAAATGGCAAATTCGGCACATCAGAGGCGGCATTGACAATGGCGACCAGTTCACCTGCCACAATCTATGCCAGATTGTCAGCCGGTACGGTAACATGTACAGCGGGTACGTATTACACTGGTGCTGGGTCAGATTGCACGGCATGTAAAACGAACTATTATTGCGAGGGTGGCACATTTGCTGCGGATTCTGGCGATGTTGGTGGATTGGTAAAGTGTCCAGATAACGGTAAATCATCCGCCAATTCAGAATCGGCCACACAGTGTTACAAGGAAAAACTGACCACGTACGTATCAGATCATGGTCGTGGCACCCAGACATGTGACTATGACACAACGACATCGGATTACACGGCTAATTGTCGCAACAGAGTTATAACATCGTGTGATGCGGGTTATTGGCTGCGCGACACCGGCAATAACACTAATCCGGACTGTGACAGTGTGGACGATGGTTACTGGTCTGGGGCCAGCACACTGACCCAAACGGCATGCTATGGGTACACAGATGGGGGTGCAGTGCATTCAAAACCGAATGCGGTCAAGGTTCAGGATTGCTATAAAGAAGGCGTTGCGTATAGCGCAACCAAGGGCAGTGGTACACAGACATGCTATTACTCGGTTGGCGAAGACAGCAGCGCAGTGTATGGCAACGAATGCTATGACATAACCATCAACCAGTGTAATAAGGGGTATTGGTTGGCCGACAGCGCAGATATTGATTGCAGCGTGGCGGACTATAACTATTACAGTGGTGCGGACGAAATCACACGTACGCTGTGTCCAGCGGGTGGGAAAACCCGTATTGACACCGCCGAAGCACCAGAACAGTGCTACAAAGATGGTCAGCCATATACAGCAGATCATGGCGAGGGGTATCGTGTATGCTTCTATACCAGTGGCACGGGTGATAACGCCAGATATGATTCTGCGTGCGAAACGCCAACTATGACCAAATGTACCGGCGGTTATTATTATAACGTTGAACGGAACAAGATGGATTGTATCGTTGTTGGTTATGGTTATTACAGTACGAACAATACTGAACGCGCCCAATGCAAACCAGACGGCACAACCAAGACCGAAACCAGCACATCCAGCGCGGATTGCTATACAGCTGGAATGACATGCCTTATCACCAACGGCAACGGCACACAGACATGTCACTATAACGCAACAGACGACGCGTATACGGCATCGTGCACAACATGTACTGTTACGTCTTGCGCCGAAGGGTTCTCGCAGGTGGGTAACGAATGTGTGAACTGTCCAGCAGGCAGTGTTTGCCGCGACGGAACACAAAAGACATGTGCCGAACTGACCAATGGCGAATACACATTGTCTGATGCGGGCACAACCGATGTTGCAATGTGCTATCGGAACTGTGCATTGGCCAGCAATGCGGCATCTATGTCCGGCCGCGATTACCAAGGTGCCTCAGACACATGTGCGATTAAACGTTGTGTGGCGGGTTGGCGTCTGGACAATGGCGTATGCGCGGAATGTCCCGAGGGATCGTTCTGTGGCAATCCAGACAATCCGGATGCACCAGACATAAAATCGTGCCCTGTTGATTGGCCGTTGTCTGCCAAGGGCGCACAGAGCCAGAATGATTGCTATCGCAAGTGCGAAGAATACACAGTTGACGGTGGCAAGGCCGTGCCGGTCAGCGACAAAGTGAACTATCCACAGGTTTGCGTGTTCAATGGTATATCGGACAGTGGCAACCCGTGCAACATCGTGGACGGCAGGTGTGTTGAAACATCGTGTAACGGGGACTTTGAAATGATAAACGGCCGGTGCGAACCATGTAATCGTGACCACGCATTGACCTATCAAAAGACAGGCAACTGTGTCGTTGCGTCGTGCGAAATGAACTATCATCCGAACGGCCAGAATTGTGAATACGACGTTCAGGAATGCAGCGCCCCAAATGCAGTGTCCGCGGAAAAACGTTGGGATGCCAAGTTGCAAGCATTTAGCGTATGCGCTATCGACGAGTGCGAAGACGGTTTCCACGTATCGTCTAATGCGTGCGTATCTGACCAGCAACCGTGCAGCGTTGAACACGGAACGGGCATCAAGGAATGGGATCACACCACCAACCAGTGGGGCAAGTGTGTGGCAACGTATTGCGATGCGGGTTACACCAATGACCCAGATTTGGTTGACAGCCGCGATGCATCGCAACCGTGTGGCGTATGCCGTAACAAATTCGCGGTTGATGGCGAAATTGCGGCCAGCAGTTACGTCCGCGGATGCGAAATTGCGTCGTGCATGTATCAGGGCGAGATGTACAATCTGGAAAACAACGAATGCCAGCCGATTTGCAGTGTTGTTGGATATTCTGATGAAACCGGTACGGAAAAGTGGGATGCAACCCGCAAGAAGTGCATACGTACATGTAACGCCGGATACACATCGTGGTAAA
>CAVGNU010000004.1:0-82925 GCA_963630775.1 Bacteroides fragilis | reverse complement strand
GCAAGGGTCGTTACACCCCATCGTCGGAATACCCAACGACACCATGATTATATGCTCTTTCAATGTGAAATACAAACATTAAATGCGGACATAGGTTTTGCTGACGCTCTGCACTTTGCTATCTAGTAAAAAACGGGGCGGTGCCCCGTTTGTTATTCTGCGATTTCAGATTGAATTTCTCGTTCAACCGCGGCACGACGCATCTGGTGCTTGAATGCTTTGAATTCCGCTCTGGTAATGCAACCGTCGTTGTCCGTATCCATCATTGGCAATGCATTTTGCAATTTTGGGCATTTAACAGACGCAACATCCATACAGCCATTCACGAATTTTGGACGTGGACCACCGCAACACATTTTTGCTGCGACAAAACCCAATGCAAAAACAATCAAAATGACAACGAATTTCTTGAAGAACCGAACGCCGCGGCAACCACATTTGCAACCGCATGGGCATTGTTTGCCACAGCCGCATTCATGTGTTTCTGGGGCGGCGATGATAACCGGTTTCAATTCTGGAGCGGTTGCTTTCTTCGCAACTGGTTTCTTGGCAACTGGTTTTTTAGCGGGGGTTGCCTTTGCGACGACCGCCTTTTTCACAGGTGCTTTTTTGACCGCTGCAACTTTCTTTGCAGGTGCCTTTTTAACTGTTTTTTGTGCCATTTTTCCTTCCTTTGTTGTTGACGATGTTATCTTAAAAAATATTGCAAACCATGTAAAGTGTTTTTTGTCCTGTGACCTTTTATATGTCATTACCGATATCTGGACGCAAAGGCAGCTGGTATAGCCGTGATACAAAGTTCAGAGTTCATTGTGCGCCATTCGGCGCGACATCTATCATCTATTCTCTATACTCTCTAATACCCCTCCCCATCCACGGGCGCGGATACCTCTCCGTGGGTGGGAAAAAACGGGGCGTGCCCCGTTTTTTTATTCTGCCAATGTTCCGACAGACATTGTAATACGACGAATGCCACTGCTGATGGATTTTTCTTTGTTCACACGGGCTTTTAATATTTCGCCCGTGTGGTATACGTGTGTGCCACCGCACAGTTCGCACGATACGTCGCCGGCGGTAATAACCTTGACCGTGTCGCCGTATTTTTCGTTGAACAATGCTGTTGCGCCTTTTTCTTTTGCTGCGTTCAGCGACATTTCTTCGTGGGCAACAGGCATATCGGCTGCAATCCATTGGTTCACCATATCTTCGACCGCTTTCTTTTCGGCGTCGGTCATTGCGCGCCCGAACGAGAAGTCAAATCGTACGGAATCCGGCGAAACCTTTGAACCGCGCTGGTGCACATCTTCGTTCAAAACATGTTGCAACGCCGCCTGCAACAAGTGTGTTGCGGTATGGGCGCGCGTGGTCTGGGCACGAATAGATGCGTTGATTACTGTTTTTACTGTGTCGCCAACCGACAGGTCGCCCGTCAATGTTCCCTTGTGTATAACGACGTTGTCGGCGCGTGCGGCCTCGGTCACGGTCATAACAGATGTGCCATCGCACAGTATTTCGCCACTGTCACCAACCTGGCCACCCTGTGTGCCATAGAAATTGGTTTTGTCCAATGCGACCTCGACCACGTCGCCGGCGTTGGCTGATTTCACAAATTCGCCATCGTGCAGAATCCCCAGTACCGTCGATTCCATTTCTGTGTTTGGTGCGTATTTTGCACTGTCGTCGGTCGCAGGCAAATTCTGTGATTCCCACAGGGTACGTGTTCCCTTGGTATCAGCACGACTGCGTTCCTTTTGTTCGGTCATTGCGCGTTCGAAACCGGCGACATCAACGTCAATATTTCTGTCGCGCAGAATCATTTGTGTCAAATCCAATGGAAAGCCGTATGTATCAAACAGTTTGAACGCCACGTCCCCAGGCAATACGTTGTTGTTCAATTTCGGTAATTCGTTTTCCAACAATTTCATACCGTTTTGCAACATATCTGCAAATGCGTTTTCCTCGTTGCGAATAATTTCAACCACGCGTGCCTGTTCACGTGCCAATTCCGGGTATGCATCGCCCATTTCGCGCACCAATGCTGGATACAATTCCGACAACAACGCGCCGCGATGACCCAACAGTTGACCATGACGCATTGCACGACGCAAGATACGGCGAATTACATAACCGCGATCGGTATTAGATGGAATTACGCCATCGGCAACCGCAAACCCAACCGCGCGCAGATGGTCGGTAATAACCTTGAAACTGGAAACATTTTCCGGCGTTTCGGCGACATGCGTCACATCGCTGACCGCGCGTTTCAGATTCACAAACAAATCTGTATCATAATTATCTGTTTTGCCCTGCATCATTGCCGCCCAGCGTTCCAGACCACCACCAGTATCAACATTCTGTTTTGGCAGTGGCGTCAGATTGCCGTTTGCATCACGATCAAACTGCATAAACACGTCGTTCCAAATTTCAACCCAGCGGTCATCATCGTTTGCGATATCATCGCCGAAATCATAAAAGATTTCTGTGCATGGGCCACATGGGCCGGTATCACCCGCCGACCACCAGTTATCGTGATCGCCCAAACGAATTGCCTCTTTGCCGGCGATTTTGCGCCACAGTTCGGTGGCCTCTTCATCAGATGTATGTGTGGTTACACGCAACTTTGCGGGATCCAATTTCAATACGTTGGTCAATAAATCCCACGACATTTCAATCGCGCCCGCCTTGAAATAATCACCAAAAGACCAGTTGCCCACCATTTCAAAGAATGTGTGATGACGACCGTCAAAGCCAACCTCGTCCAAATCGTTGTGTTTGCCACCCGCACGAATACATTTCTGGACGTCGGCAACACGTGGCGCAAATGCGGGCTCTGTGCCCTGCAAAATCCCCTTCCATGGAACCATACCAGCGACTGTGAACAGCAACGTCGGGTCGTTTGGAATCAGCGATGCAGACGGCACGATTTTATGGCCATGCGATTCAAAATAATCCAAAAATGTTTTACGAATTTCATTATACTTCATTGTTTTTCCCCATTGAATTTCGGTGCAATTCTATAAATATTATTGCCCCCTTGCAACACATATTTGTTCAAAAAATAATATGAAAAATTAGTTATCGTGCCCCACAGGGGCGGACAATGCCGCACGCAGAACAGCATCAAAACGCGCAACTGCACGGGAATAGTGATCACGCACCGCGCGTGCCGGCATGCGTGCGCGACCGTATTTTATTGTGGCGGTGTCCAATTTGATTGCGACGTACCCCACCCTGTCCATATAAATAGGCCCGGCATCAGGGTTCGCAAATCGCACATATGTGTTCAGCATTGTCCACATTATCGCATCGTATGGTGGACAATAGTCCATATCGTCATCAATACGGCGAATATCATCAATCACACCATGCAGAACCGACGCCAGCCCCGCCAGTGCACTGATACGTATTGGCGTGCCGACAAATCCCATGTGCGGACGAAACAGCACAACATTTTCGTCGTCCACCACGATGTCCGATGCATCGCGCATAACATGTAACAGGTCGGTTACGCGATGCCGCACCACCGCCATATTGCGCACCACCGCAAAATTATCGGACGACACGGGTGGAATATCAACATCCGTTAAAATATCATCATCGTCACAGAATACAATCCAATCTGCCGACGGCGCATCACGCAATGCAGCTGCAATAATCGCCATACGCGCCATAAATGCACCAACGTTTTCCGCACTGTTTATAATACGAACATCGCCACGATACCCCAATGCGCGAATCTGGCGTCGGGTGACGGTTACTGTTGGATTATCATTATGTACAATCAGCAAAAATTTTTTATTCAGTTTGCCCAACGCCGGCACGGATATGCGCAGCATATTTACATCAAATGTGGTCAACCCAACAACAAGATTGTACTTCTGTCCGAACATGTCATAAATAGTAATTCAATGTTTCTGAAATTGCAATTTATTAGTTATGTATGATATAATAGGGATACACGGGGGAATGCAGACACAATGAAACCAACAATGTTATTTGCGATTGTAATGCTGACGGCGATTGTACTGATAACGTCGTTTGATTTACAATTTGGGACCAGTACGCCCATTGCCGTACCCGAATCCATGGTGGCAAATGTGCTGTACGTTTGCCCAACGGCCAGTGGCCCATGGGACGCGGTTGCGCGCGCATTGGTGCCATTTACCCGTTCAATCACAATCGGATTTTTGTTTGCAGCGATGATACTGCTGTTCTGTTGGGGTTGGGCACTGTACCAGAATTTATTAAAGGATTCGTTCAAGCGCGAGAGTTTCAAGAATCCGTGGGCATTTACCAAGATGTGGTTCTGGGCGGGCGTGATTGTTTTGATTGTGGCATTGACCCCGAATCATTTTCGCACGGTACACCTGACGGGTGACACCAGTTCATATGTCCTGTGCGATAATAACACGCCAGGGGCGCGCGCCGTGCGGGCCAGCGCGGTTCACAACTAATTATTCCTTTTTTGTCAACATTTATAAAATTTGCAAAAAATTAAATATGCTCTTGACTTAAAGCCCCGAATTCTCTACGATTCGAACAAGCAGTACAGGCAATGTCCGTGAAATACACGTGTTTGCGGTTGTGATAAAATAAAAAGTGACACAAACCTGCTGAACGGATTTCATCGACATTGCCTTGGAACTGTCGGACACCTTAAAAAATTATCGAAAGGAGAAACACATGAACAAAATGCAATTGATTGAAGCAATCGCAAATGAAGCAGAAGTTACAAAAGCAACTGCTGCTGCTTGCTTGGATTCTTTCATCAACACAGTAACAAAAGTTCTGAAAAAGAAAGGCGAAGTTCGCTTGGTTGGTTTCGGCACATTTGCAACTGCAAAACGCAAAGCAACAACAGGCCGCAATCCTCAGACAGGTGCTGCTATTAAAATCCCAGCATCCACACAGCCAAAGTTCAAGCCAGGCAAGGCGTTGAAAGACGCTTTGAACTAAACTCATTTGGTTTTGTTTCATACAAACACGCTGCCCGATTGGGTGGCGTGTTTTTTATCCCTCTGCACTTACCTCTTGCATTTACGGGAAAAAGCACTATGATATCGTGTACGAGGGAGGATTTTAATCCAAACTGTTTTTGGGTTAGAAAAATCGTTTTCCCTGTGTTATAATTGCTCGCGTATCAATTCCGCATAGGGATAAGGACTGCACAGCCACCAGATTCACTACAAATAAAGCGTTGCTTTATTGGCAATGGATTGTGGTGGTGGTGCGCGAATGTTAAACATAACAAAAGGATTATTATATTATGGTAAAAGTTAGAGAAAAAACCGAACAAACACCGGTTGCAGAAAAAAAACCGGCACGTGCGGCAAAACCAAAGAACGTTATCACGGCTGCGAAAAAGCCCGCCAAGATTTCTGGCATGAACAAACATGAAAATGACGCTAACGACGACAAAGTATATTTTATGGCGTTGGGTGGTCTGGAACACATCGGTCAGAATATGTACCTGTATAAATACCGTGGTAAATATCTGGTTGTTGATTGTGGTATGGGATTTCTGGAAGAAGAAATTGGTGCGGGTGACGTTCAGTACTGTGATACCACTTGGTTGGAAAAGCGCAAGAAAGACGTTGTTGGTTTCGTTATCACCCACGGACACGAAGACCACATTGGTGCGTTGAAATACATTTGGCCGAAATTCAGAAAGCCAATTTATTGCACACGTTTTCCTGCGGACATATTGATTCAGACATTCCGTGGCATGGAAATGGATTTCAACCCAGACCAAGACATTATCGTATTTGACCACAACGGCGCAACGTTAAAGTTAGACCCGTTCGAGGTTGAAACATTCCACGTATCGCACTCTGTGCCAGAGGCGCAAATGCTGATTATCAAAACACCAGCGGGAAAAATTCTGCACACGGGCGACTGGACATTCAACGATGACAACCCGATTGAGGCCCCGACAGATTTCGCACGTCTGCGCGAAATTGGGTCTGATCCAAAATTGCTGGCATGTATGTCTGATTCCACATCGGCATCACGTCAGGAAAAACAAACCACCGAAACACAGGTTCGCGATACATTCACACGCCTGATGCAGGAAGCCCCAGGCCGCGTTATCGTGACAGGATATTCGCGTTCAATCGCACGTATGAAAATGTTTGCAGAGGCCGCCCACGCCGCTGGCCGTATTGCCGCAATCAAAGAACGCAGCAACCCAAACCCCGTGCCATATGTCGGCCTGCCGGAATTTCGTGAAATGGGCATTGAATTTGGCTATCTGGGCAAAGATGATGTTTATCTGTACAACGAAATCAAAGATTTGCCCGCAGAAAAACAGGCAATATTCTTGACTGGTTCACAGGGCGAACAATTTGCCATGTTGACACGTCTGTGTCGTGGCCATGTCAAAGAAATGAAATTGATGCCAACCGACACAGTTCTGTTCAGTTCAATTATTATTCCTGGGCGCGAACAAGATGTTTCGTTCCTGTACAACAAACTGGCGCGTATGGGCATCAAAACACACACGATATTTGATACAGACCACCTGCATGCGTCTGGTCATGCGGGGCGTCCGGAATTTGAACGCTTTTATGACTTGGTTCACCCCCAGGTTTCCGTACCAATGCACGGTGATTACATCAACGAAATGCTGAATGGAAAAATGGCAATGGAACGCGGTGGGGCAAAGCACATGATGGTGGTGCACAACGGCGAAATGATTGCACTGGCTGATGGGGCCGAACCATACGTTTGCGAAACAATCGAAGCTGGCTTTGTTGTTATGGAGGGCGAAACCGAACGCAGTGCCGATGATCAAGTGTACAAAAATCGCAAGAAAATCGCATCAAACGGCGCGGTATTTGTAACATTGCCGATTGACAAGCGTGGTTTCTTGAAGGGCGTGCCAGAGGTATCCAGTGCGGGTATCTTTGAAACCGACGAGACGGGATTCATGAAACGCCAGATTCAAATTGAAATCACCAAGGCGATTGATGCCCTGACCAAGACCGAACGCAAAGACCGCGATAATCTGATTCGTGCGGTTCAGGTTGCGTCGAACAAGGTTGTGCGCGCGGCACTGGGCGCAGATAAAAAACCGCAATACAGTGTACATTTTGTACTGAAATAAAAACGGGGCAATGCCCCGTTTTTTCAAAGTTCATCTGGCTCCGCTGACGCTGCGCTGCGACACAAAGTTCAGAGTACAAAGTTCAAAGTGCAAATATTGTGCGCCAACGGCGCAGCATTATTGACTGGATTGCTTCGGCTCCGTTCGCAATGAATCCAAGCGAAGCGCAGGATACGGCAAGGGCGCAGCCCGCAGGCGACACGGGGCCAGTAGTGCCAAGTAAACAGGGTGTGGCAAGGACGTATTTCTACCCGCAGGCGACATACGCGCAAGAACAAATCTATGCTCTATTATCTATTCTCTATGCTCTATAATCCCCCCGTCCGCGGGCACAGACACCCCCGTTGGCGGGGAATTACCCCGTGGGGTGGGTTTATTTATACCACCCCATACGGTTCAGGAACCGATTCACTGTTATCGGCTGGACATGCATAACTTGGGCAATTTTATATCGTGATACCCCCGCATCCAGTAATTGCTTTATTTTATGTGCATTGCGCGTCAGTTTCAGTTTTTTTGACTGTGCCGAAAATGGGCGCCCCAACTTTTTGCCTGCGGCGCGAATATTGTTCAACGACGCCCGAGTGCGTTGTGATATTAAATTTCGCTCAATTTCTGCGGCCAGTCCGAACGCAAACGCCATAACTTTGCTTTGTATGTCATTGCCCAAGCGGTAATTTTCTTTGATTGTCCAAACTTGGGCACCTCTGTTCATACATGTTTCCAAGATTCGCATTACCTCCAGCAAGGATCGTCCCAAACGCGATATTTCACATGAAATCAAAACATCTTCATGTTCCAATTCATGCAATAACTCGCCCAACTGTCGTTTATCCAACGGTTGACGCGACGACACCGTTTCTTGGACCCATCGGTCTATTGTAATTTTGTGTGCAGCAGCAAACTGGCTGATTTCAAAACGTTGATGAGCCACAGTTTGTTTATTTGAACTGACACGAATATATCCTATGAATGATATTTTTTCCTCCTATTTCTGTCATTTTAAACGAACGATTAAAGCAACTGTTTTTTCTATATTCAAACCATATTATTCCACAACAAAAAATGTCTGGATTATAACGGATTCCAGACATTTTGCCGTTGCTGTAAGAATACTGACCAATGGTTCTTACACAAACGTTCGTTTGTGTAAGAGTAAATGCGTGGTGCACCACGTACCACGGTTTAAATTAATTTAAATAAGAGGAAAAAACATGAAAAAACCTTTAGCTTTGACTGCGTTTTCACTGGCGGGCATTTTGGCGTTCGCCGGCGCACACGCGGCTGATACAGATGTCACATTCGGTGGCAAATATAGTAACAACTCTCTTGATGTCTATGCCGCTACGGCAACTACGACATATACATATACGAAGTCAGATGGCACAACATCGGCCGCCACGGCATATAATGTTGATCCTGCCAAAACAGATTTTACATATACGGATGCGGCTGGAACCGCTGCTGATTTGAATGCTGGCGACAAAACCCAATCCGATTTTGCTGGAACCAGTGCCGCCATTGGTGATATAGTATCTAGCCAAGACATTGTCGCCGGTGCCACAGCAGATCGTTCTAACTATACATACAAAAATGGAAAAGGCGACACCGTAACTTTGGGTACAGAAAAACAAAGCTTTACAGAATCTGTTACCTTAGACACAACGTATGCGGGTGGCGTATCTGTTGATGTTACAGATGGCGCCAGTGCAGCATTTGGCACAAGCATGTATAAGTACACCGACCCAACCAATGGTAAAACATACACCCTTGACAGCAGCGCAACTAAATTTATTGATGAAGACAATATGGAGCAAATCCCAACCGCCGGTAGCGAACAAGCAACGGCACTGGCCAACATGATTGCCGCTTATAATACCGACAAGGCCAATATTGAGACAGCAAAAACAAACACCAGTGGTTATGCGGCGCAGGAAACAACATTGTTTAATGCAGCTGATGCAGTTTTTACAACAGATGAAGCCATGATTGCAACATTGGACAGCCGTTGGCAAACATACCAAACCGCAACAGGCGCATATGCAGCCGCACAACAGGAACAAGCGACAGCCAAAGCGACGTATGACGCTAATGACGCTGCACGCACTGCGGCATTGGCGGTATTTGATGCCCCAATTCTGGACACCATAGATGGTCGTGCAAATGACGCGATTGCCGCATCGGTTGCCAATGGTGGTGCAATCAATACTGCTTTAACCGCCGGTGACGAAGCGACATTGAACACCGCAAAAGAATATGCGGCTGCCCAAGATGCGTTGACACTGACCGATGCCAAGGCATACGCCGATGAACGCGCGGCATTCTCGCTGGCGGCGGCAAATGCGTACACCGACCAGAGAATTGATAAACTGGACAAAGACCTGTCTGCTGGTATCGCCAGTTCGGTCGCGTTGTCGTCGGTTGCAGTATCTGGTGTTGAACGCGGCGAAGTGTCCGTCGGTGCCGGTTTTGGTCACTATAACAGCCAATCTGCGGTCGCATTTGGTGCTGCGATGGGTCTGACCAATAACTGGTCTGTCAATGTTGGTGCAGGTATCTCTGACGCAGACGTTGCGTTCCGTGCCGGCACGAACTATAAATTCAAATTGTTTTAATTGACAGTTTGATTTTTTATCCTTTCAAAACCGCCCCCACGGGCGGTTTTTTCTGGGAAAAAATAAACCGGTGGTATGCCACCGGTTTATTTGATTTAGAATAATTGCAATTTATTCAATGCAACCGATATTCTTGGTCGCACGGTGCAATGACACCAATGACAAGATAAACATTGTTACTGCCAGCCCAACGCCAAACAAAACAAACAACAGTCCCAATAAAATCAGGCCGTCAAATTCTGTGGCCATAAATCCCAAGCCAAACGCACACATCAGCGCGCCCAGCAAATATGCCATAATTGTGTACCACCAGAATTTGGCAAAGTACCCCATCTTGGTGTTGATTTCCGATAACAGGATTTCTGTTTTGTTGCTGTTTGCTGCTTGTTTTGGCATTGTACCCCCCTTTTATCTAAGTCCCCAATATTTTATCACTTTTCACCCCCGCAATCAATAAAACAAAGAACATTTGAAATCTGTTCGGATTTAGTTTAATATTACATCATGACATTACAAAACATACAGTTTGACAGAAATACTATGCAGATATCTGGTATTACCGTACCTAATATGGCTTTTGCGTCGGCTGTTGCATCACAGATGTACGAGGGTTTTAATCCCAGTCAAAAATCCATTGCCATTATGACCGATTTTGCAAATGGCAAAATTTCAATCCAAGAACTGGCAGAAATCGCAAAAAAGAAATTGTATGTATAATAAATACGAATACATAGATTTGGATTTCATTTATACCGACCAACGCACGGGTGTGCTGAAAAACATTCCACAAATTACGGACGCCGAATCTCTGGTGTTTTTTGAAAGCAGTGCCGTCGCCGCACGATTGCAAGAACTGGCCGATTTAATTTGTAAATTATTACAATAAACAATGAGCAAACAAAAACCACCCGAATGGGTGGTTGTAAATATCTGGTGCGAGCAAAGGGGCTCGAACCCTCGACCTCAACCTTGGCAAGGTTGCGCTCTAGCCAACTGAGCTACGCTCGCACTGCGTGGCATATTCTGACACATTCTGTATCAAAATGCAAGCATTATTTTTCCCTTGATAATTTAGGCCGAGATACTTAGAATCAGGATTGGATTTCAACGGTGATTGAAGTTCGGGACTTAGAAACTCCCAGCAATAGGTCGGTGCGCAAGCATCGTAGGATACACACTCTGGTGCCTGTCGCACCGAATTATCCCGACACGTTTGGTCGGGAAGCCGCTGGCTATACCACAGGGGCAACCCAAAGGCCAATGGGGTCATCAACCTATTATGACGTTTCTAACTTCCCGACCGCTCAATTAAATTGGCGGTTTTTTCTTTGACCTGCGATGTCTGAAACCTTGTTCCCATGAATGGGTGGGTGCGTGCGTTATATATCGAAGGCGCATGGGGCCGGCGTTTACCGGTTGTTTGAACCCCACCCCCAGAATAAAGAGATGCCCCATGCCACGCGTTTCGGTTTTGATGCCTGCATATAATTCAGAAAAATATGTCGCGCAGGCCATCGAAAGCATTCTGAACCAAACATTTACAGATTTTGAATTTATCATTATAAATGATGGCTCGACGGACGATACCGCAAAAATCGTGCGCAAATACGCCGCGCGCGACCCCCGCATAAAATTCATTGATAACAAGCGGAACCAGGGTTTAATCGCCGTCCTGAACCAAGGGTTGGATTTGTGTACTGGCGAATATATCGCCCGCATGGACAGTGATGATATATCCCGCCCAGAACGTTTCAAATTACAGGTTGATTACATGGATGCGCACCCAAATGTTGGTGTCGTTGGCGCGTGGTGTCAAAAATTTGGGAACCAAGTAGAACGTGATATTTTCAAGCATCAACAGGTAATGCGATTGTTTGATTTTCTGCTGTATGGGTCACAAGTCACACATCCAACTGCAATGATACGCACATCGGTTTTGCGGAATAACAAAATATATTATGATCCCAAATATCCCCATGCCGAGGATTATGGATTTTTGGTTTCAATCGCGCGCGTGTCCGAAATTCATAATTTGCAAACGGTGTTATTGGATTATCGCTGGCATGATACAAATGTGTCGGTTTTACATCATAAAACCCAGACGGAAAGCGCGGAACGCGTTCGTCACGATTTGTTGGAAGCCGTTTTAACAAATGACAAAGATGTAAAAAAACTACTGAATCTGACACGTGAATTGCACCAGCATTTTTGGTTGTTTGGGTTTTTACCAATTGTTCGTCGCAAGCAATATTCAATTACCAAGACGAAATATTATCTGTTTGAAAAAATCCCGTTATTACGTATTCAGGACGGAAATGTATATCTGTTTGAATTTATAAAAATAGGAAACCTGCGATGAACCCGATAAATATTGCATTTTGCATCAATGATGGATACACACCCCAACTGGCGGTGGTTTTGACATCAATCATGAAAAACACCACGCGCAATGTCGTGGCGTATGTTTTTTCATCTGATATGTCGGACGCGTCAAAACAGAAATTAAATAAACTGAAATTATTTTTCAAAAATCTGGCCATAAATTTTATTGCCGTATCTGATGCGAAATTACGGACGTTGCCGCGCACCATTGATTACATATCGGTTGAAACATATTATCGATATTTAATCCCAGAATTGCTGCCAGAATTGGACAAGATTTTATATCTGGATGCCGACATCGTCGTTCGTGGCGATATTGCGCCGCTGTATGACTTTGATATATCGGGTTATTATATTGCTGGCGCAAATGATTTGTATGTGCATGACACAAAGTACAAGGATAAAATCGGATTTGCCCAAAATGAATTGTATGTAAATGCGGGCGTTTTGCTGATGAATTTGAAAAAAATGCGTGCCGAAAAAATGGCCCAGACATTGATTCAGGAAACCACCAAATTGGCGGGTAAAATTCAGTATCAGGATCAAGATGTCTTGAACATAGTATGCCGTGGTCATGTCGCAGAATTTGACAGCATTTATAACTATACATCGCATAACATATATGACGAACAGGCGAAATTAAATTCGGCGGTAATTATTCACTATACGGGTCAAAAAAAGCCGTGGCTGAAAGATAAACGCCACCCGATGAAGAAATTTTGGACGAAATACGCAAAGGAGTATGACAAAATGGCACATAAAAAATTACGTGTTGCATTACTGATTGATGAATTTTTTGGTGGTGCGGGCACGCAATTTGGTGGCTATGGAATGCTGGCACGAAATTATATTGCGAAATATATACCATGTGACGATATTAAAATGGATGTTTTATTGGGCGGGCGTGGCCATCGGTTCACATCACGTAAATACCATGTTGATAATGTCAATCTGTATCGGTTGCCACGCAAGCATTGGGCGTCGCGTTTATTCTTGCGTCGCAAAAACTATGATGTGTATTTGTCCATTGAATTGACCGACGATTGGGTTTTGCGTCATGAAACAAATAAAGACAAGAAACTGATTTTGTGGATTCAAGACCCGCGTCCAAAATACGAATGGGACGAAATCGCCACAATGAAATTGATGCCTGAACCGAATTATTATAACCAGCGTATTTACGATACGGTGCACGGGTGGTATGAAAATGGTCGTGTGCGTTTTGTGTCCCAGGGGCATTTCTTGAATCCAAAGGCCATTGATTTATACAATCTGGACAAAAATGTTCCGATCCAATATATGCCAAATCCAATAGAGGTTGACGCCAATTTTGATGTCAAAAATTACAAAAAGAAGAACATGGTTATCTTCCTTGGGCGATTAGAGGATGTAAAACGTGGCTGGCTGTTTTGTGAAACGGCGCGCCGCATGCCAGAATATGAATTTTGGGTCTTGGGCCGAATAAATACAAACAAGGCAGAAACTGCGAATTTCTGGAAACAATACCAAGACATCCCGAATTTGCATTTCGCAGGCCATGTCGATGGGGCGCGCAAAACGCAATTCTTGCAGGACGCCAAAATATTGATGAACACATCAATACACGAGGCCTTGCCCGTATCGTTCTTAGAGGCCATGTCATACGGTTGTGCATTGGTCAGCAAGCGCAACCCTGATGATTTAACATCAAAATTTGGTATTTGGCCGGGCGACATACTGGGTGATGGATTTGATAAAATTGATTTGTACGTGAATGCGGTTCGTGAATTGATGTCAAATGAACCAAAACGCAAAAAGTTGGGTCTGGCGGCACGTGAATATGTCCAGCAAATTCACAACATTCCAAAATTTATCAACGACATGCGTAATGTCATATATCAAGAGGCAGGAAAATGAAAATATTTAGGCGACATAAGCAAAAGCCATCTGGGATAATTTCGTATGATAAATCACGTGTGGCGGGCGATTTGATACGAAATAACTATAATTTCAATACGGAACTGAACGGGTTGATTGCCACGCATACATTAAATAAACTCAAAGAATTGGAACTAAAGTGCGCCGTGCGTAATGGAAAGCGTGTTCGGGTTTGTTTCTTGATTGATACTGCAACAAAATTGTCTGCGAACAGTGTTTATCGTAATATGTTGCAAAATGATTTATTTGAGCCATTTATGGTTTTGTATCAAAGCTATGATGATAATTTTGCTAAAAATCCAACGGCATATTCGGAACATATGCGTGACTTGGCCACACTGCGTGATGCAGGATATAACGTATTTGATGGGTATGATGAAAATGGTAACTTTATTCCACTAGAAAATTTTAAGCCAGATATTGTTTTTGTTACAGCACCGTATTTAGATTATCAAGATACGTGTTTAACAAACATTTATTTGAACATCAATTTTCTGACATGTTATTTGACATACTGCATAAAATCGTCAAACAGTTATGGTTATCATTACAATAACCGCAGAATAAATTCTTGTTGGAAATATTTTGTTGAAACAAGAACGGATTATGATGAACTGATTCGGCATTCAATTCATTGTGGAACAAATACGGTCTTGGCCGGATATCCAAAATTGGACGCATATGCTAAACCAATAGCAGATTGTCAAATCCCCCAAAAAATAGATAACGGTAATCCTATTGTTATTTATGCGCCGCACCATTCTATAAAAAACACGTGGGAGCCATCTAATATCGCAACGTTTCATTTGTATTATAAAGATTTTATGAAATTGGCCCAGGATAATCCGAATGTAAATTTCGTATTCAAGCCGCACCCAAATTTAATTTTTGCGGTGGCAGAAAAGGGGATTATGACATCGTCAGAATATGAAAAATATATTTCGGATTGGAATAATTTGCCTAATGGTATTGTCGTGCAACATGGGGATTATATAGATTTATTCCGGCGAAGTGATTTGATGATCATGGATTGCGGCTCCTTTATCGGCGAGTGGCTGCCCACAGGGAAGCCGTGTATGTACCTGGTTAATCCGGAACGCGATCCTCAAACATATATGGATGGGTTTTCACTGTTGTGTCGAAAAATATTATCAAAATATTACTTGTGTCATGATGCGTCAGAGATAGCAAAATTCTTTGATTTGATAATAAATAAACATCAAGACCCATTGAAAGACGAACGAACAAAATTAGCAAATGATGTTTTTGTTAATGTCGGTCATGCCGGTGAATATATTGTGAAATATCTGGAGAATATTTTAAAATGAAAAAAATTTTGACGGTTGGCGTTTTTGATTATTTTCATTACGGGCATTTGCGTTTGTTTTTACAGGCGCGAAATATATCGAAAGATCCATATTTGATTGTCGCTGTTCAGCAGGATGAGTTTATAAAGAAATACAAACCCGATGCACATATATTCTATTCTACCAAGGTGCGCAAAGAATTGATTTCTGCACTGCGTTGTGTTGATCAAGTGATTGAATATGCAAACGTACAAGATATTGTAAAGTGCGTTGATTTTGATGTGTTTGCGGTTGGCGCAGACCAGATACATTCGGGTTTTCAATCTGCAATAGAGTGGTGCAAGCAAAACAACAAGCAGGTTGTTCGTTTGCACCGTACCCCCGGAATTGCTTCTTCACAAATAAAGCAAATTCAATAAAGATTTTATTATTTTATACACGGCACAATCTTTCCGATGATTGTGCTGTTGCCACCGTATTGCAATTGATATTTATATCCACGTGGAACCGGAATTGAAAACGACATATATCGTGTTGTATTCAGATCGTCATCTTGGAACATATAGGTCATGACAATTTGGTCGTTGACGTCCAGTATTTTTATGCTGGCGGTTGCGTTCCATATTAATTTTATGTATCCCTGCAAAAACAGATTTTCATTGGCGGTATATGTGCCGGTGCCTGTAATGGCCGATGCCCTTGCATAATCGGGCATTAAATTAAACACCGCATCTGCCCGTGCCAGCATTGTGCCGCCGGCGGTTTCGCCGTCGTGCACCCGCAGGGTCTTGTTTGTCAGGTCAACGGTTATCTCGCCCTCGGCCCCAGTAAAGTTTTTATGTTCGTCGGCGGTCCCACGCCGAAACTGAATTTGTCTTGCCATGTATTGGTCTCCTTGTGATTATATGGCAAGATGTTTGAAGGCCCCGCCAAATGTTATTTTTATTATGTGTGTTTTGGAAAACCGCATAACCGGCAAGATAAGTGCAACGAAATAAAAAAACGACCAAAATGGTCGCGGTTCTTATCTGGTTGCTTGACGCATATTATACCACAACAGCCCCAAAAAATCAACAGATTTTTGGGGACTGTACAGCACGCGTTATTTTTGGCGATTTGACATATTTTTCTGCAAATATTCAAACCGCAATGAATCCAGCGTATGTTGGCGCGCACGCAAATCCAGTTCACGTTGTTTTAACTGGATTTCTTGTTGTTTCAGTTCGTTTGCCTGTTGCAACAATGTACCAATACCACTCAACAGCACTGCGCCAGCAACGGCACACCCAGCAATCACGGTATATCGCCATCCGGACAATTTAACGCGATATGCGCTGTCAAGGAAATCCTGTGCAAGTTTGACTTTCGTTGGTTCCGGCATATTGCACCCCTTATAACCATTTCCAAGGTTGCAGTGCCTTCAAAATACCGTATGCGGTACGTTTGTCAGCAAATGTGTGGCCACAGCGTGGGCATACGATAAATGGCGCAATCATTGCTTTGACTTTCTTGAACAGCATCAACCATACCAGTGCGCCAACCGCCCATGCGGCAATGACCAATCCCCACGCGACATAGCCAAAGTATTTATCGACCGTGCCCGTGATGATTTGAATGGTACTTAAACTGGATTTAGACAGGTCGTTATAGATTTTTGTTGCGACCGGCCACGATGATGGACGCCATGGGTACACGTGCTGAATTCCATAGTTGGTCAGCAATGTTGTGCCCAAACCGCCCGTACCTTTGTCCAGTTGGTTCTTGATTGCTGCGTCAATCATTTGGTCAATCTGAACCTGTAATACAGATGTCAGTTCGCGTTCAACGCTGTCCAACTGTTTGTTGACCAATGCGGCGGTGCCATCCACGCGGGCGACGGCCTGATTCGCCTTGGCTATATTCTTGTCGGCGGTATCAATCGCCTTGTCCAAACCGCCCGTTTTGACCCCGAACTTGCCAATCAGGCCTGTCACCTGTTTTGCATCAGATGTTGCCTTGGCCGCCTGACCCGTGGTCTTTTTCGCATCGGCTGTGGCATCGCCGACCTTGGCCACGGCGTTTTCGGCAACCTTGACCCGGTCAATGGCGGCAGCCACCGGTTTTTCCAGATTGATGGATTTTTTAATACCGTCCAACAGGTTTTCGTACTGTGTCGCGATATTGCGTTGCAGGTCAAAGAACATCGACACAACAATCGATTTCTTTATCGGGCCCGAATACGTGTTTTTGATATGCAGCGGTGTCCACACGACCAGCGCAACCCACACCACGGACACAATCGCAAACACACGCTTTACCCATGTGATATAAGACGTCTTTTTGGCGACAGTTTTCGCGCCATCGCGTTCAATTACCTCTATCTGTTTTTTAGCCATTGTATACCCCCCTTGGTTTGGTGTTCGGTTTATTTTGTGCGTTCATTGAATGATTTGATGTATTCTGCCATAAATTCACCTTCGCGCAATGCGCGGAATCCCTCAACCCGCTGTTGATATTCCATGATTTGATTCACCGTGCGGTAATAGATATCTGCGGGCTGCGGATCTGTGAACGCGGCAACCTCTGTATTAGGAATCATTTCATAATATGTGCCATTTGTACGTGGGCATACCAGCGAATAAACAAACGTCATTGTGCCGGATGTTTTCTTGGCCGTGGCCATATACATTTTATCACGGTCATTCAACAATACCTGTGGGGCCGCCACAGATTTACCCATCATATTCACGACGACGGGTTGTTCATAGACCTTGGCCCGTGGATCTTCTGTTACTACTGTTTTTTTCTCTTTCTTTGTTTTTGTCATTTTTGTTCACCTGTATATTTTTCTATAAAATCTGCCTTGAATTGTGCAAAACGTCCCTGCTCTATCGCATCGCGAATGCCATGCATCAAATCTTGATAAAACCACAAATTATGCTGGGTCAGCAATGTCGCCCCCAATATTTCGTTGCACTTTACCAAATGGTGAATATATGCGCGCGACAGTTTGCACGCCGGACAACCACACTGGTCATCCAGTGGGGATGCATCATCGCGGAAACGTGCGTTTTTCATATTCATTGTGCCGTGGCGCGTAAATGCCTGTGCCGTGCGACCAGCGCGTGTTGGCATAACGCAATCGAACATATCGATACCGCGTTCAACCGCGCCCAAAATGTCCAGCGGTGTTCCCACGCCCATCAAGTAACGCGGCTTGTCCGACGGCAACAGTGGTGTTGTGGTTGCAATCATATCAAACATTACATCTTGGGTTTCGCCAACCGCCAATCCGCCAACCGCATAGCCATCAAATCCGATGTCGGTCAGTTGCTTTGCCGATTTTTTACGCAGATCTGGGAAATCCGCGCCCTGAACAATGCCGAATATGCCATAGCCCGGACGGTCAATAAAGGCATCGCGACTGCGGCGTGCCCAACGCGCGACCATTTCAACGTTTTTTTCCACGCGTTCACGTGGTGCGGGCAAATGCAAGCATTCGTCCAATGCCATTGTGATATTAGAATCCAGTTGATGCTGGATATGAATGGAATCTTCGGGGCGCAAGAAATGCTTGATACCGCCGTCAATGTGCGATGTGAACTGAACCCCCTCTTCATTCATTTTGACCAGATTGGACAGCGACATAACCTGAAAACCACCACTGTCGGTCAAAATTGGTCCGTGCCATCCACCGAATTTATGCAAACCGCCCATTTTTTCGACCAAATCACCACCGGGGCGCATCATCAAATGATACGTGTTGCCCAAAATAACCTGTGTTCCTGTGGCGGCAACCTGATCCATGGTCAAGGCCTTGACCGTGGCGGCCGTACCCACCGCCATAAATGCGGGGGTTTGAAACGTGCCGTGTGCGGTTTCAACCGAACCGCGGCGCGCCATGCCATCTGTTGCGATTAAATTAAATTTCAATGCCATAACTGTGCACCCTTGTTGTTTCTGATGCCTGAATCATAGCATATTTTTTGTCGTACGCAAATCGAAATCAATTATTTGAAATTTTCGTGCCAGATGTCCGCCAAGTCGGCACTAAACGTCGCCCCTTGGGTAATAATGGACATTGCGCCATCAAAATAACCGCGTGAATTTTTAATGACATCGTCACGACGAATACTGTCAACCATACGATTTGTTTCATAAAAATCGTACAGGCGGTCGTAATCGGCATAAAATCCAATCAATGTTGCCATGCGCTGGGACGCAGATTCCAACCAATCAGCATTACCCAATTTATTCTTATGCGTAAAACGTATCAAATCGTCATCTGTGATTGGATTTTCGGTATACACGCGGTGGGCGGTTTTCGCAATCAATGCGACCACACGTTCAATATTTTCCGGTGCGGTTTCAGTTTCAACACCACTGACGCCAAATTCTTCGTTACCATAGCCCGTCATCTGTAATCCATAGACCAACCCGTTTTCACGACGCACGACGTCAAATAACTGGCGGCCCAAGAAGCGTTCGAATTTACCCACGCATTTATTATTAAAGCGATATTCGTATTTCAATGGCCATATATCAGGGAACAATATACGCAATTTTATGTTTTTATCGTCTGGACGCAGGTTGTGCGCAACCGTTGGGGTGTACGTGATACTGGTATTCATTGGCACAAAATGTGTGCCTAAAAACGCGAATTTTTCCGTAATATGCGCCAACATATCGTCGGCATCAATAATCTTGCCAGACACGCTGATTATACAATTCTGGGCGGACAGACGACGTTGCAAGAACGCCAACATTTGGTCGCGCGTAAAAGAATCGATTGTTTCGTACGTGCCCAATGTACGCAAAGAACCCGTTGCATAATTGAACAGTTTCCCCGATATAAATTCTTTTAATTGGCGTTCGGGCTTGTCCGATGTACGACGCAATTCGTCCTTGATAACGGTGCGTTCCAGTTCAATTTTTTCTGGGTCAAACAGCGAATTTTGCAACTGGTCGGCAAACACGTCCAACAACAGATTTGCATTTTCTGCTAAAATGCGACCGCGCAATTCCAACGCATTATTGCCGGTATACGCGTTTTTCGTGCCACCGTTAAAATCCATAAAATCATCAAAAGCACGCGGGGTTGGAAAACGCGTTGTGCCCTTGCACAACATATGTTCACAAAAATGGGTGATGCCCATTTCGGCAGGTGTTTCATCACGCGCACCCGTTTTGAACAATACACTTATCGTTGTGGTTTCCAAATCCATCGGATCAAGGATTACTGTCATACCACTGGGCATTTTATGCAAGGTTGGTTCAAATTTCATTGTGCATCCTTTTTGAATAACAGGCAACAATCGCCGTATGAAAAGAATCTGTATTTTTCCGCCACCGCGTGCGCGTATGCGGTCTTCATCTCATTCAGGCCCGCAAACGCCGAAACCAACATAAACAGTGTCGATTTTGGCAAATGGAAATTCGTCAGCAACACGTCCACCGCCCCAAACGCGTACCCAGGGGTAATAAATATATCGGTTGTATCGCAAAATGGCACAACACGGCGACAACGCTGGGATTCCGGCAACACACGGTTGCGTATTACCGCACTTTCCAGTGTACGCATCGATGTCGTTCCAACCGCAATAACGCGATTTGCATTGTTTATAATGTCCGCCTGTGCGGGCGTAATCTGACACCATTCACTGTGCATTTTGTGCTGGGTTAAATCCTCGGTCTTGACAGGCATCCATGTACCCGCGCCGACGTGCAGGGTAACCTTGACAATCTGTGCACCACGACGCGCGATTTCGTCCATCAATTCGGGTGTAAAGTGCAATCCAGCCGTTGGGGCCGCCATTGACCCGATTGGATCCGCATAAACGGTCTGATACCGTTCACGGTCGGAATCTTCCTGATCACGATGCATGTACGGTGGCAATGGCATTTTGCCGATTTTATTTAGAACCGCGAACACATCATCACATAAAAATTCCAGTTTCAGACCACTGTCGGCGTCAGAATCCACCACGCGGATTTGCGTGCCGTCGGTCATGCTCAATGTATCGCCAACCGCAATGCGCGTGAATTTCTTGCACAGGCCCCACCACAGTTTGCCGCCTGCGGCGGTGTGCAGTGTGATTTCATATTCGTGCCCCGCCGTGTCGGTCGCATCAAAGCGCGCCGGAATCACACGCGAATTGTTAAACACCACCACATCGCCTGGGCGAATATAATCCAAAAAATCCCGAATATGCCGATCCGACAGATCAACACAAGTTCCCCTCCGTTGGAGGGGTGCCTGCAAGGCGGGGTGGTTAGAAAGCCACAGATAAACCGCATGCGCATCTTTCAACACATCCGCCGCTGGTATTCGTATAACAGTCAGATTCAAACCACGCATATATTCATCGCGTGCGGCATCGGATTCTGCTTTCAAATCATGTGTTGCCTTGTCATCTATTTCTATAACGACAAACTTGGATGCACAGAAAAAGTCAACAATGTAATTACCAATGATTTTCTGTCTGTCAAAATCCAATCCGTTCAGTTGATGATTTTTGATTTCTTGCCACAACAGTGCTTCTGGCAAACTGCCGGCATGACGCAAAGCGCGTGCTTTTTCTTTTAATTCGCTGTTAAACGGCAATGTTCTGTAATTTACGGAATCTCTGCCCCCCCCGCCGCATTCGCGACACCCCTCCAACGGAGGGGAATGTTTTACCACCAGCATACGGGATGCATCGCGACGCGCCAATGGGTGCGATGCAATCAATTCGGTTGGTAATTCAAAATCAAAGTCCGATGTGTGCAGCATTTTATTTTGTGAACTCCAACCCCTGATCCGCGTAATTTTCGGCCTTGTTTTCCCAATCGGGTTCAACGCGCACGAACAAGTGCAGGCGCGCATTCACGCCCCATTGATCCTGAATATCATGGCGGGCAGCGGTGCCAATTTGCTTTAATTGTTCACCACCACGGCCAATTACAATCTTTTTATGCGCGTCGTTCTGAACGGCGATTTTCTGGTATATATCCAAGACCCCGTCCGCGTCAACATCAACCCGTTCGGTCAATACATTGATGTGATACGGCAATTCTTGGTGAATATATTTATAAATCTTTTCCCGTGTCAATTCCGACAGGTACAGGTTGTCGGGCACATCCACCGCGTCAGACGCGTCAAACATATATGGCGATGCCGGCATTACCGCGGCCAGTGCGTCCAACATACCATCAACCCCGTCATTTTTCAGGGCCGAAATCATGAATATTTCGCGCCAGTCCGCCATCTGGGACAATTCGGCAACAATCGGTAACAAATCCTGCTTTTTAATTGCATCAACCTTGTTCAATGCGACAAACAGGTTTTTATGGTCATGGATTTTTTCAACCAAATCGCGAATGGTTTGCGTAATTCCCTTGTTCGCGTCCATAATCAGCAAGACCGCATCCGCGTCTGATATCGCCGTCATTGCCGCACCAACCATTGCCCGATCCAATCGACGCTTTGGCACGAATACCCCAGGGGTATCGACAAAAATCAACTGGCGTGTGCCCACCATTTTTACGGCACGCAGATTGGTTCGCGTGGTCTGAACCTTGTGCGAAACAATGGATACCTTGCGTCCCATAATTTGATTCAACAAGGTACTTTTGCCAGCATTGGTCGGGCCAACAATAGCCACGAATCCAGAATAAGTTTGTGTATTTTGTGTATTCATGTCGGGCAGAATACCACACCAAATCTAAAAATAAACAAAAATCTTGCAAATCCGCGCGCACATTGTAGAATTTGCACATCAGAGAGAATGCAACACAAAACCAAAGGCAATGCAAAAATGCAACTTACCGGCCCTGAAATTCTGCGTCGCATGCGCACACCAAATATGGACAATCCCGGGGGCAAATCAGATATCATTATCACGCCGTTTAATGAAAAATGTCTGGGCAGCAACAGTTATGACCTGCATCTGGACAATGTGTTAAAGGTGTACACCCACACAATTCCACATGGTATGAAGCCCGTGATTATATATGACTCAAAGCGTCGCGACTATTCAATGCGCGATTGGTTCTATAATGACCTGTCATACAGTGTGATTTATAAACATACACCCGAAGAATTTGATATTCGCAATCCGAAATACTTGCTTGACCCATGCAACCGACGTTCGCATGATACAACACAAATCGTTATTCCGGAATCGGGCGTTATTTTGTCACCTGAAATCGGCTATCTGGGGGCAACGGTGGAATATACAGAAACACGCAACCTGTTCCCGTATATTGATGGCAAATCGTCGGTTGGGCGCAACTTTATTTTGAATCATCACACGGCGGGTCGTGGCGACGATGGGTTCTGTGGGCAATGGACACTGGAAATCCGCGTTTTATACCCAACGGTTGTGTACCCAAATATGCGCATTGGCCAGATTTATTACGAAGAATTTACTGGTGAACGTAAACCATATGATGCGAACGCCACCAGTCATTACAATCGTCAAATGGGCCCAACGCCCGCGGCGGTGATTCCAATTGAAGATGTCCGCCCACCGGTGACGCCAATGGACGACATGTATGCGGAATATTACGCGCACAAACGTTAAAAAACGCCCAAACGGGCGTTTTTTTATTTCAGTTTCTTTGTCCAATCATTATCTGGGAAATTTTTCCGCAACATATCAGCATAGCCCGACGCCTGTTGTGGCAATCCGATTGCCGTATAACATTCGGTCAGGCGATACAGGGCCTCTGGCGTCATGACGGTTTCTTGGGCGCCCGACACCACCGATTGCAGGTGCGAAATCGCCGCCGGCCAATTCTGCTGTTTCATTTCGGCGCGTGCGGAATACATAACCTTGCCCGCCAGATAGTTTTTCAAAATCAGTATCTTGTTTTCGGCATTTTTCGCATATGACGAATTTGGGAAACGCTGGGTCAACTGTTGAAACTGCTGCAAAGCATATGCCGACATACCGGGTTCACGGCGAACATCGCTGACCTGACGATAATAGCACATACCGCGCAGGTATAACATATACGGCACATCCGCATGGCCGGGGTGAAATCGCATAAAGCGATCAACCGACAGAATTGCCCCAGCAAAATCATCATCCAAATACTGGGAATATGCCGCCATAATCAGGGCGTCCGCGGCCCATGGACTGGACGGGTATTGGGTTTCGGCGCGTGCAAATTCGGTGGCTGCCCCCTCGTAATCACTGTCATTAAATTTCTCGTACGCGGTGGCGTATATTTCCGGCAAGGTCTGTTGTGGGTCAATTTCTGTCGTGCCCCCACATGATGCCAGCGCAAAGGTCGCCATACATAACGCAATTATTTTTTTCATTTATTCCTGCCTTGATTTTATATCACGAACAGCAGTATAATCCAAACCATGAATCTAGGCAAACATATTTTCGGGGTCGGCGCGATGACCGGCATCAGTCGTATTTTCGGCTTTGTACGCGATATGCTGATTGCGCGCGTGCTGGGCGCGGGACGCCTGTCGGACATATTTTTGGCGGCATTCAAATTACCGAATTTATTCCGCGACCTGTTGGGCGAAGGGGCACTGTCCGCGATATTTATTCCCATGTACACCGATTTGAAAAAGGACGACAACTTTGCCAAGAATGTCTTTTCATGGCTGATGGTTGTATTGCTGGGGATTACGATTCTGCTTGAAATATTTATGCCACTGGTTGTGTGGGTATTGGCCCCCGGATTTGCCAGTGATGCAGGTAAAATGGAATTGACAGTGCTGATTTCGCGCATAATGTTTTTCTATGTGATATTTGTGTGCGGGTCGGCGTTCTTGTCTGCGATATTGAACGCGTTTTCACGTTTCTTGCTGGCGGCGTTTATGCCGGTGCTGTTGAATATTATGCTGATTGGCGCGCTGCTGTTTTCGGCAATGTTTGCACGCGACAGTGTTCTGTACATTATGGCGGGCACGGTTGTGGCGTCGGGCGTGATTCAGTTCGCCGTCCTGTGGGCGCGCATTCGCAGAAAGCATTTCGGTCTGCACCTGATACGGCCGCGTTGGACACCGGGGATAAAACACCTGTTTGGACGGCTGGGCATCAGTATTATCGGCAACGGATTTTACCAAATTACGATCATTGTCGGTACACTGGTCGCCAGTTTCCAGTCCGGTGCGGTTTCGTGGCTGTATTATTCAGACCGCATTGTTCAATTACCGTTTGCGATGATTGGATTGGCGGTGGGCACGGTGTTGATGTCGTCAATATCGAACGCGTTGGCTGAAAAGAATATGCGCAGTGTGTATATTCAGCAAAATTCGTCCCTACGTCGGTCAATGATGCTGATTATGCCATGTGTTGTGGGGCTGTTTGTGCTGGCGGAACCAATTATCAGATACCTGTTTCAGTATGGCGCATGGACGGCGGCATCAACCCATGCAGTGGCATTGGCGATTATGATTCAGGTTTTCGCCCTGCCCGCGATGATGGTCAGCCAGATTTACAGCAAAACCCTGTATGCATCGCAAGATGTAAAAACGCCCGTGCGCACCAGTATGATTTCATTGGGCGTGGCGGCGGCATTGTACTTGATACTGTTCCCGTTTGCGGGGTATCTGGCGATTCCAATCGGCGTTGTGGCCAGTGGGTATTTGAAGAACTATCTGTTGGGGCGCGCATGTCGGTTGCGGGGGCTGGTTCGGCACGATGGTCGCACAATACGCGCGATTGCATTCTTTGCGGTGTTGTCGGCGATTATGGGCGTGGCGTTATGGTTTGTACCGATTACCAGCATATGGGCATTGTTTGCCGCGATTGCGGGGTACGGGATTATTTACCTGCCGATTGCGTATGTGATTGACCGAAAAATCTAGTGTAATAATAAAGTTGAAACGCGGTTTTTTATGTGATAGAATACTCTTATAAGAATGTAAGGAGTTCTAAATCATGAAAAAAATAGTTTCCTTGGCAGTTCTGACTGCTTTACTGGCCGGTTGTGCAAACAACGGCGCGACAAATGCACCAGCGGGTTATGGTGCGGATGGTTTTGGCGAAGAAACACTGGTTACAACCGGTGGCGAACAATCGCTGAATGATGCGTACCTGATGGCGGCGGCACCAAAATATTATGTAGGCAGTGCGTACAAGGTGGAAAATGTACAGTATATTCCCGCCGAAGATTTAACTTATAACGTAACTGGTATCGCGGGCATTATCCCCGCTGAACTGAACGGTACAAAAACCAGCAACGGTGAAATTTTTGATATGAACCAGATGTTGGCAACCAGCAAAACATTGCCATTGCCGACAATTGCACGCGTAACCAATCTGGACAATGGTCAATCTGTTGTTGTTCGCGTGAACAATCGTGGGCCATTTGTAAATACACGTATCATGGACTTGTCCCCAGCAGCGGCAGCAAAAATTGGCATGAATGGCCAATCCAAGGTTCAGGTTCAGGTTTTACCAGAACAATCAACCGCGGTTAAAAATGCAACAATCGGCGCAACGATGGCGGCGGCCGAACCTGTTGTCGCGCAACCAGTTGCGGCGCAGCCAGTGCCTCAACCGGCACCAGTTGCCGCGTCTGGCGAATACAGTGTTCAGGTTGCAGCATTTTATGCCGAAGACAGCGCGGAAAACCTAGCCGCACGTATGCGCACATACGGTGATGCATCGGTTATCAAAGAAGGCGACATGTACAAGGTTCGTATCTTGAATCTGGATGCGCCAAAGGCACGCGCGGTTATTGATGCCCTGCGCAGTAACGAAGGTATGGCCCCAGGTCTGTTGAAAAACGGTCGTTGGGTAAATGCGGACAGCATTTAATAACCAATACACAAAAAATCAAATACCCGCCGTGGCGGGTATTTTTATACTTGGCACATGCCTTGTGGCGGTGTATGATTTACGTATCATGAAAAAACTGACAGAATCAGATATCCAGAAAATGACGATGCGTGAATTTGCGCCCGATGCGCACGCAGTGGGTAAATCGGTTCGCGCCCAGTTAAAACTGGGGCAACGGATACCCGACGCGCCGACGGTTGCGCCCGCGTATGCGCGTCTGGATTTGCACCACATGACCGAAGAACAGGCGTGGCACGCGATTATGGATTTGGCCACATCCGGCGTGCGTCACGCCCAGATTATCACGGGTGCAAGTGGGATTTTGCATAAAAAGTTCCCCGTCTGGGCACGCGAGAGCGTTCTGACACCGTATATTTTGGAATTTGCGCCAATAAATAATGGCAGTTTTGACGTGCGCTTTTACCGCAAAAAATCAGAATAACTATTTATTTTTGAATGTGCAGTATTCAATCATTGTCGTCGGATCAATGGCGACCTTGTTTCCTTGGGCTGCATTTGGCGTAATCGCGTAATGCAGGTGCGGCGCGCTGCTGGCCCCCGTATTACCACTGAGTCCGATGCGACATCCGGCCTCTACCTGTTCCCCTGTGGAAACCAATGCCTGACTCAAGTGGCAATACGTTGTGGCATAATTGCTGGCGTGCAGAATCTTGACATACGTTCCGCATCCATTGGGTTCATTACCGACATAACTGACCACGCCGGCGGCGGTGGCGAATACATCCGTGCCCATTGCCGCACGCAAATCAACCCCCAGATGCGATTTATACACATGTTTTGTCGGGTGATATCGCGATGTTGTAAATGGCGATGTGATAATCATCGGGTTTGCACCCAACGGACATCCCGTCGGTAACGGATTGCCCACTGGCGTTGATGCAACGTATGGATTACATGTACGTGTTGCCGCGGGCGCGTCCTGCTCTGGTTCTTGGTCGTCCTGCTCTGTGTCCTGTTGTTCCGTATCTGGTGCACTTGGTTGCTGGGGCACGTACGTTGGTGGCGTCAATGCCTGTGGCGAAACCTGCGTCGCACCACCGATTATTTTCGGCAGGTTCGGCAAACTGGGAATTGATGGCACAGACACGTCCGATTGCGCATTTGACACATTTGACGTGTCGGGCTTTTGCGTGGTGTCTGCTGTCTGCGCATCCGTCACCTGCGCCCCCATTGCGGCACGTGCCGCCGCCACGCGCTGGGCACGGTATGCCGCCAAATCACGGTGCACCTGATCGGTCAGGCGCGCGACGGCCTGTTCTTCGTCCTCTATGGTCATGCCGGCATATGGACAGCCCGAAATGCATCGGCCCTGTTCGTCGTATTCGGTTTCAAATGGGGCGTACCCTTCGGCCCGCACCGCCATACGGTCGGTGAACGACAGGTTATTAAACGTTTTCGGGAATGATTGCGCCTGTAATAAACTGGCACTGTGGGCAACCGCCACCCAGCCCGTCAAGCACGCCAAAAATCCCCAGAACCTTGCATTCATATCAACGTGGATTATATCATATTTTGATGCATGGCGCATACTAAAAATATTTTATGGTGACGCAGATGAATTTTTTACTATAATGCGCACAGCAAACGGGGCATAAAATGACAGTTTATGATCACATTCGCAGTAATAATATCAAGACCGCAATTCTGGTCGCGGCGTTTCCACTGATTTTTATCGCGCTGGTGTTTTTGTTCACGTGGTGTGTCGTGCCCGCCGCACAGGCGTTAAATACCGTAATTTCTGTGGCCGTGCCGACATTTATCGCATGCGCAATATGGCTGTGCATATCGTGGGCGTTTGGGGATTCCATGATGCTGAATGCGGCAAATGCCACCGAAATCCATGATAATAATGCCCAGAACCGTGAAATTTTCCGCGCGGTTGAAAATGTGGCGATGGCGGCGGGATTACCAACACCACGTGTATATATAATTGATGACGCATCCATGAACGCATTCGCCACGGGGCGCAGTCCGCGTGACGCGTCGGTTGCACTGACGCGCGGAATTATTGAAAAATTGTCCCCGTTGGAATTACAGGGCGTAATTGCACACGAAATGGCGCACATTGGCAATCGCGATATTCGTCTGGACATGTTGTTGATTACGGGGGTTGGCGTCACGGTCTTTGCCGCCGATGTAATCGGTCGTACAATTATGCACGGCGGGGTGCGTAACGACAACGACAACAAGAATGGTGGCGCGGCGGTACTGGTGATGGTATGGCTGGCGTTTATGGTGTTTAACTGGATTATCACGCCACTGTTGCGTATGGCGGTGTCGCGCAATCGCGAATATGCCGCCGATGCAACCGGCGCAATGATTACGCGCAATCCGCGGGCATTGGCGAACGCACTGCGTAAAATCACGACCGATGCGCGTGTGGAATGCTTGGACAAAACGGCGTCTATGGCGGTGGTATGTATCGCAGACCCGCGGCCGTTGCGCGAATTTGCGTCCAGTTTGATGGCCACGCACCCACCAGTTGAATTGCGCATCAAACGCCTGAACGAAATGGCTGGCGTAAAATAAAAACAATTAAATCAGAAAGGGGAAACAACCTATGGCAACATTGCATTTTCACTATGGCACGATGGGGTGCTCAAAATCCGCGCAACTGATTATCAACGCGTATAATCAGGCGAAAAACGGCAACCCGACCGAAATCATAAAGCCAAAGACAGATAACCGTTTCAGCGCAGATCACGTGGATTCGCGAATCGGAATTTCTGCACCGGCGACCGTGCGTGAAACTTTGGTGGACTATACGCCAAATCCACGGACAAAAATTGTGCTGATTGACGAGGTGCAATTTTTCAGCCCCGCAGACATTGACCGCTTGGTCAAAATTGCCGATAACAAGAATCACCCGATTATCGTCATGTGCTATGGTCTGATGGTGGACAGCAACGAACATATTTTCCCCGCGTCACGCCGATTGATAGAGGTTGGCGCGAAACTGCACCGCTTGGAATCCACGTGCCAGATTCAGGGCTGTATGCATTTGGCGACGCATCATTTGCGGTTTGACGCGAACGGCAACGTCGTACGGGCGGGCGCGCAAATTGCGGTCGGCGACAGTAATTATAAATCCGTTTGCCGCCAGCATTTCAACATACTGTACCACGGAACGGGTGACCACGGACATGGCAGCCGATAAAAAAGTGTTATTTTTTCTTGCAATCGGAATAAAATTGTATAGAATGTAAGACCGTTGCGCCCATGGCTCAATTGGATAGAGCATCTGACTACGGATCAGAAGGTTGAGGGTTCGAATCCTTCTGGGCGCGCCATGAATTTAACCGCCGCTTTGTCGGCGGTTTAATTTATGCTGTGCGTCCAAGGATTTGAACCCGACCAGAGGGTTTGACAATGAGTAGGCAAGCCAAGCGATAGCGCAAGCGAGCCGTCACGAATGCCACGCAGGTATTTGTGCACACGCGCAAATACCGAGTGAATCTTCTGGGCGCGCCAGTTTAATGAAGGACACCGCCTTGTGCGGTGTTTTTCATTAAATTGTTGTGTGCCCGTGGGTTCGAACCCGACCAGAGGGTTCGACAATGAGTAGGCAAGCCGAGTGCTAACGCAGGCGAGCCGTCACGAATGCCACGCAGACACGTCGGATTTTCAATCCGACGGTCGAGTGAATCCTTCTGGGCGCGCCAGTTTAATGAAGGACACCGCCTTGTGCGGTGTTTTTCATTAAATTGTTGTGTGCCCGTGGGTTCGAACCCGACCAGAGGGTTCGACAATGAGTAGGTAAGCCAAGTGCTAACGCAGGCGAGCCGTCACGAATGCCACGCAGACACGGCGGATTTTCAATCCGACGGTCGAGTGAATCCTTCTGGGCGCGCCCAAAGATAAAAAGACCACCCCGTCCTGCGGACACCCCTCCACCGGAGGGGAACTTAGCCCGCGACAAGAACGTAGCAAGTTCTCCTCCTGTGGAGGAGTACCGCGTAGCGGGGAGGTGGTCTTTTGGTTGGCTCACTACGTTCGCACTGCTTAGTCTCTATTCCTGCCTTTGCCCACCCACAAAATCTTACGATTTTGCGGGGCCCGGAGCAGGAATGACAAATATATGCGCCGATGGCGCAACACCATAACCTAGATTCCGTGGGCGCGCCACGGAATGACAATGAACATAAATTGTGATTGCAAAAAAGTGTAATTTAACGTATTATTATGGTGATAATAAGTACGTTGCTACGCGCTGCAATGGAGAGAAAACAAAATGACAAAAAGCAAATTCATTCTGCCCATACTGATTGGCTTGTTTATGGCCGGTAATGCCGATGCAAAGTTTTATGAGGGATATAATAACGAATGCTGGTGTGATGATGGCGGCAGTTGGTTCAAGAGCGATGAATACTGGTTCTGTGGCGCACAAACACAATCGTGCCGTGGAAACAAGGCAATCAAAAAAAACAAAAAAAACTGGTACTATCACCACCAATCTTTTACCCATAATGGGCGGACATTCTGGTGTTGTAATGGCACACTGAGCGAAGCGGGTAAATTTGTTGAAGGCACAACATGGGAAATACGTACAACCGCAGAAAAACAGTTGACCAGTGGTAAATGCACGTACGAGGTTGTCACAGACGTTTGTGGCAACACGATATCAGAGGTTGAATGCACTGTGCCAGACAACTGTCCAACGGGGACGATAAAACGTAACAGCGCATGTATTGAACCGTGCGGTAATGTTCAGGCATTTGAATCCGCCACATCCAACACATGTGTTGCGTGCGAAACAACCCAATATCAGGGTATCAGCGCCAACAATATTTGCGTAAAGTGTGATTCTGGGACGCAATTCTGGGATCAGACAGAAAAACGATGTGTGGCCAAGGAAACATACACAAAATATTCCGCCAGTTTGATGCAGAAATGCTTTGCGTGTCCGGACGATAACTATTTCAAATCATGCGTTGGGATTCTGGGGCGCGACGCGTCCGCCGATGCCGAACGCACCGATGATGAAAAGAAAATCTTGGAAAAATGCTTGGTTAAAAACTGATGTTCACGCCAACCCGCGGTGTGATTGTGGTTGAACGTGGGTGCGATATATAGCCATAGTCCGCCCCCAATGTTATCCCCAGATGTGAAATGCGTAAAACAATTCCCGCAGACAGATTGCCTATGACCCCCGTGCCGCTGTCTGTATAATCCGGACGGTCGTCGTCGTATTCCAATTTGAAATCATAGAAATTTGCGCCCGCCCCCGCGCCAACGTACACGGCGACCCAATTTGTTGAAATAATGTCGTATGACACGTTGACCATAACGGCCTGTTCGTCCAATGTGGCGTTCGTCTGGGTCAACCATGATGAAAACAGTTCACTGATTGTGTCGCGTTTCTGGTACGTGACGCCAATACGCGTGCGGTCGTTGCGCGCACCCGCACCGATGCGGAACACGCCGGTGAAACCGCCCATATCATAACCGTGAATTGTGGCATCGGTATATGTTATACCGAAATCAGATGTCAAATATGGCCACCAATTTCCCGTGTTGTATATGCCGGCATTGGCGGCGATTGGTGCGATTGCCAGCACGACGGCAAATGTGAACGATTTCATTGGTGTTTTCCCCCTGTCTTGTTATATTCACGTTAGCACCCTGCTTTTCACATAGCAAGCGCGATAAAAAGTTCAAATTATGTGCGCCGATGGCGCACCTTTAATATCACCTAGATTCCGTGGTCAAGCCACGGAATGACAAGTTTTTTCTAGAACGTACTAAATTCCCCTCCGTTGGAGGGGTAGCGCGAAAGCGACGGGGAGGGTTCTTTTATTTGGCTCACTGCGTTCGCACTGCTTAGCCCCTATTCCTGCCTGCGCAGGAATGACAATAGTGCTAATAATGCATAAAACACACAGTCCGCAGGCGACACGTTCTTTAAGTTCTATATTCTAAACCTTTATCATCACTATATAACTATGTCACTCTATCACTAAACAGCAACCCTCCCCGTCGCACTTGCGTGCGACACCCCTCCAAGGAATCACCCACAAAATTTATCAATTTTGCGGGGCCCAATGGAGGGGAATTAAAAACGCCCCGTGTGGGGCGTTTTTTACATCATTCCGGGCATGCCACCACCCATTGCGGGAGCCGCCGGTTTTTCTTCGGGGATTTCAGACATCACGCAACCCGTGGTCAGGATTGCGCCCGCGGTTGATGCAGCCGCCTGAATCGCCGTCTTGACAACCTTGGCTGGGTCAATAATACCCGCCGCCATCATATCAACGTATTCGCCGGTCTGGGCGTTATAGCCAAAGTTATAGTCGGACGATTCCAAAACCTTGCCCACGATGATTTCGCCTGATACGCCCGCGTTTTCAGCAATCTGGGCGCATGGGGCAACGATTGCACGACGTACGATATCAATACCGACATTCTGGTCTGTGTTTGCGCCATGGACGTTTGCCAATGCCGCCGCCGCACGAACCAGCGCAATACCGCCACCCGCAACGATGCCGTCGGCAACTGCCGCACGTGTCGCCGCCAAAGCATCGTCAACACGGTCTTTCTTTTCTTTAACCTCGACCTCTGTCATGCCGCCAACCTTGATAACAGCGACACCGCCGACCAATTTCGCCAAACGTTCTGACAGTTTCTCGCGGTCATATTCAGATGTTGTTGTGGTCAACAGTTTGCGGATTTCATCTGCACGTGCATCAATGGCGGATTTATCCCCCCCCCCTTGGGCAATCAGGGTTGAATCCTTGCTGACAACAACTTTTTTCGCACTGCCCAGAACCGCAGGGGTAATGTTTTCAAATGTCATGCCCATATCGTCCGAAATGACGGTTGCGCCCGTGACCGCGGCGATATCTTTCAGCATTTCCTTGCGGCGATCACCAAAACCTGGGGCTTTGACCGCGCAAACTTTCAGGCCACCGCGCAGACGGTTCAGCACCAATGTTGCCAACGCTTCTGATTCAACGTCTTCGGCGATAATCAACAATGGACGTCCCGATTGTGCGATTGGTTCAAGGATTGGCAACAAGGCCTGCAAACCGGTGATTTTCTTTTCAGAAACCAAGATTTGTGCGCCGTCCAATTCCGCCAGCATCTTCTCACTGTTGGTGACAAAGTATGGTGACATGAACCCTTGGTCAAACTGCATTCCTTCGACCACGTCGATTTCAGTGTCCAGACCTTTGGCCTCTTCGACGGTAATTACGCCTTCGCGACCAACCTTTTCCATGGCGTTTGCGATTTTTTCGCCGATGTCACGATCAGAATTTGCAGAAATTGTCGCGACCTGTGCGATTTCCGCACTGTCTTTGACCGGACGTGCGTGCGCATCAATATCGGCAACAACCGCCGACACCGCCATATCAATACCGCGCTTTACATCCATTGGATTCATACCAGCGGCGATTACACGACGCCCTTCGCGAATAATCTTTTGCGCCAAAACAGTTGCGGTTGTTGTACCGTCACCCGCGTCATCGCCGGCCTTCTTCGCAACTTCCTGAACCATGCGCGCACCAATGTTTTCCGCGGGGTCTTGCAATGATACGGCCTTGGCCACGGTGACGCCGTCCTTGGTCGCGACAGGCGCACCATATGATTTTTCAATGATTACCGTGCGCCCCTTTGGACCCATAGTGATTTTAACGGCATTGGCCAATTTATCAACACCCGCCGCCAGTTTATCTGTATCAAAAACAATATTTTTTGCCATATTTCTGTCCTTTGATTATTCCAAAATTCCCAAAATGTCAGATTCTTTGATTAAAACATAATCTGTGCCGTCAATTTTAACCTCGTTCGCGGACGATGCCCATTTTGCAAACAAGACAGTATCGCCAACTTTCACGGTCATTGGCACGCGCGCGCCATCTGCGTATGCGCCATCGCCAACCGCAACCACGCGACCGCGTGATGGTTTTTCTTTGGCATTATCAGGAATAATTATTCCACCTGCGGTCTTGGATTCTTCGCCCAACCGCGTCAATAAAACATAATTATGTAAAGGTTTCATCATGTTCAATTCTCCTTGTTCCACGTATATATAATGCGTTCGGACGCGATTTCAATACTTGATTTTGCAATTATCGTATAATATGCTGTTGGAATAAATTCAGGGGGAAAATATGTATAATTCAGACAATGTTTTTGCGAAAATCTTGGGCGGGCAAATCCCATGCAAACAGGTCTATGGCAACGAATACGCATTGGCGTTCCGTGACATCAGCCCACGTGCCCAGACACACGTTCTGGTCATTCCGCGTGGTGAATATACCGACATTTACGATTTTACTGCAAATGCACCGGCCGAATTACAGCGCGGATTCTGGGATGCGGTGCGCAAAACCGTTGATACGCTGGGGCTGAATGGAAATTTCCGCGTGATTGCAAATACTGGCGCGGACGCGGGTCAATCTGTGTTCCATTTTCATTTGCATATTATGAGTGATGAACGATTCAAAACGGATTTTTAATGTTCGCGTGATTCCGCGTGCACGTCAAAATCGGGTGGAAATTGCACCCGATGGCACGTTGCGCGTACACACAACCGCAGCACCCGCCGATGGTGCGGCAAATGCGGCGGTAATAAAAATGCTGGCTGCACACTTTGGCGTGCCAAAAACCAGCATTCAGATTGTTCGCGGTGCGTCCGCCCGCGACAAGGTAATTCAATTCTGATAATTTTTAATTTCTGATTCCAAATCCGCAGGCGTACTGGCGATACGAATATCGTAATCGTGAATGTTTTCAATAAACCCGCAATTCTGCATATGGACAAACAGGCGCGCAAATGGGGCCCAGAAATTATCCGTGTTCAAAAAGAACAATGGCTTTTTTGTTTCGCCGATTTGCTGCATTGTCATAATGTCGGTCAATTCGTTCAGTGTGCCAATTCCACCTGGCAGAATGATAAACGCGTCGGACAGTTCATACATGCGCTGTTTGCGTTCATTTACACCATCAACCACCTGGACGTGAATGCCAGCGTGCACGGGTTCTTGTTTTGCAACAACGTTATGTGTGGAAACACCCATGACATCACCACCAGCGGCCAGTGCGCCATTTGCAACCGCCCCCATCAGACCAACATCGCCACCACCAAATACCATACGAATACCATTACGTCCCAACATTTCGCCAACCAGTGTCGCGTCACGCGCAAATGCCGTTTCTGTACCAAATTCATGACCGCAGTAAACCGCGATAGATTTCAATTCATGTTTCATGTTTCTTTTTCCCTTTATTTTTGCGAATTATAGCATAAAATGTCCCCATAATGAATCAAAAATTTATTAAATTTATGAATGAATTTTCAGGCCAAAAACTGGCGGTGGCGGTCAGTGGTGGCGTGGATTCCGTGTGTTTGCTGTGCTGGCTGGCAGATATGGGGCTGCATCCAATCGCATTGCATGTGAACCACGGTCTACGCGATGTTGCAGGGGCCGAGGCCCAATATGTCCAAGACCTGTGCACCACGCGCGGAATTGAATGCCACGTGTTTGAATGGATGGGGGACAAGCCCGCCACAGGGTTGGAGGCCGCCGCCCGAACCGCCCGATACAAAATGATGACAGATTTCTGTCGCGAAAACAATATGGATGCATTACTGGTCGCACATCAGGCCGATGATCAAATTGAAACATTTTTGATGAATCTGGGGCGCGGCAGTGGGTTGTCTGGTCTGGCGGCGATGCGCCCTGTAACGATGCGCGACGGGGTAAAAATTGTGCGACCATTGTTAAATGTATGGCGACGCGAATTACAGCAATACTGTGATGATAACAATATAAAATATTGTACTGACGCCATGAACAGCGACGCCAAATACACCCGTGTGCGCATCCGCCAGAATCGTCACCTGATGGCGGACGCATTGGGTATTTCGGACGAACGCATCTTGCTGGCTATCAATAACCTGAACCGTGCGCGCGATGCGATTGAAACAAATGTCGCAGATTTGGTCGCAATGGTAAAAAATGGACGTCGCGCAATGTTTCTTGATTCTTTTCTGTTTGACCAAGACGATAATATTAGGTTAAAGTTTATCGGAACGCTGGTTCAACAAATTGGGGGGGACAATTATCAGCCGCGCTTGAATTCGTTGCGTCGCGCACTAAGTTATCTGGGTGGCGATTGCAAATTTACGCTGGGGCACTGTACCGTACGGCGGTTGGGCAATCGGATTTTAATCGTTCCCGAAGGTGCAAAAACAAGTTTTAGGACAAGATATGGAAAAGCAACAAAATAAATGTAGTTTTAGTAAATCACGCCGTGATGGGGCATCTGTATTTGCGATTATTTTCGCCCTGCTGTTTATTGCAATGGGCGTGCGCGGTTTTATGGGCGCGGGTACTGTGCCAACATCAACGATATTGCCAAATGGCATGAATGCACCCCAGACACGACCGGTTGAACTGTCGTTTTCAGACGTTCTGCGTCGGGGCAAAGATATTCAGACCATGACTATTCACGGCACGGACGCCACCGGCACAATGAAAGATGGCACGAAATACACCGCAACCATTACATACGACCCAGAATTACTGTCAAAATTGGCGGAAAACGGGACATCTATTTCCATTGATGCGTCCAAGGGGACAATGGAATATCTGGGGACATGGTTTCCGATAATAATCAGTTTACTGTTCTTGTGGTGGCTGTTCCGTGGTATGCGTGGCGGCGCGGGCGGCATTACGCGCGGACTGGCGCAACAAAATCCGACAAAAATCACCACGGGCAAACCCAAGACAACCTTTGCCGATGTGGCGGGCATTGATTCCGAGAAGCAGGAATTGATGGAGGTTGTGGATTTCCTGAAAAACAAAGAAAAATTCACCGCCGTTGGTGCACGTGTGCCACGCGGGGTGTTGCTGTCGGGCGAACCGGGGACGGGTAAAACATTGTTGGCGCGCGCCATCGCGGGCGAAGCAAACGTTCCATTTTTTGCCGCATCTGGCAGTGATTTTTCTGGTATTATTGTCGGACTGGGCGTGGCGAAAATCAAAGAAATGTTTGAAATGGCAAAGCGTAACGCGCCATGCATCTTGTTTATTGATGAAATTGATGCAATCGGTCAACGTCGCAGCACTGGTTCATATAATGACCAAGATCGCGAACAGACGTTAAACCAACTGTTGATTGAAATGGACGGTTTTGCAAACGACACTGGCATTATCGTGATTGGTGCGACTAATCGTCCTGATATGCTGGATTCGGCATTATTGCGTCCGGGGCGTTTTGACCGTCAGGTATATATTGAATTGCCTGATTTGGCAGGGCGTCGCGCAATATTAGATTTGTACGCGAAAAAGATAAAGATTAGCGATGACGTGAATATCCAAGATGTCGCACGTGGCACAACCGGTTTTTCGGGCGCAGATTTGGAAAATCTGTTGAACGAGGCCGCCCTGCACGCGGTGCGCAATGGTCGCACGGCGATTGCACACACCGATGTTGAAGAGGCGCGCGATAAAATCCTGATGGGGCCACGCAAAACCCGCAAAATGCGTCCCGAAGATATTAAATTGACCGCATATCACGAGGCCGGACACGCATTCGTCAGCCAGATGTATTCTGATATTACTGACCCGATTCACAAGGCGACAATCGTGCCACGAGGACGCGCGTTGGGTATGGTTCAACACCTGCCGATTGATGACAAGGTGTCCATGACGATTGCAGAGGTTCGCGCAAACCTGTCCATTGCCTTGGCGGGACGCAGTGCCGAAGAAGTGTTCTTTGGCGCGGACAAAATCACCACTGGCGCAGAAAGCGATATTGCCATGGCGACGCGGTTGGCACGCTATTCCATTACAACGGCGGGCCTGTCATCACGTGTTGGTTTGGTGGCAATAAAACAAATTACAAACTTTGGTCGCAGCAACGCACTGGAAAACGCATCTGAACAGACCGCCGAACTGGTCGACAATGAAATCAAAGCATGGTTAGATACAGCACATGCAGACGCGACAAAATTATTGGTCAAAAATAAAAAGGTTGTTGAACGTTTGGCAAACGAACTGTTGACACGCGAAACATTGACGGGCGATGAAATTCGCGAAATCATCTATGGTAAAAAAGCGACCGCGAAAAAGGTTACAAAACCACGTGCGAAAAAGAATGCAAAATAACAACGTACGCTTTGAAATCATTCATATGCCACCGGAAAACACAAATTCTGTGCTGGTGGCGCGTGGCACGGATGCTGTGATTTTTGACGCATGGGGACGTGCCGACGATTGGATAAAATTGTTGGATGGGCGCGGGTTAAAATTGCGCGCAATTTATGCAACACACGGACACAGTGACCATATTTCCGCCACGCCTGAATTGGCAATGCATTATGATATTCCGTGGTACATGAACCACCGTGATTTGGGGTTGATTACATGGGGTAATATGTTGCTGAAATTCTTTGATATGCCGCAAATCCCCGATGATTTCAAGCAACCGCTGGATTTAACCGATGGCATGTATAAAGTTTTACCAGATGTCAAAATGATTGCGACATCGGCCCCAGGGCATTCCGCCGGTGGCATGGTGTTTTATTTTCCGGACTTTGGCGTTTTTCTGGCGGGCGATACGTTGTTCCGCGATGGGTGCGGACGCTGTGATTTGCCGACGGGCGATGAACGCGCCCTGTGCGACACGATTGAGAAAATAAAAAATATGAACCTGCCCGATGAAACGTATGTTGTGCATGGGCACGGGATTGATTCAACGATTGATATCTTGAAAAAGTCCAACCCTTACTTTGGTGGATGCGAGCATCACTGTTGCTGTCACCACTGCGATGGCGATTGCGGTTGCAAATAATTACCCGATTGTAAAGACCAATACGCGTTCAATGCCCGCCAAATCGCATTCGGCGCGGCTAAAATCCCAACCAGCGCGGGTAAATATATCACGGACGGCGATGCCCTGATCTGCACCAATTTCTAGGTATATTTTGCCGCCACGGCGCAACCAGTTTTTTGCATTTTTTGCAATCACGCTGTACGCCGCCAATCCATTATCTTTGGCATACAATGCAATACGCGGATCGTGCGATGCACCCGCATCAACACGCGCATCACCCACCGCAATATATGGTGGGTTTGAAACAATGATATCAAATGCATTTGCCGCCGCGGCACGTGGGTTGTTAAAACTGCGACGCAACACCACCACACGGTCGCGCAATCCCAACGTGTACATATTGCCGCGCGCCACACGCACCGCACCACGCGATACATCAATTGCCGTGCCGTGTGCGCCGTGAATATTTGTCACCAATGCGCCAATAATGCACCCCGTGCCCGTACCCAAATCCAGAATGTTTGGCACAGTAGCGTTCCCGCAATCCGCAACAACCGCCGCGACCAGCGTTTCGGTATCTGGACGTGGATCCAGTGTATAACGATTTGTGTGAAATTTCAGGCCATAGAACCATTTTTGCCTGATAATTTTGGCAACTGGCACCCCCCGACGTAATGCGCGCGCGTAACACCACACACGAAAACGCGATAAATTTTTAGTGTTTTCAGTGAGAACGCGTGCCGCCCGAATGCCGCCAGCATTTTGCAGGATTGTGAACGCTTGATTTATTTTCATAAGTTAATTATAATCGCATCTATGAAAAAAGCAAAAGATATTCTGAACCCAAACACGCTGTCGAAACTGATTGTGGCGTTGGCTGCAATTCTGGTTGTTGTGGCAGTAATCGTCGTCATCGCCAGCCATATCAGTGGCCGCCCAATTATCAAATCGCGTCCGGCAGAATGCCGCGATGTTGTGGCCGTTGCATCTGGTGACACTTTGTCTAAGTTATTGATAAATCAGGGTTTGACCCACAATGATGTTGATGCAATCGCACGCGTGTTGAAATCGGATGCGGCATTGACAACACTGCGCGCCGACAATGACAAGATTGAATTTGTCCGCACCACCCAAGGCGCGCCTGTATCAAAAATCGTTGTTATTCCGTCTCCATGGCGTCAGATTGAATTGACATGTGGCGATGATGGCGCATGGGTTGCAAAAACCGTCGACATTGAACGCGACACACGTGTCGTGTACAAGCGCGGTGAAATAACCGACGGCGACAGTTTTTATTTGGCGGGTATGCGCGCGGGGATTCCGGCTGGCGTTTTGGCCGATGTGTATGATTTGTTGGCGTTTGAAATGGACTTTGAACGTGACGTGCGCGCAGGCCAGACATTCTCGGTCTTGTATGAAGAAAACTTTTCTAACGGGCAAAAAATCGATAATGGTCGCGTTTTAGCCGTCCAGTTCGAGGCCCTGCGTGGCAACGTCAAAATGTACCGTTTCCGCAAGGCCGATGGGACATCAGGTTACTATGACGAAGATGGCAATGGCGCAATCAAATCATTAAAGCGCACCCCCATCAACAATGCCAAAATCACCAGCAGTTTTTCCGGTCGGCGCAAGCACCCCGTATTGGGGTACACCCGTGCGCACAAGGGTGTTGATTTCCGCGCATCAACCGGCACGCCAATTCCGGCCGCGGGTGCGGGTCGCGTTGTTGCACGCGGGTACAACCGTGGGCACGGCAACTATGTAAAAATCCGTCACAACGGGTCATACGAAACACTGTATGCGCACATGTCCAAATTTGCCAAGGGCGTTGTTGTTGGCACAACCGTGCGTCAGGGGCAAACGATTGGTTATGTTGGGTCAACCGGCCTGTCGACTGGCCCACATTTGCACTATGAAATTATCAAAAATGGTGCGCACGTGAATCCTATGACGGTCAAATTGCCCGCAATCAGCAATCTGGGCGCGGCGGACAAGAAGAAATTCTTGGAATATCGCAAGACCGTTGATGACGCGATGACGCGTCTGGCCGAAAAGCCCGATATGTTTATTCAGTTATAAAAAAACGCCCACACGGGCGTTTTTTATTATCGTGACAAAAACAAACTGCGGTTTGATTCCAAGAAATAACGCTTGTCCGGCATTGCGCACATAAATTGGCGCAGGTAACGCAATGAATTTTCAATCATCTTGGTTTCCAATGTGTGTGCGTTTGCGGTTTCCATGCGCAGTTTTTGCAGGCGCGCGGCTGTAAAGACATTTGAACCGGCGGATGTCGCACTGGCGTTATATTTTATTTCCAACATAAAATTCAGGAAATACTTATTGATAAAGTTCAGGCGGCGAACCTGTTCATCAATCTGGATGTATGGCAATACGCCCATGGCAACGATTGTATCCAGTTTGCCATTTTGGGCCAGTTGTTCCGCCGCGGACCAATCAATACTGTGCGGAATGTGAACACCAACCTGATGCGCGACAGTACCGTACACGTCGATAATTTCGGGCATATCAATGCAATATGCCGTGTCCAGATTATATTCATGCTGGATCGATGATGCCATCGGCGACAGGCCACACCCTAAATCCACAAACTTTATTCCGTCCGCCGATTTGCCGATTTTTTCGGACAAGAATTTAATACTTTCCGAAAAACGAATTGCATAGTGCAATGATTGCAGTGGAACATCTTTGGCGCGATCAACACAGTTCGCCGGAAACGCTTCGGACGCAATCGTTTTGGAAATAATTTTCTGGCCCAGTTCGCCTAACAGCGACTTAAATTCAGGACGACGCACGGTTGACATCAACGCGCGATTCCATTCATGCACAAACTGTTTTGTTGCTGGCGAAATCGGCGCGATATAGCGGTCATATTTCTGTAATGCTGGTTCCAAGAATATACTGCACGACAGCGGTATATCCAATGTCCCAAAACTAGTATTCTTTGCACGTGGCATAATTAAATTCCCCCATCGACGCTATCTGGTCTTGGCCAATTTCGTGTTAAATTCTTGGAATACGCGGTGCATCCGTTTGGCGATAAATGCCACAGGTTGATGTGCGCCCCCAAGTATGTTATCATTGATACCGTATGCCTGTATGTCACCCGCCACGTCCAAGTACACGTATGCTGGCATATGCATTTTATTTATATCTGCGGGTTTGAATATCGCGTTATTATCATGCGCAATTCTGCTGCACGCGTTTTTCACTGGCGCTGTCGCGCAAAATAGTGGCAAAACCCCACAATGCGGTAAATCTGGTGCACATTTTGCAAAATGATTTGATGCAGTACCATTAAAGCACAATGCTGTATAGCCGCATTTTTTATAGAAATCAACTGCACCCAGCAGTGCTATTAAATCCATTGAATGCGCACCAAATCGCGCGGTGCGTTCGGCGTTCTGTAACAATTTATGCCCAATGCCCAATTTTTGATATTCTGGGCGGACATACAGACCGCGAACCGTTGCAATGCCTGACATACAATCCCCTTGGACAAAGCCAATCATATCGGCATTATCGTATGCGGCATATGCAAAGTTATGCTTGCGACGACGCCACGCAGATTCCAGCCCTTTTAACGCAGCCCTGCATTCATCCGGTGATAATTTCTGGTTATATGCACCGCAAATCGCCGCACAACGTACAGACAAAAAATCGTCCCAAATGGCCGCATCTTGATTAAATAACGGAATAATGCCTATATCACTCATGATTGTTCTATGTATAATACAAAAATATTATTTTGTCAATATATTAAATAAATAATTACCAAAGTTATCATGGGTTGCGCCCTGCACCACGATTATGTCCGATGGCGCAGCAATTTGGCGTGTCAATTCAGGTGGCACAACCGTATCGTTTTCGGCGACATAGTGTGTTTGTGCAACATTTGGCAATGTTGTCATGTCCAACGATTTGTTCAGTGCGCTGTCGTCAAAATGCGCTGTCCACGCCGCGTGATTCAACACGCCTGCGATTGTAATCCAACGCCGGACATTGATTTCTGGGTGGCGTTCAATTACCAAACCAGACACCATTGCCCCACCCGAATAACCAACCAATACAACAGGGTGTATTGTTGCAACCTGCGATATCGCATCCGCCATACCGTCCACCACCGCTGGCGAAAAACGACCGTCTGTCCAATCGTGCCGCGTGCATGCCGATGACATTATAAACTGGCACGGGCGCGCCATATACACAACATTGTCGGCATCTGTATGCATGGCCAAACTGCGCACAAACGTGCCTTGGGGCGTTGGGTCGGACGATGGGCGACCATTTGCGCGAAATGCGTGACCGTCCCCCTCCACGAAAACATAGATTGGCACGGAGGGGTCAGTATTAGTGATTTTCTGCCATGTGGCGATTTGGTATGCGCCAGCGCGCATGGGCGCATATGTAAATTCAGATGGCGCACGAAACGCACTGCCACAGCCCGCCAATAGCACACATAAAATTTCAAGCAATCGCATACGCATATGTGTATCATAGACCAATCTGGCACATCACGTCAATTTATATACAAAACAAATATTTTTTGACAAACAATATTGACAAAATACTTGACAAATAATATTTATAGTACATAATCAATATGAAATTAAAACAACCAAGAGGGTCGGTAAATGTTTCAAAAATTAAAGATGAAAATCGCCGCACATCGCGTTCAGCGCGGCAAGGCCAAGAAATCTGCGCGTCGTGCGCCAGCACGCAAGGCGGCACGTAAAAGTGTATTTTTGTCACGTCTGTGTGTGATTATTGCATGGCCATTTCGTATGATTGGTCGCGCACTGCACAGCGTATGGTCGTGGATTTGTACGATCGATTTGATTGGGTTGATAAATTTGACGTTGCTGTTTGCTATTATCATATTGGCGGTCTTGTTTGTCATCAATGTTGTAAATGTCCGTCGCGCACCAAAAATCATTATTGCCCCAAAACCGGTCGTGGCCCAGACGGTTCACGCAACCCCCACACCAACTGTGCGTCGCACACCAGTCAAGCAGGTTGCGTCATTGCCGGTTAAACGCGATGCGTCACGCAAATATGTTGCCCGTCCAGTAAATGTGGTTGCGACTAAGCCATGTGGCGTATGCATACGCCAGACAGCCCGCACAGCGGACACGATGTATGGCGATGTGATTATTGACAGTCGCGGTGCAGCAACAATGTTGCGTAACGGCGATAAAATTCGCGGCAATTTGTACCTGCAAAACATGCGCAAGTATACCCTACCCTGCGGCGTCCGTATCGAAGGCAACCTGTTTCTGCGCGATGTGAACATGGTTCAATTCTGTGGCGAATTTACCGTAACCGGTAATATTTACGTCAGCCCAAAATCATCGTTTGGCCCAATTCCACGCACCGCGCGATTGGGTGGCCAGGTGGTTTTGTAACCCGAATTGTTCATTATCTCCCTTGAACAATGACCGCAGATTTTTCTGCGGTCTTTTTTTGCAATGCTGATTTTATGTGGTATAATATATGCGTCCAAACGAAAGGAAACAAATCATGAACACAGCAGAAAGAATTTTGAACGTACTGGCCAAAAATCTGGGGTACACCGTTGTGTTGGGTATTGCAATCATATTGTTTGCGGTATTTTCAGACGGCCTGATTTCTGGTCTTATAACGGCATTGTCCGCGGTCATCGGATATACCTGCATCGTTATGCTGTACAAAGAATTCGCAAAAGCACCGGCAACAAAAACCGCACGCGTGGCGAAAAAGCCGGCGTCCCGTAAAAAAGCGAAGTAAGAGACCCAAAACCTGAAAAAAATCGCCCGTTTGGGCGATTTTTTTATAACACCGTCGGCTATTATTTTTCTGGGACATCGGTCGTGGTACTGGCCGATGGCGCGGAAACAGGTGCACCGTCCTGCATCAGAATTTCCTGACGCAATTCGGACTGACGTGTGGCAATATCGCTTTTGGACGCGACCAATGCCAGCGCAGCGCACAAGATAAAGAATATTGTCGCCAACCATGCGGTCAATTTAGTCAAGAAATTGCCAGCCGCCGCACCAGTCAACGCGCCACCAAACATAGATGCCGCCGACGAGCCGGACATACCGCTGCCCTCGGACTTCTGTAACAAAATAACGCCAATCATAAATACAGCGACGATTATCAACAAAACCAATAAAATCGAAAACATTTTTAACCTCTGTCTATATGTTTATTCTGTCCTGATTCTAGCGATAACGTCCCTAGATTGCAAGGATTTTCAACAGTTCGTCTGCGGCGTTGATACTGGCATTCTTTTTTGACGAACCGGTGGCTGTGGCACTGCGCCCCAATGCAGATACGCGCACATGAAATACCGGACTGTGCGATGCACCCGTCTGTTCCAGATATTCATATACCGGCAATGCGCCATCGCCTGATTTCTGAACCAATTCCTGTAATGTGGTTTTTGCATCTTTTGGTGCGGTGGCATCCGCCGCCGCTAATTCACGCCAGTGTGCCAAGATTACCGCACGTGCCGCTTCGAACCCGCCATCGATAAAGATTGCACCAAAAATCGCCTCCATCGCGTTGGCCATAATGTGACGAATGTGACCACCGGTCATATGACCATGACGAATGTGCGACGCCAAATTTAATTTGTCCGCCACCGACGCCAGCGTTTCCGTGGACACCAACATCGCATGCCGGCGTGCCAGTTCCCCTTCGTGTTCAGTGGGATACATTTCAAACAGCAATGCCGCCACCGTCAGCCCCAACACACGATCGCCGATAAATTCCAAACGTTCGTTGTTATGCGCACTGTCCGCGCCAGATTGCGTCAATGCTAATTCCAACAGTTGGGGATTCTTGAAAGTATAGTTCAGTTGTTCCAATTTATTTTACCCCCATGCCAAATCTGTCCCAGCGCATTTTGCTGTTCCAATTCCACACCGCAATCATTGGTGAATAATAATTGTGCGAATACCAAATAAACCACGCTGGCCCCAGCAAATTGTCACGCGGCACGTATCCAACATCGGCGCGACTGTCCAAACTGTTGTCGCGATTGTCGCCCATAAAGAAATAGTGTTTTTCCGGCACGACAAATTCATCAGTGTTATCCAATGGGGCGTCATCTGATACCTCTATGATACTGTGCTGAACACCGTTTGGTAATGTTTCGGTATATTCGGTCAATTTGAACACACCGCATGCCCCAACGTACATTTTGCAATACCTGTCGTCCCGATATTCAATGGTGTAATTGAATGGTGCAGGCGCGTTATCAATCCAAATCTTGTTGCCCTTTATTGACATATTGTCCTGATAGAAACCAACGCTGCGCAATGATTTTGGCAGGTTTGCAACGATATAGTCACCCTTCTTGTCACGCGGGACCTCAATACCATTGATGTACAGGCGGCCCGCCGTCATTTTAATTTTATCCCCTGGCATACCAATCAGGCGTTTAATATAATCCTGTGATTCATCGATTGGATTACGGAATACAATCACATCACCAACCGCGGGTTCATGTCCCCAGAACCGACCATTCCATATTTTCCACGAACCAAACGGGAATGAATAGCGCGAATAACCATATGCCCATTTTTGAACAAAAATATGATCGCCAACGTGCAGCGTCGGAATCATCGAACCCGACGGAATGTTAAATGGTTCCAGCAATAAACTGCGGAAAATAATGGCAATCAGACCGCCGTAGAATATGGTGTTAAACCATTCGCGCGCGGCATTTGTGTTCTTTAATGGCATATCTGCAATCCCCTTTTGTCGGGGGTATTTTATAACTTGAATTGATTCAGCGCAAGTTTTAATATGCGAATATGATTTCACTGTATTCAATCATATTTAACGGCATGGATGCGACACCTATTGATGTTCAGGTGCAGTTGGCATCGGGTTTGTCGAAACCAGAGTTTAACATCATTGGTCTGGCCGACCGCGCGGTCAAAGAATCCGCAGAGCGCATAAAAAACGTGCTGGGCGCATTGAATATATCGTTGCCGCCAAAACGTCTGACGGTGAATTTGTCGCCCGCAGACGTTGAAAAGAGTGGCTCGCACTTTGACCTGCCGATACTGTGCGGGATTTTATGCGCATTGGGGATTTTACCCGAAGATAAACTGTCGCATTACCTGATATTGGGCGAGGTTGGACTGAACGGCACCATCGTGCGCACGGACGGGGTGTTACCCGCCAGCGTGTGGGCACACAATCACAACATGGGCATAATTTGTCCCGCCACCCAAGGGGGCGAGGCCCGCATGGCCGGTCACACCGACATATTGGCCCCGAATCATGTACTGGAACTGATAAACCATTTCAGTGGCAAATTGACACTGGGTGTGCCAGATGCGCCAGCACAGTTGACGACCGCCTCCACATGTGGCGATATGGCGGATGTGCATGGCCAAGAATCTGCGAAACGCGCGCTGGAAATCGCCGCGGCGGGCGGGCACGCAATGCTGATGGTTGGGCCACCGGGGTCGGGGAAAACAATGCTGGCATCACGGTTGTCGGGAATTATGCCAGAAATGACCGCTGAACAAATTTTGGAAACGTCAATTATCTATTCAATCGCAGGACAACTGGACGGGCGCGGTCTGGTGCGCACTCGCCCATTCCGCAGTGTGCATCATACTGCATCACAGGTGGCATTGGCGGGTGGTGGCGCGAACGCACATCCGGGGGAAATATCGCTGGCACACAATGGCGTGCTGTTCTTGGACGAATTGCCGGAATTTAATCGCGCAACGTTGGAAATCCTGCGCCAGCCGATGGAATCAGGCAAAATTATGATTTCGCGCGCGAAAAACACCGCAACATACCCTGCGCGTTTTCAACTGATTGCGGCAATGAACCCATGTCCGTGCGGACATTTGGGAAATGCCGCCCTGTCCTGTTCGCGCGCCCCCCGATGCGCCGAAGCGTACCAGAATAAAATATCAGGGCCGTTGTTGGACAGAATCGACCTGCACGTGGATGTTGATGCGGTCAATCCATGGGAAATGAATACGGCGTCGGACGCACCGCGCGAAACCAGTGCGCAAATTCGCGCCCGCGTTGTTGCGGCATACAATCGCCAAATCGCACGTCAAGGTTGCCTGAATGCACGTCTGGACGGACCGGAATTGGACGCGGCGGCAAAATTGACGACAGAATTACAGAACTTTTTGAACACCGCCGCGGACAAGATGGGCATGTCGGCACGCGGATACAATCGCGTACGCCGCATTGCGCGCACCATCGCCGATTTGGCGGGGCGCGCTAACATCGAAATGTCAGACATTGCAGAGGCGCTGTCATATCGCCCAATCAACCGTGGGAAATACGCTACAAAACTCTAACAAACGGGGATATCACATTTGTTAGAGAGCAATGATTGTGTCCGCCGAATGGCAGACGCATTATTTTTATCGTGGCGGAGCATCTGCGGATACGGATGAACTTTTTTCTGCTTGTAATTATTTTATAAACATCATAAAATCAATTTGTCGTTGGGTGTTCCAACGATGGGGTGTGAGAACCCGAATGTCAGCGTCAAGACGGATAGTCGTGGTGCACAGTTTGCGCCATTTTTATTGTCTTGGAGAAAAATAATCTCCTGATTTTAGGTCAGGAGGGTTCGTGGAATATTCAATACACGACACAATTTCTGACAATTGTTCTCAACCTCCTGACCACCAAATATTTGGTGGTTTTTGCTGTCTAAAACAAAAAAGGAGATTGATTCATGGCAAAACCTAATATTTACATCGCGCTTATTCCGATATGCGCCATTCTAATATCCCCAACTGTAACATATGCAATAGCGTGCGTGTCGTTTGAGGTTTGCATACAAGATATACCGAGCGGCTATTGTTGTTGCCCAACTGGCAGGACGGGAACTGTTATTGGGTGCCCAAGTGGATGGAGTACACCTAGCATAACTAGCACGACTTGTAAGCGCGATTCAACAACTGGCACTGACACCAAGGGAACATATACCCAAGAATATGGAACATGTACTGGAACGAGCACAAAAGTCCCATGTTATATGACGTATTCAATGGACGCTTCTAATGTTACGGACGAATGTTTTTGCCAACTATAACCAGGAGCAGAAAAATGAAAGTTCTTTTGATTTTCCCAATACTAATTGTTGGTACAGCATATGCAGATTGTGTTGCAACAACAAAAACATACACATCCTGTAATGCTGGGTATTATTTGTCATCTGGTGATTGTAAAGCATGCCCATCACCCGGCACATCCGCTGCGGGCGCAACATCAATAACCGAATGTTGTATACCGTCGGGTACAACGGGCAGCGACGCAACCGGCACGTATACATATGCCAGCCCGTGTTGTTACAGTAATTAAAGAACGCGCCACATGGCGCGATGTCAGCGAACATGGACACGGTATGACAAACGGGGCAACGCCCCGTTTGTCAGAATTCAAACCGCAGGCCCAGCATTGCGTTGATGTATACCATATCTTTGGCACTGAACCAATCGCGTTCGCGCGAATTGTCTGAATTTGTCAGCGTCCATTTGATACGTGGCACATATGCCGCACGCACGCCAAAATCCAAAAACATTGTTTCCGATAAACCGTACGACGCGCCCAGCGACACCACACCCGCAACCGTTGATGTATCATGTTCCGAACGATAGAACTGTAATACATTGTAATCGTCCAATTTACCGAAATTCTGTAAATCAACCGATGTCGATAAATCGCCATACAAATCCGACAGGTTTAATGTGGTCTTGCTGTCAACATAGCCCGCACCAAACCCGATGTATGGAATCAATGTATGCGTCGGTTTTTGCAATCCGTCAAAGAAATCATAGAATACCATCGCGCTGATAATATCAGTGGTGATTTTTGACTGAACCGCACCGGACTGAACCTGTATCACCAGACCAGACACGTCGCCACCGGTCAGTGGCATGTCCCCTTCAAACAACGGAGCGATGTTATATTCACTTTCGCTGATGTGATCCCAGCCCAATTCCAGACGCCACTGGGGACGATTAGGCAATACCCAGCCAATTGATGCGCCCGCTGCAAATGAAAATTCTGAATAGTTTTCCCGTGCACCAACATCGCCCAATTCACCAATGCCCGCAAATGTGAATGCGGCCTGTTGTTCGGTGGACAAACTGTCGTAATATGCCGCCGTAATAACCATACCATCGGTCGGATTATACCAATACTCATTTGATAACGCGCCAACATCATTCTGGATTTTCGCAGTGCCATATGACATACCGCCACGCACAGATATTGTAAAGCGTGCGCCATCATCGGCATACCAACCGTCGCCAATGTACGTGCCGTCATATTGCCAATTTGCATGTGCCGTGCCACCCATCAGGACGGACAAAACCGGCAACAAAAATAAAAATTTGCTTCCTGTCATACTTGGTATTATATCACAAATCCAGCAACGATAAAAACAGATTTTACAGAACTATTTCACAATATCGTGGAAAATTTCAGCAGGAACCGTACCGCCTGTGATTTTAGATGACATCGGTGTAAAATCATCGTTACCAACCCAAACGCCAATAACCAAATCGCGCACCGCACCAACAAACCACGCATCACGATTATTATTACTTGTGCCGGTTTTACCACCCAAAACGCCTGTTGTATTTGCACGACGCCCCGTACCGCGCACCACCACGTCTGCTAGCAAATCCATCATATATTCGACCGTCTGGGGCTGCAAGACCTGTAACGCATCAGATGGATTGCGTGCGTACAGAATATTGCCACGCGGGTCGGTTATTTTTGTAATTGAATATGGGCGCACCGATGCACCATTATTCCAAATCACCGCATATATTGTCGTCAAATCAAGCAATGACATTTCTGATGCGCCCAGCACGGTTGAATATTCACGACGCAGTTTTGTACCGACCCCCAAACGCCCCGCCATGTCCAAAACGGAATCAATCCCGTATGTTTCGGTCAATTTCAGTGGCACGGAATTTACACTCTTGGCAAAAGCGGTCGCTAATGTGATATCGCCATAATAGCGTTCGTTGTAATTCTTTGGATTATAATCGCCAATCGCGAATGGGGAATCATTGACATACGAATCCGGTGTCATACCATGTTCCAGCGCAACCAGATACACGACCGGTTTGAACGAACTGCCGGGTTGGCGCATTGTTGTCGCGCGGTTAAATTGGCTGGTCTGATAATCCGTACCACCAACCATCGCGCGCACCGCACCAGCGGGTGTCATGGCGACAACAGCCCCCTGATATTTATCCGTATGCGCGGGCAAAACCGCGGCAACGTGTTCCTGCAAGTTCATGTCCATCGTGGTATATACCAGCAAATCAGAATCCAGCGCGCCGATACGGGAACGAACCTCGTCCAAGACAAAGTCCGTCCAATAGCGGTATATATTTGTGTCGGGTGCGGGCGTGGCGGGTGCCAATTCGCGGGCGGCGGTGCGCGCCTGATTCAGCGTGATATATCCCTGCCGTACCATTTCCTGTAATACAACACGGGCACGTTGAATGTTACGCTGCGGATTTTTCAATGGGCTATATGACGTTGGGGCTTTCAACATTGCGGCAATTTGTGCCGATTGTGCGATTGTCATTTTATTGGCCGGTGTTTGAAACATTACGCGCGACGCCGCATCAATCCCGCGCATACCACCAACCAATGATACGCGGTTCATGTATAAATCCAAAACCTGATTTTTATCAAACCGATTTTCCAGCCAATATGACAGAATCAATTCTTGGGCCTTGCGCGAAATCTTTTTTTCGCGGGACAGGAATATGTTTTTTGCGGTCTGTTGTGTTATGGACGAACCGCCCGCCGCAATACGCCCATGAATCGCGTTTGACAGCATGGCGCGCGTAATCCCCCGTATATCAATCGGGCCGTGTTCAAAAAAGCGTTTATCTTCGATTGCAACAATCGCCTGCCATACATGGGGTGGCAGTGTTTCCACCGACACAGGCGTGCCCATAATACGACCTGCACTGCGGATTTCATTGCCATCTTTGTCCAAGAAAACGACCGCCGCAGGTCGCGTTTCGTGCAATATTGCGTCCAATGACGGCATCTGTAAAAATATGATGGTCAGGTAAATTGCAACCGCCGCCATCACAACCAAAATCAAATTCATCAGCAATAAAAACAGCCGCCATCGCCATGATGGACGCTTTTTTTCCTGTGCTGTATCTATGTTTTGTTGTCGCGACACGTGATGCCCCCTGCCCCTGTGATGGAATTATATCACAAACAACTTGCGTTATGCCAGATTTTATAATTATAATCCCCGTATAGGAATTTTAGGAAAGGGAAAAACACTATGCATAAAATATTTGCGTTATTATTGGCATGCTGTGCGGTGATGCCGGCAATGGCGGACGATTGGTACAATGACGATTACGACATGGGATACAGCACGCCCGCACGTCGTGATAACTATGTGGGGATTCGCCTGCACAAAAACGAACATATCGCATTCAAATACGACATCACTGGTGGTGCAACCATAACACCAAAGGACGATAATTTCGGGTTCGGGATCAGCGTTGGAAATCGCCTGACCGACAATGTAAAAATTGAATTTGAAACCGCGTACACCGGTGCAAAGTTCACCCGCTACGGCACACGTCACGACTATGACATTTGGTCAAATATGTTGAACGTATATCTGTACCAGACGTTTGGTGGCGCGGTCGAACCATATGCGGGGTTGGGACTGGGGCTGACCGGTATTTGGGGCGACATCAGCGGCGCAGCACCACATATTTCTGATTCAACATTGGATTTATCATTACAGGCAATGGTCGGTGTGAATTTCGCACTGAATGACCGTGTGGATTTGAATCTGGGCGCGAAATATGTCCGATATGGGAAACTGGCATTTGAAAACAGTAGCGGTGAATACGCCACGACACGGATTGACGCGACAGAAATCTATATCGGGGCCACGTACAAATTTGGATTAAAATAACAAATACCCATTTGGGCATTTGTTATTTTGCAGAATTTATCAGTTTTTCCAAGTCATCTTCGCCCCAAATTGTGATTCCCAATTCGGTTGCGCGCGTCAATTTAGACCCCGCGTCTGCACCGGCCAGAACAATGTCCGTCTTGGCGGACACACTGCCCTGGACACGCGCGCCCATGCGTTCCAGAATTTCGCGCGCCGCATCACGGGTGTAATTCGCCAACGTTCCCGTCAGGACGATTTTCTTGCCCGCAACGGGACTGTCCGCGGGCGTGGCAACAGATTCTGATTCACGCACGCGAACATGCGTCAACAAATCGTTCAGCGCGCGCGCATTATGATCATCGGCAAAAAACGATACGATTTCATCCGCCATAACGTCGCCAATGCCATCAACCTGTTTTAATTTCCACGCCGGCGCACTGCGAATTGCGTCCAGATTACCGAATGCACGCGATAAGATCTTGGACGTGACCTCGCCCACCTCTGGCACACCAATGGCGAACAGGAAACGATGCAAATCTATATCGCGCGCGCGCTCAATCGCCGCATCCAGATTTGCGACCGATTTATCACCAAACCCGTCCAGATTCTTTATCGCATCGCCGTGGCGCGCAATCAATGTGAAAATGTCGGCAGGTGATGAAATCCAACCACGTGAAATAAACAATTCCAACTGGCGCGTACCCAGACCATCAATATCAAACCCCTTGCGCGAAACAAAGTGTTCCAATTCGCCCGTACGCTGTGCCGGACAGCCCAATGAATTTACACATCTGCGTGCGACCTGGCCCTGCTCTTGCACCACCGCCGCGCCGCACACGGGACACGCGGTTGGGAATACAAATTCGCGCGCATTGGGCGCGGATTCTGCCACACCAACAATTTGTGGGATTACGTCACCCGCGCGTTGAACAATAATCTTGTCCTCGATTTTGATCCCCAGACGTGCGATTTCGTCCGCATTGTGCAGTGTTGCGCGCGTCACTAAAACGCCACCAATATTGATTGGCTCCAGTTCCGCAACAGGTGTCAAAACGCCTGTACGTCCAACCTGAACCGTGATGTCGCGCAGCGTGGTTATCGCACGTGCCGCGGGGAATTTATAGGCAACCTCCCACCGTGGGCTGTTGGCGCGCGCACCCATTTTTTCTTGCAAGGCAACATCATTGACCTTTATCACCAAGCCATCAATATCAAACGGGATTTCATCGCGTATCAGCATTGTTTGATTATATACATCCTGAATCCCCGCCAACGTGTTCACGTGATGCGCCCATGGACGTGTGGTCTTGAATCCCCATGATTCCAGTTTGTCAAAATATTCACTCTGGGTTTGCCATGTACGCACAGACAATTCGCCATACGTATACCCAAACGCCGACAGACGACGCGTCGCCGTCACCGCCGGATTCAGTTGTCGCAGCGACCCCGCCGCGGCATTGCGCGGGTTGGCAAATACTTTGTCGCCATTTTCTGTTGCCGCCGCATTCAGCGCGATAAAATCCGCGCGACGCATGTATACTTCGCCCCGAACCTCTATCACATCGGGGTAATCGCCCGTCAGGGTCTGGGGGATGTCCGCAATCGTGCGCAAGTTTTCCGTTATATCTTCGCCCAAGACACCACTGCCCCGCGTCAGGCCACGCACCAATCGGCCATGTTCATACCGCGCGGCAAATGACACACCATCAACCTTTAATTCAACAAACAGATTCTTGTCCGCCAACTTGTCAAACCAATCGGCAACCTCGCCCTGATTGAATACGTCTGAAATGGACAACATCGGAACAGTATGCGGATACGATTTGAAACCCGTCGCAACCGCCGCACCAACGTGCGTTGACGCGCCGTGTTTCGCCAGTTCTGGATACTCGGCCTCTATCGCCAAGGCGCGCGATTTCGCCACATCGTATGTGGCATCATCAACCACCGGCGCATCATTTTGATGATACGCAATGTCCCATTCGTTCAATTTTTTCAGTAAATCGGCGTGTTCGGCCAATGTAAATAAATCGGGTGTCTTGCTCATGCCCTGATTATAGAAAAATCACCAATTTGGTGCAATAAAAATCCGCCACAAGGACGGTGAATTATTTAGAATTTTGTGGGAAATATTTCGCGAAATCTGCCCATTCTGTATGCGTCGCTGCCAGAATCTTGACCAATGTGCCGACCGACATCCAATATCGACGACCACCCGTACCGGCGCGCTTGCTCTTGTTCAATGCGGTGGCGTCAATGCCACTGATGCGCGCCATATGCGAACACGATATATGATGCGCCGCCGCTAAATTGTCGATCGCAGACCAAAACATCGCATTATCTATCATATTCGCCCCCAATTTATAAAAAACGGTTATATATCCTAAGATATTTATATTATATTCTAATTATGATTGAATTTTTAGTAAAAATCAATTACTTTTTTCATACAAATTAAAAAACTAAAAATGTCCGCCATTGGCGGACATTGTGGATCGGTGAGCAAAACTATTTTTCATCCAGCCCCTTTAACAAAATATCCTTTAATTCGTTCGGTAACATTCCCGTTGTGGAATAGCCACAGTCAACATGGTGAACCTCGCCCGTGACGGCCGACGACAGGTTACTGAACAAATACACCGCCGCGCCCGACACATCGTCCAATGTCATATTGCGACGCAATGGGGTCTGTTCCGCGTTCAGGCGCAACATCGCCTTGAACCCACCAACGCCTGATGACGCCAGTGTCATAATTGGCCCCGCCGAAATGGCATTTACACGAATGTTATCACGCCCCAAATCAGACGCCAGATAGCGAACACTGCTGTCCAGTGCAGATTTGGCAACACCCATCACGTTGTAATTTGGCACGGATTTTTCCCCACCGAAATATGTCAGTGCGACAATGCTGCCGCCATCTGTCATCAGGCGTGACGCACGGCGTGTCAAATCGACCAACGAATACACGGAAATGTCCATAGTATTCTTGAAATTCGCGCGGGTTGTGTCGACATAACGACCGGTCAGTTCGTTCTTGTCCGAAAACGCAATCGCGTGCAACACACCGTCCAAATGCCCCCATTCGCGTTCAATGTTCGCGAACAAAGAGTCCATCTGTTCGTCATTTTGAACATTGCATTCTTGGACAAATTTAGCACCGATTGATTCGGCCAATGGGCGCACGCGACGTTCCAAGTTCGGCATCGCGTAAGGCATCGCGATTTCCGCCCCTTCGTCATGCGCGCGCTTTGCGATTGCCCACGCCATAGACCAATCGTTGGCAACGCCAGTAATCAGAATCTTTTTTCCTTTTAATAACATAATCTTTCCTTTTGTTATTGATATTGGACACGTCCAATATACCACCCCCGCATGCAGTTTGCAATAAATGAAAAAAACACTTGAAATGCATAAAAAAAAATTATAAGATGTGCGGGCTGTTCGGGCATAGTTCAGTCGGTAGAACAACGGACTGTTAATCCGTATGTCACTGGTTCGAGTCCAGTTGCCCGAGCCAAAGATTCGCCCCGCCGTTGGCGGGGTTTTTGTTTTGATATTCATTTCGTCTTTTGTTTACACATCACTTTGTACAGGCCCAGGGCGACGGGTTGGGCAGTGATGGAGGGAACGTGTTGGAATGCCTGAACCGTTTTGAAATTTGGGTCGGCGACCACTGGTTCGGGCGTGTCGGGCGTGCGTACCAAGTTATTGAATAACGTGGCCAATTCTGCGCACAGTTTAATAAAAATCAGACAAAGTAAATTCTGCATCTGGGCCTGAATAGATATTATTGATATGAACTTTGCTGATTTACTATCGTCCCCTGTGCAACCCAAAAAAAACAATAGCATACACCTGTCGTTTGTCAACGAAAACACACACATTCTGTCGGCACAAAACCCATTGACATTGGTGGCAAAAAGACGCTATTGTTATCGCATAATATACTTTTATTGAGGTCGCACATGGAACGCACAGAAACACATAAAATAACCATAACATTGAAATTTGAACTGTTGCTGTGCGACGATGTATATTGCAGTATTTGCGGTCAACCAATATTGAAAAATCAAAAGATGTCCATTGACCACCATATCCCAAAAATGCATGGTGGCACGGATTATCGTGATAACCTGTTCCCAGCGCACCAGATTTGCAATTCTATAAAGGGCGACATGATGCCGGCCGAATTTGACACACACAAGGTTGAAATGTTTCAACGCGCATTGGACACATGGAAATTAAAGCGAATTGACAAAGCGGTTGTTGCCAATGCACTGAAAAATATGAACACCAAATAAGCCATCAAACATCACCGCGCGATTTTGGCATGCAATCGCAACATTCACAAACAGTAAAAACGCCCCGTTGGGGGCGAAAAATGACATGAAAACTGTGAAACGCAATCAGCGTTCATTATGTACGGGCTGGTCAATGAAAATCCAAATCAACCAAACCAATGCGGCAATACCGATTATGCTGTAAACGATACTGCTGGCGATGGTGGCAGACCCGAAAATCCATGCGACCAAATCGAAACCAAAAATACCAATCAGCCCCCAGTTCAGGGCTCCGATAAAGGTCAACGGTTTCAAGACATAATTTACCAGTCCTCTCATCTTTTTCTCCTTTGTGCAGGTTGTTTTTGTCTGTGATAAGACACGGTTATTATAAATGTTTCACACAACACGTGCAAATCGTTTATTACACTTGGGAAAACGTTCTTAGCCGCACAAATACGCACCTTTTTGAATATATACCGATGCGGATTGCCGCGTTTTTACGCACGTTCTACGATATATTTTATAGCATAGTTTGCACAATTCAGGCCAAATACCCCCGTAATTGTAACAATAGAACCAAATATGCGACCGGCGGCAACGTTTGGGTTGGCGGGTTCAGTTGAATACACAACTGGGAAATCCGGAATATGTGCATCACGTGCCAGTCGGCGAATTTTTGCCGCCAATGGGCACACAGTTGTTTTGGCCAACCGTCCCACCCTGATTTGTGATGGGTCGGTTTTGCGCGCTGCGCCCATACTGGAAATAAACGGTATATTACGTACGTTGCACCAATTATACAGCGCAATTTTGGAATCCACAGAATCAATCGCGTCAATCACAAAATCGGGGTGAGCGTCGGGCGTGTTTTGTGCATCAAAACACATCTGGTACGGCGTGACGATTGTATCGGGATTTATATCATGAATACGCGCCGCAGCAACGTCAACCTTTGCCATACCGATGGTTGATGTCAATGCGAACAGTTGACGATTGATGTTTGATTCTGCGACCGTATCAAAATCAACCACGACGATATGACCAACGCCACTGCGGGCCAAGGCCTCGATAGCAAAAGACCCCACCGCGCCACAGCCAACAACCATGACCGTTGCGGCGCGCAATTTTTCAATCGCCGCATCACCCAGCAAAAATCTAATTCTGTGTAATCTGTCCGCCATGTGTAATTACCCCGTATGAGTTATTGTAAATTGTTTCCGCCATGGCATGCACATCTTGCCCCAACAAGGTCGCTATTTGTTCCACCGTCCGTGGCAAAATTGCACGCGCAACGGCGGGCGACGCCGCGTCTGATTCAACCAAAATACGATCAATTGGCGTTGCCGAAATTGATACGGCAATTTTATCACTGCGCACCGCAGCGTATGAAAAGTACGCGTTTGTATGTTGCATCACGGCACGCACGATATCGGCACCGGGGACACCGCCATGAATAATTATTGCCGGTGGCAGTGGGCGGCGCGTCGCAAACACCTTTAACATCACGTCCCACGCACGAACACAGTGAATATGCACCGTGCGATTTAATTCGTGTGCGATTTCCAGCTGGCGCAGGAACACGGGCATTTGCGTGTCAATATTGCCGCGCGCCCTGTCCAGACCAATTTCGCCAACCATCAATGTTGGATTATCACGCAATACACGCACCATCTGGGTCGCCCAATCGGGCGACAACTCATCCACATACCATGGATGGACGCCAATCGCACCCGCCCCACCTGTGGCGCGCGATGCCGCGATGGCACGCGCCCAATCGGACGGCTGCGCTGAATTATACACAAACCCCGCAACCACGCCGATGGCATCGGCAACATAATGACAATGTGCATCAATATATTTTTGCATACCGTAAACATACCCTATATATACATATTTGCAATGGGTATTTTCAGACCAACATTCCCGCCCACGACAGATGGGTTAAACCCTTTAACCCACGGGGCATGTTTCACGATAAAAACATCGGAACAAAGCAACAAAAAACCGCGGAAATCCGCGGATTATCTTGGTGGGGACACAGGGACTCGAACCCTGGACCCAATGATTAAAAGTCATTTGCTCTACCAACTGAGCTATGTCCCCAAAACGGAACCTGAATCTGGGATAGGTACCCTCTGTTCAAGGTTCGGGGCAAATTTTGACACAACCGGAAATAAAAATCAAGAAAAAATCGCATTTTTATTTATTTTTTGTTTTGCGTGCCTGCGCCGCCGCCAACAGGTGCTCAAAATCAATCGCACCGCCCGCATCGGCGTCCAGCCAATCTGTCACATGTGTTACGATATTTCCCACATGGCGGGCAATTATGGTGCGATTGTTGCGAAACCGCGTTTCATTGACCAAATGCAGCAATTCCCGTCCCAAACCCGCCAATGTCTGAACCTGATTTACCGACAACAGGTTTGATTGTGCCGCATTGTACAACAGGTTTTCTAATTCAGTATGGTATGCCCGCAATGTTGCGATTGTGTTTTTGCCCAGATTGATTTTGCGCGCAATTATTTCCACCGTCAAACCGTCCATTCTGTTCAACGATTCCAATGTCGCGCGCCCACGCACACCAATTGCCCGCCGCAATAGCATTATGATGTTCAGCACCAGCACGTTTATCTTGTCCGTCATATTGGCCGTCAACGTGGTACTGAGTTTATTGGAAATCCGTGAATTAGAATAATCATACAGCAAAAACACCAGTGGTATCGACAACAGTGACGCCGCGATATTAGTCACCAAGTCCGCTAATTCTTTGTCGGCAATGTTATCTTTGGTCAATGTGAACAATGCCACCCCACCAGCGATTGACAACAGGTATGGAATACTTTTCAGGAAAACATCACGCAGTTTCATTCCCATACACAAATCGTACCAGAAACCCCACAAAAAATTCACAGGAACAAATATCTAGACCATGTCGCCCCCCGAAGGTCGCACGGTTGCGTTTGGTACCGGACTGGGCATCGTGTCACCCCCCACGCGATGACGCACAAACCAAACAGATATTGCGCCCAGCGCACATAACAACACACCCAAAATCGCGATACTGTACCGCCAACTGCCCATCATAGATCCCAAACCAATTATCAGGCATATGATCATATATGTACCTTGGTCGGCGATGCTGTAAAACGATAAAACCTCCATCCGTTGAGATGATGGGGTCATTTTCTGAAACTGGGCGTATAACAAAATCTTTATCACAGCACATATTATATATGCCGCGCCCAGTACCAGCAACCCAACAATTGAATAACACACCGAAAACACGCCAAACAGCACACCCGCTGCAATTATCATTCCCGCTAATATGCCCCAACGCACACCAACAAATTTATGGGCAAATGCTTGGCCAATTACCTGACACACTAATATGAAAAACGGCACCGCACCAATGTATTCGGTTGGCACGCCAATGTCATATCCAATCAGCGACAAATAATCGTTCAGGTACGAAAAATTGGTCACCAAAACACTGAGCACCAACATGGCAACAATCCCAGGGGTGGCGCGCATTACCGCAATGGCCGATTTCACCGATTTTATTACCGACCCGCCACTGTTGGTGACACCGCGATATTCCTGAACCAACCTCATCCGCGACAAAAACAGCATAGACAGCACCAGTGCAACAACCGACATTGCGGTTATAAATTCATATCCCCACACCATCAACAGCGATCCAAAAGATGACAATGCGACCGCAATTGCGGCTATGTTTTTACGACGCCCTAGTATTCGTTCATAAACCAGTGTATTTGTACGGGCACGCAATTCGTCGTACAAAACATCTTCGGACACAACATTGTAAATCGCGCCGTGCATCCCCCACAGTACCATTCCAACAGCAAATCCAGCAAATGTCGGCCATAAAATCCACAGAACGAACGCAATGGCCTTTAACACCTGGCCCAGAAACAGCACATTTTGCGCCCCAAACATACGTGCCAAATATGCAACCGGAAATTGTGTGACCAATACCCCACCCGACCACAGTACCAACAACAGCGATATGCCAAAATCACTGATACCGCGCGACTGCATAAACACGGCATAAACCGGCGCCAACATCATCAGCGAATTAAAAAATGTGTATCCATAGATATTTATCAAAAAATCTTGGACAGAATGTTTTTCTGGCATTGAATTCTCTCTGTGGGCAATTATACAATATAAATCCGCGCGCTGTATATTGATTTTTTACCAAAAAAGCACTATAATTATATGGGTAACAAGATAGGGGTTTTCACATGGCCGTCAAAATAGATGAATTTTTATTGCGATATTATATGCAGTTGCGTTTTAACAACATGCCGGCCGAGGTTCGCGCCCAATTCAACGTGTATCTGAAGGCCGATGATTTCCGTGGTCATATGAAGGACTGGAAAAAGAACCTGATGACGAATGGCGCGAACAATCCAATACCCGACCCGACCGAGGTAAATGGCGCGTGGGAACTGAGTGACGCCGAATGGGAAAAGTTATTCCGCGCATTCCAAGATGCGTTTCGCGCGATGGACGCGGACAAAAAATCATTTAAGGACAACAAAGACGCGAATGATTTCCTGAATGAATATTTTGGCGATTTGCGTCTGTTTTCAAATGGCGTTGCCAGCAATGACGCTGAACAAGAGATTCAGGGTAATTTCAACACATTTCTGAAAAACAACCGTCAGGTTTTAGAGGTTGCGTTCAAGCAATGGGGGTTGACCGACGGTGATTTTTCTTATTCCGACCTAATGAGTGGTATTCGGGACAAGAAATATAACACATCGCCAAAGTTCCAACAGAAAATCAAAGATGTTGCCCAGTATGTTGCGTACTATATGCGCCAGCCAGATTTTGTAAATTCGCTGGGGCCAAATGCGCAGGTAAACCTGCCTGATTTTGAAAAGATTAGAAAGGGATTTGATAACGACCAGATTGACCCGCTGAAACTGGAATATTTCAAGCGCAATCACCGTGATTTGTTGGATACCCTGAACAAAAAGTCCAAAGTTTATGGTGTATTCAAAGCGTATGACAAGGGCAAGATTTCCAAACCGCTGGACGAGGCGAAAGAGAAAGTCGATTACGGCAACAAGGAATCTGATGACTATGTTCCGCCAAAGCGTGATGATGAACTGACCCCATGGCAACAGTTGTCCAAGAATATTGGTGACACTTGGTCTGATTATATGGACAAGTACACCAAACTGCGTGGCGACCAGTTGTTTATGTCTGATTCCGCCAAGGCGATTGTCAAGGCACTGGACGATAAAAAGGTCAAAATGAAACCAACCGATGGGTTGGGCAAACTGGTCGAAAATACCGATGCGATAAAGGCGAACCTGCTGTATAAATCACCAACCGCGACCAAGCATTTTGAATGGATGGCCAAGACGTTAAAAGAATTGCAATCCACCATGCCCAAGGCATTTAATGGCGCGTTGCAAAACGGGCGTCAGATGCGTGCGTTGGTATCTGAATTGATTATGACCGCCGTTCGTGATGGCAAAATGGACGAGGCAAAATCCGCGATGGAGGTTTTGTCGGTCATCCACTATGGTTACACCACCAGCAAGATTATGGATGCATTGGGCAAAGAAAACCTGACTGTGTTTTCCGACGGGAAATTATCATGGAACAAAAATCAGGGTGTTCAGTTTGTCACAAACGCCATGGACAAGAGTATCAAGTGGGCATTTATGGCGGTTGGGTATGGCATAACGATTGCGGGGAATGCGTATAACCTGCACGACAGCAAGTTTAATCAGGCCACCGGCCGTATGAAAAAGGCGCACGATGACTTTGTTCAGAAAAATGATGACGAGAAAAACAGAAAAATTGCCGAACGCAATATAGAAAATCCGTTGGCACAACAACGCATTCAGGCCGAACAAAACGTGATGGCGCAAACGGGTATAACCGATGCGACATACGATCAGCGAAAACAGGATTTTGACAATGCCGAAAGTGACGCAAAGCAAAAACTGACGGCGATGAATGATGCCGACAAACGCCTGAAAGACGCCAACAAAAAATTGGAATCTTATGATGATTTGACGCAGCAAATAAACAGCGCAAATCAGGCATTACCCCAGATTCAACAGGATTTACAACAGTTGCAAAATGCGCTGAACAACCCGAACACATATAACGGTATGCCACCACAGGCGGCAAACGCATTGGCGGTTGACATTCAGCGTCAGATTACAGATTTAACCCAACAGCAACGCGATATTCAGCAGACCCTGCCCCAGTTGCAACAGGACCAACAGCAGTTGTTAAACAATCCAGACATTCAAAGTACGTTGGCCAATCGTCCGACATATCAGATGGACTTTAATACAGCGCAAGCGTCATACACTGCTGCGCAACAGTTGGCAGACCAGTTGGGCGATCCAGTGCACAAATTCAAAAATGCAAAAGATCGCGTTGATGAATTAAACAGCCAGATTGATGCCCGCAACAGCGAAATTGACAACTGGGACGACAAGCACCAGGACAAATTCCAAGAACTGATGGCGTATTGGGATTTCTTGGAAACCGGCCGCAACACCCACACGGGCAACCTGTATTCATGGAGTTTGGGCAGTGCCAAAAAGAAACAGAAAAATTTCAACGGCAGTGCACTGTTCCAACAATATCTGGCCGCGTACGGTCGCGTGGCATAACGCCCTTGCCTTTTTCGGCAATTTGTGATATAGTATGTCGCATAACGACACCGCCAATGGCGGTGTTTTTTATTGCAAAAAATCAATCAACATAAAAGGAATTTATATGGCACGAGTTTTACAAATTCGGCGTGGCAACGCGTCACAAAACGATAACTTTACAGGAATGGCGGGCGAAATCACAATGGACACCGATGCAAAAACACTGCGTGTGCACGATGGCGAAACACTGGGCGGTTTCGCACTGGCGCGCGCGGGTGATGGCGGCGTTTTTGACATTACATCGGTATCAGACGAATTTTGGGCGGCACTGTTTGCGCGTATGTCGGCGCGTGCGCCCGAAATTATGACGTCGCCCGAAATTGCAATCACCAACACATCGGGTCAGGAATATATTTTTGACACCGCACGCACGCCAATATTTGCAAATGTCGTATTGCGTTGCAAATCCGCCGAATGCGGATACAGCGCGGGCGACACGGTCGCGTCATTTGGCATTGGTGCACGCACAAATCCAGCACCAATGACGTATACGTCGACGGATGGCCTGCATTGTGTGCAAATGGTTGGTGGCGAAGCATTCTGGGTTTCGCACCACGACACAGGGATTACGACAAAAATCACCCCTGAAAATTGGCGCGCAATATTCAGAGTTTACTGTTGAAACACCTAAAATACTTTGCTATGCTGGTGGCGCAATAAAACAAAGAGGAAACAAATGTACATACTTGCACTGAACTGCGGTTCTTCATCATTGAAGTATCAGGTTTTCGACGCGGCGTCCAAGAAAGCAATCGTTGGCGGTAACGTTGAAAAAATCGGTTTACCGGATTCTTTTGTTACACAGAAATATCCAGACGGCACAAAACAACGCAAAGACACCGTTATGAAAAATCATGACGAGGCGTTGAATGTCGTTCTGTTTATGTTACGCGAAGCGTCCATTGACCTGAATGAAATCAAGGGTGTTGGTCACCGTGTCGTTATGGGTGGTGATAAATTTGCGTCATCTGTGGAAATCACTGATGATGTTATGAAAACAATCGATAAACTGTCACCGTTGGCCCCACTGCACAACCCTGCCGCCCTGCGTGGTGTGATTACTGCAAAACAGTTGTTGCCAAACGCAAAACAGGTTGCCGTATTTGATACCGCATTCCACCAGACAATGCCAGATTATTCATTCCGCTATGCTGTGCCATCGGCATGGTATAGTGAACTAGGCGTGCGTCGCTATGGTTTTCACGGGACATCGCACCTGTATGTTTCCAAACGTGCGGCCGCAATGTTGGGCAAACCCGCCGACCAGTGCAATCTGATTACACTGCATATTGGTTCGGGCGCATCGGCCACTGCAATAAAAAACGGTATTTCCGTTGATACATCAATGGGTATGACACCAACCGCCGGTCTGACCATGGGTACACGCCCAGGTGATTTGGACCCGGGTGCGGTTCTGTATGTTATGAACACATTGCACCTGACACCGGATCAAATGCAAAAACATTTGAACAAGGATTCTGGTCTGATGGGGCTGACCGAATGCTATGCCGATCGCCGCGATGTCGAAGAAAACAAGGGCACCAACGACAAATGTCGTTTGGCCATTGATACCGAGGTTCACAATGTAAAAAAATACATTGGCGCATATATGGCTGAATTGGGTCACACGGACGCATTGGTATTCACCGCGGGTGTTGGCGAAAACGACGATTACCTGCGCGAACGTTTCTGCACCGGACTAGAAAATTTAGGCATCAAACTGGACAAGGAAAAGAATGCCACGGCATTGGCGCGCAAGGGTGTTGACGAAGCAGAAATCAGCACACCAGACAGCCGTGTTAAAGTATTTATGGTTGCCACCAACGAAGAATTGGTCATTGTTGAAGACACATTGGCAATCATGCAGGGCACATATAATCCAAATCATTTGAAAATGGATTATTCGTTCGCGAAACAGCAAAAGACCAGATAATTTATTTCTGGCACGCGACAAACGTCCCATTTTGGGACGTTTGTTTTTTACATTTATTGTTTTGCCTTGTTTAATATATCGCCCGATTTAATGTATTCGGGGGCGTCTGATTTTAATTTTTGACGCGCGATTTTTGCATACTTTTTCGCGTTTTGGGTGTTGCCAATCATACTGTAATATTCCGCACGTGCCCAATCGCCACGACCGTCATCATCGCCATACGCGCGCGCCAGCACCCAATACGTCAATGGTGCGGGCGCGGACAGTAATGCACGCTTGCACAATTCAATGGCGCGGGCGGCATCACCCGATTTATTACGTTCGGTCAAAACCAGTGCCAATGCGGTCTGAATCTGGGGGGCGGTGCCCGCCAATTCCAAACTGTGCGAATATGCGGTGACGCTGTCGTCATAATGACCAAATTGATATTCAATGTCGCCCAACAATTCATAGAAATATGGGTTATCCGCATGGCGCGAAATCAGTGTTTGCATGCCAACGCGCGCGGCGTCCAGATTGCCCGCCTGCATTGATGCAATAGCGCGGGCGTATATTGCCGCATCTGACTTGTCCGAATATGGGTACAATTCACGCACGCGTGTGGCGGTGTCCAGATAACCAACCAATTTTGCCTGAATCAAACGGAATTTTGCATCACGCGCGGCGTCTGCATCAGGCGCGATGTAATCCAATTTTGCAATTCGGTCGCGGACATTTTTCAATCGTTCGGTTGTCAGCGGGTGATTCACACGCGTTGGGTTCACGCGCGATTCCGCCGCGCCACTGATTTCGCGCATTTGTTCAAAGACCTGAATAAAACCGTTCGGGTTTTGTCCCGCACGCACCATTAAATCTAATCCCATATTATCGGCAATACGTTCCTCGTCACGGGTAAATGCCAGCATAGATTGCTGGGCAACGCCACTGGAACCCGCCAGCACCCCCGCCCCCAATGATGGATTACCACCCGCCACCATCAGGCCGATTCCCAGTGCCTGAATCAACATTGCACGTTGCATTTCCGCTGCCATACGCGACGACATCTGGGCCATGTGGCCGCCGATTGTGTGCCCTAATTCGTGCGCAATCACCGCCTGTAATGCGTCGGGGGATTTTATTTGCATCAACAGGCCGGTATAAATATACACATCGTCGCCCCCCATAACAAACGCATTGAAATCATCGTCACGCACAATATGCACACGCAGGCGGTTTTCTGGAATTTCCGCCGCGGTGGCAATGGGGCGCACCAGTTCGGTTACCACACGTTCGATTTCTGTATCATTTATCAACGACACCGCATGCGCGCCGGTCGCAAAAAATACAGATAAAAAAAAGACAAATATCTTATGCACCCTGCTGTGTCCTGCGGTTAAATATGAACATTAAATCGCGAGTCCATGGCGTTGGTACGTCCATATCACGTGCCGCGGCCGATGCCAATCGGAACAAATCCCGATGTTCGCGCCAATCGGCAAAGTGATAATTTATCCACCCACTTTGACGTGTTCCAATCAGTTCGCCCGTACCGCGCATCATCAAATCTTGTTCCGCGATTGCAAATCCATCATCGGTTTCACACAACACCGACAGGCGACGCATACCGTTCTCGCTGGTATTTGCGCCATACAGTAATATGCAATACGATTGCGAATTGCCGCGACCGACACGACCGCGCAACTGGTGCAATGCCGCCAGACCGAATTGTTCGGCATTTTCAATTACGATAATTGTGGCACGCGGGACATCAATTCCAACCTCTATGACCGTGGTGGCGACCAATATTGACATATCAGAATCATTGTCGGCAAATCGCGCCATGGTTGCGTCACGCTGCTTTTTATCCATCTGGCCGTGAACCAGACCCGCCGTTGGGAAAAATTCCCGCAGGTATTCGTACCGCGCGGTGGCCGCCGCTGCACCGTTATCATCACTGTCATCAACCAGCGGGCACACCCAGAACACCTTGGCCCCTGCGGCAATTTGCGATTTCAGGCGCGTAACCAAATCGGCAATTCGCGACGTCGGCAATTTGGTTGTGATAATAGGCAGGCGTCCTGCCGGCTTTTCATTTATCACCGATACGTCCATATCGCCATAGATTGTCATGGACAGCGTACGCGGAATTGGTGTTGCCGATAATGCCAACATGTCGGGATTGTCGCCCTTGGCACGCAGGGCCTCGCGCTGGGTAACGCCAAAACGGTGTTGTTCATCAACAATAACCAGACCCAAATCGCGGTATTCCACATCGTCTGAAAATAACGCGTGCGTACCAATCACCAGACGCGTGCGCCCAGAACGCAAAGATATCAATTTCTCGCGACGCGATGCCCCCTTGTCCCGACCGGTCAACATATCGCACACAATGCCGATTTTATCGCACATTGGTTTCAATTTGGCATAATGTTGCATTGCCAGCGTGTCCGTCGGGGCCAGCATTGCCGTTTGTGCCCCAAATTCTGCCATGCGCACTGCCGCCGCCAATGCGACGATGGTTTTACCACTGCCCACGTCACCCTGAACCAGACGCATCATCGGCACATCCGCTGACATATCGGCAAAGATATCATCAATCGTGCGTTTTTGTGCGCCCGTCAAATAAAATGGCAGTGTGGCATAGAATTTTTCCAACAAATTATATTTCTGGGGGCGCACCGTGCGACGGTTGCGCGGGTCGTGGCGGTTGCGACGACTGATTGCAATTGCCGTCTGGTGTGCCAATAATTCCCAATACGCCAATTTAACAATGTATTTTGAATTTGGTGCCAGATCCGCATCGTCTGCGGGATAATGCACGTGCGCCAATGCATCAAAAAATTCACGCGTATCAGAATCTGTTTCGCCCATCATCTTGTCCGGCAATGCGGCAAAAATTTGATCGCGCACGGCGGCGAATGTTTTTTGGGTTAGCCCTTCGCCTGATGGGTAAATTGCCTGTGTCTGGGGAATTTTGCCGGCGTTTTGCATTTCTTCGATAAAATCGGGGTGATTTATCGTTGCGCGGGCGGATTTTTCTAATTTGCCACTGACCATGCGCCATGCGCCAATAGGCAATTTTTCCAACCAATAATCCAAGAATCGCGTATTAAAGAACTGTAATACAACCGTTGCACCGGTTTTATCGGCACAAACAACCTGTGTCGGGGCACGACGCCCGCGGAAAAATCCGCCACGCCGATGCGATTTAACCAATAATGGAATTGTCAGGGTTTGCCCCGCGATCCCATCCGCCACACATTCGGTAACGCCGCGCGCCCGCACATAAGACGGTACGTGCAACATAAAATCCAACACGCGACGCCCACCCAAAACATCGTCAAATCGTGACGCCAGAACCGGCCCCACCCCCTTGACGAATTGCAGGTCTGTGTTCAAAAAATCAAACAGTTCTTTGCGCATTTGCCGATTTATTCCAAAACCTGTTTTTGTAAATCAATCAGTTTCTGACACCCCGTCGCCGCCATTTCCATCAGTTTGGAAATTTGCGCCGCATCAAATGGATGCTGTTCACCGGTTGCCTGAATTTCAACAAAGCGTCCCGATTCAGACACAACAAAGTTAGAGTCCAATTCGGCGGCGCAATCTTCGTCATAATCCAAATCCAAGACCAATTCACCATTCCACAGGCCTGCCGAAACCGCGGCAACGTGTTCCCGCACGGGATTCTGAGATATGCGGCCATTCTGCATCAGCCAGCGCACCGCCAACATCAACACGACAAAACCACCAGTAATTGATGCACATCGCGTGCCGCCATCTGCCTGAATCACATCGCAATCGATTGTAATCGTATGACGCCCCAGTGCATCCATATCAACCACACTGCGCAATGCGCGCCCAATCAGGCGGGAAATCTCTGCACTGCGGTGATCTTTCGTTATTGCATCACGTCCCTTGCGCGTGCCGCATGCGCGTGGCAACATGGAATATTCCGCCGTAACCCAACCACCGGTTTTATTCTGAACACGTTTCCACAGTGGCTGGTTCAAATCAACCGACGCGGTACACAGGACTTGCGTTCCACCCATTTTTATCAGACATGACCCCTCGGCCCACTTGTTGATACCCGTTTCCATGGAAACCGGACGCATTTGATTTGGCTGGCGCATTGACGGACGCATCATATTATTCCCCCATATATTAAAATGTATATGATAAGTATATATTACCACAGGATTATTGCAATTTTTTTTACGTTTGCATTTTTTTATTCATACTGTTATGCTGTGCAATCATCAGAAAGGATTTGATTTATATGTCAGCACAGACAAAACGCCTGATAAAAAAAATCATCAGTTATTCGGGCATATTCTTTTTTGTTTTAGCCGCAACTATGTTGTGGTGGCAATTACGTAATTATGCATTTTCCGATATTATCCACGCAATCACGGCAATTCCAATGGCAAACCTGATTGGGGCGTGCTGTGCATGTTTCGCAGGGTATTTAGCACTGTCGCTATACGATTATTTGGCATTGAATTATGTCGGCGAAAATAAAAAGGTCGTATGGTGGAAATGGATGCTGGCGGGTATGCTGGGCTTCGCAATCAGTAATAATGCGGGTCATGCGGTGGTCAGTGGCGGTGCAATCAGATATCGCCTGTACACACGTTGGCGCATTCACGGCAGTGATATTGTAAAAATGCTGACAATTTCGGGATTTACGTATTTCTTGGGTTGTACGGCAATTGTGCTGATAGGCTATTTTTTGGTTCCCCATGACATATTAAATTCATCGGCGGGAACAGCAATCGGACTGAATGTGCTGTTTGTGTTCTGTGCAGCGGCGTTGATGGCATATTTTGCGATGACACTGCTGTTCCACGGTAAACATATCAAAATCGGACAATTAAAGTTTCAAATTCCATCAACAAAAATGGCGTGGTTACAAATGTTGTTGGGCATTACCGACAGTGTTCTGGCTGGCTTGGTTCTGTATTTCTGTCTGATTTCGTTTGTGGACATTCCGTTTGGGACATATATCGGCCTGTTTGTTATTGCCCAGACCACCGGCGTATTCAGTCAAGTTCCAGGGGGCATCGGCGTATTCGAAAGCGTATTCTTGTTGGCATTGCCCGATGGGATTGACAAGGCGAACATTTTCGGGGCACTGTTGGCATACAGAATTATTTACTATGTTTTGCCGCTGATTGGCGTTGGGGGATTATTCTTTATATACGAACGGTGGCTGCGGGCACGCATGAAACGTTGGGCAAACGAAGCACGCGAGAAAATTTCCCAGATTCCTGCGAAAATAAAAAACATCAAACACACAAAAAAATAAATGCCTTGCCATACGATGGGGCGCATGTTATGCTGGTACCTGTCGTATGACAAAGGGGTATATGAAGTGTTTGTATTATCACTGTTTTATACATTCTGTTGCGCGCCATTTGTTTACATGGTGCTTTCCCTTGGCATGGGCTGGGACGCCCCACAGGGACGGTTTGTATCCGTTGCATACGAACCCACAACAAAAGGATTATTAAATGTCAAAAAAGATTTATGTGGACGCCGTCCACCCAGAGGAAACCCGCGTGGTGGTGGTGGATTCTGCCACAAACCGTGTTTCTGATTTCGACGTTGAAACAACAACTAAACCCCAGATAAAGGGCAACATCTATTTGGCCAAAGTTATACGCGTTGAACCGTCATTACAGGCGGCTTTCGTGGATTACGGCACGGGCAAGAATGGATTTTTGCCGTTTTCTGAAATTCACCCAGATTATTATCAGGTATCGCCAGAACAGAAAAAGAAACTGTTGGAATTGGCACACGCAAACATCGTTGATGATGACGATGACCCAGATGACGAAAATGATGAGGTCGCCGAATACGACGACCACAGTGCCGGCGAAGATAACAAGGAATTTGTTAAACGTGCGCACGAGTTCAAGATTCAGGACGTCATTAAACCAAAGCAAATCTTGTTGATTCAGGGTGTCAAAGAAGAACGTGGCCAAAAAGGCGCGTCCATGACAACATATCTGTCATTGGCGGGTCGTTTTGCGGTTTTGATGCCAAATTCCCGCAAACGCAACAGTTATGGCATTTCCAAAAAGATTTCGGACAAATCCGAACGCGCACGTTTGCGTGAAATCTTGCACGGCCTGAAAATTCCAAAGGGCATGACCGTTGTGCTGCGTACCGCGGCAATGGGCGCAGACGCAACATCTATTGCGGCGGACTATGATTACTTGGTAAATCTGTGGAATGAAATCCGCAAAACAACGTTGGAATCTGTTGCGCCCGTTACCATTCACACCGAAGATTCCCTGTTGCGCCGTGTCGTTCGCGATTTCTTGGCGGACAAGGACGATATCCTGGTTATCCAAGGGGACGAGGCATACGATGCCGCCAAAACGTATTTCCAGCAAATGTATGGCCGCGCACCACGCAAACAGTTGATTCAGTACAAGGACGCCGCCGTTCCATTGATGGTCAAGGCCGGCGTTGAAAAGCAACTGGAAGGATTGCATGGCCCATATGTTCAGTTGCCATCGGGCGGGTCACTGGTTATCAACCAGACCGAAGCCATGGTTACAATCGACGTCAATTCGTCCCGCGCGATAAAGGAAAAAGATATCGAACAAACCGCCCTGAATACTAATTTAGAGGCCGCCGAAGAAATCGCTTTACAACTGCGTCTGCGTGATTTGGCGGGAATTATCGCGGTTGACTTTATCGACATGGAAGAAGAACGCAACAACCGCAAACTGGAAATGAAAATGCGCGAGGTTATGAAACGTGACCGCGCCCGCACACAGGTTGCGAAAATCAACACGTTTGGTGTGTTGATGCTGTCGCGTCAGCGTCTGCGCAGCAGTTTCATTGAAACATCGTATGTCCAGTGTCCACACTGTTTGGGTGCGGGCGTCGTGCCATCAATCCAGACCGCGGCACTGATTATGTTCCGCCATTTGCAGGAAAAATTGCTGGCAAAAAGTGCCCAGAAAATCATTATGACCGTCCCCAGCGACGTTGCGATTTACCTGTTGAATCACAAGCGCGCGGAACTGGCATCAATGGAATCCGAATTTGAAACAGAAATCGTTATTGTTGGCGATGACAGCATGATGAATATTGACCAATACTCTATTCAGCGTGTTGCCCCGGAAACCAACAAGACCGAAGATTTGTTGGACGCATACGCACCGTCAACCGATGCGAAAAAGAAAGATGCCCAGCATATGGACGCAAAAAAGACGACCATGAATGCCCCGCGTCGCAAACGCAAGAAGCAACAAAAGAAGACCACATTCTGGCAGAAGTTGATTGGTTAAAGAATCCCGCCCCGTTTGGGGCGGATTTTTTATTAGAGCATAGAGAATAGATAACAGATAATAGATGAGTGCGCCGGATGGCGCATTCCCATTCCTCGGTTCGAATCCGACCCGCCCAGAATTATTAAAAATACCCGCCTGAACGGCGGGCAGCAATTCGGCTGGCGGATAACCGAGTGCCTTGCTGTCCAGCAATGCTGGACAGCTGCGTATTGTTCGCTGCGCTCACCACTCGTTAGCGCGTGGCGGCGTTATACAACTTGCCACGCTTACTCGTAAGCGAACCTCGGTTCGAATCCGGTGAATAGACGAACCGGTTTAACAAAAAACGCCAACCTTTCGGTTGACGTTTTCTGTTAAAATGGGGCGGATAACCGGATTCGAACCGGCGACACCTGGTACCACAAACCAGTGCTCTAACCAACTGAGCTACATCCGCCATACTGGTGGAGCTGATCGGACTCGAACCGACGACCCCTTGCATGCCATGCAAGTGCTCTACCAACTGAGCTACAACCCCTTGCGCCGACACATTTTATATTTCTTCTTGCCAAATGTCAAATCAATTTGCTAACCTTTTTACACAAGAAGGAGATCTGAATATGGATTATCAAGCATTAAAAGCCGAAGTTGAACAAAAAACCCAGCAAACTCTGGACGTTTTGGCGAGCGAATACGCTGGCCTGCGTACGGGACGCGCGTCTGTGCACCTGTTGGACGGTGTACGCGTGCCGGTTTATGGTTCTGACATGCCATTGAATCAGGTTGCGACCGTTGCCACACCTGACAACCAGACACTGAGTGTCACCGTTTGGGATATCAACAATGCGGGCGCGGTTGAAAAGGCAATCCGTGATTCTGGTTTGGGTCTGAACCCAAATACCGCGGGCGGTGTTATTCGCCTGAACCTGCCACCACTGACCGAAGAACGCCGTCGCGAACTGACCAAGGTTGCGGGCAAATACGCCGAAGAAGCCAAGATTTCTATGCGTAACATTCGCCAAGATGCAATGGGCAAAATCAAACGCGCCGTCACCGACAAGGAAATTTCCGAAGATGACCAGCGCAAATTCGAAGATGATTTGCAGAAAGTGTTTGAACTGCGCGCATCACAGGTTGATGCACAGGCCAAACAGAAAGAAGCCGACATTATGTCCGTCTAATGGGTTTATTGACCATCTGTCACGCAAATTATCACCCACAGCATATTGGATTTAGAAATGTTTAGAATATTCAAAAAGAAGGTAAATAATGTCGCCAGCGCCCCTGTGCGCGTACCACAGCATATCGCATTTATATGCGACGGTAATCGCCGCTGGGCCGAGGCCCGCGGTCTGCCCCCGTTGTTGGGACACAAGGCCGGAATTGCAAACTTTGAAAATCTGGTTGATTGGTACATTGCGCGCGGCGTATCCACGGTAACGTTCTTTATATTTTCCACCGAAAACTGGAATCGTTCCAAGGAAGAAGTGGATTATCTGATGGACTTGTTCTATACAGAATTAAAAAAGAATATGCAGCACGCGCTTGAAAAAAACTTGCGCTATCGTGTGGTGGGTTCGCGTGACCGTTTGCCAAAACGATTGGCACATATGTGCGATAAACTGGAAGAAACATCGGCTGAAAACACCGGTGGCACAGTTGTGTTTGCATTGAACTATGGTGGTCAGGGCGAAATTATTGACGCGGTCAATGCCGCGGTTGCCGCCGGCAAACCTGTTACCCGCGAAACGTTTGAAACATTCTTGGATACGGGCGATTTGTTACCGATTGATTTGATGGTTCGCACCAGCAATGAATTTAGAATCTCTAATTTCTTGCTGTGGAAATTGGCGTATGCCGAACTGATGTTCGTACCTGAACACTGGCCTGATTTGGTCAAAGACGAACGGATGTGGCAGCACACACTGGACGAATACGCGCATCGTGACCGCAGATTTGGTGGCGGAAAAAAGGCGAATTATTCTGGCAAACAAAAATAAGGGGTTTGATATGTCAAACACATCACAGAGAATTATCGTTGGCACAATTATGGCGGCGGTGGTGGTCGCGGCCGCGGTGGCGGAACAATATGGATTCCATGCGGTACGCTATCTGGGGATTTTGGTCGTACTGGGTATGATTCTGGAAATGATTATGGCAATTCGTCATGTACCAAAAGAACAGTTGTGCCAAAATAAAAATTGGCTGGTCTATGGCGGGTTCTTGGTGTGGTTATTTGTGATGTTGGCGGCGATAAATACCGTGGCAACGCGTCCATGGATTGTTCTGTTGCTGCTGGTGACAATCAGTGGCGCGGACATTGGCGCATGGTTCTTTGGCCGTATGTTGGGCGGGGACAAGATGTGGGAACGCTTGTCCGCGAACAAGACATGGGCGGGCCAGATTGCTGGTATTATATGTGGGACATTTATGGCGTTGCTGTATGGGTTGTTGGGCACTGATACATTTATGCCACAACTGATGTGGATTGGGATTAGTATCGCGTTACTGAGCCAATATGGTGACCTGACCGCCAGTTGGATAAAACGTCGTATGGGCATCAAAGATTTTGGTCATATTTTACCAGGGCACGGCGGAATGCTGGATCGGTTCGATGGCTGGATTTATGCCCTGCCCTTGGTTTGGCTGATTATGTTGTAACGCAGATTTGTAAATGTAAAGGAACGGAAAGTAATGCATACTATTGTGGCTGTGATTGCATTGATGGTTGTGTTGGGCGTGGTCGTGTTTATTCACGAATTGGGACATTTTTTTGCCGCACGCGCGTCCGGCGTCCGTGTTGATAAATTTTCAATCGGATTTGGGCCGGCAATTATCAAATGGCATGACCGACACGGCACACAATGGCAGGTCGCATGCCTGCCGCTGGGTGGGTACGTTTCCATTTACGGCCAAGAAATGATGTTTGATCGCAAGGCATATGCAGAATTGCCCGCCGATAAAAAGGTGGGGCACTACCTGTCTGTGCCCGCATGGAAACAGTTTATAATTGTTGCCGCCGGCGTTACCATGAACTTTATTCTGGCATGGTTTATTTATTCTGGGATTGCGATGTTCCATCCAAAGAATGTCCAATTACCCGTTGTCGGTCAGGTTATTCAGGAATCTGTCGCGTTCAAGGCAGGCATTAAACCTGGGGACACCATTGTTCGCATTGATGGCGAAAAAATCACAAATTGGGGCGAACTGATTATCGCCAAAGAAATTGCATCAAACCGCAATGCAAACGTGATTGTTATACGCGGTGAAAAATTGGTAAATGTTGAATTGTCGCCTGCCGAACGCTGGGGCCTGATTGCCGACGGCAGCAAGACCGAATTACGCAAGAAAGGGTTCTTTGGCGGATTGCTGACGGGGGCACGCGAAACGTATTACCAGTCCAAGACATTGTTGGTGGTGCTGGAACAAATTATTACGGGCGAACGTTCGTCAAAGCAACTGGGGTCGTTTATCACCATTGCACAGGTATCCGGCAAAGCGATGGAGGCGGGCATATTTGCATTGCTGTCTATTATTGCCTTGCTGTCGGTGAATTTGGCTGTTATAAATCTGTTGCCGTTGCCGGTGTTGGACGGTGGCTATTTGTTGATATTGGTAATCGAAGGGATTACACGTCGTAAATTACAGGGGCGCGCGATGGAATATGTTATCATCGCGGGGTGGTTGTTGATTGCCGGACTGTTTATACTGACGATGTGGAACGATTTGGTACGCGTATTTGGGTAACATAGCATGAATACAAAGAAATTATTTTTGGCAATCACACTGACCGTCGCGGCGACGGGTGCAAATGCGGCAACCGTATCGCGAATTGACGTATCGGGCAATCGCCGTATGGACGCTGAATCGGTGCGTATTCTGTCCGATGTTAAAATCGGCGACACCGTGGGCGAGGCCCGCGCCAACCAAATTGCAAAAAGGTTACAGGAAAGTGGGTACTTTTCGAAAATCAACGTTCGCATGTCCGGCAATGTGTTGAAAATTGACCTGGTCGAAGCCCCAACTGTCAATATGGTAACGGTCGAAGGGAACGATGAAATTTCCACCGATGATTTGAAGAAAGAAATTCGCCTGAAAGAACGTGCGGCATTTGATGAATCGACCATTGGCGCGGACGTCCAACGCATGCTGACCATATACCAGCGCAAGGGGTTTTTTGGCACAAAAATAGAACCGAAACGCATTGAATTGGATGACAATCGCGTGAACGTTGTCTATGAAATTACAGAGGGGCACCCAACATACATCACCGACATTGACTTTGCGGGAAACAAGAAATTCAGTGCCCGCACGCTGCGTGGTGAAATTCTGTCGCGTGAACACGCGTGGTGGCGGTTCATGACCCAGTTTGATGTTTTTGACGAAGACCGTATTCAATACGATCAACAGATGTTGCGTCAATTCTATCTGCGCAACGGTTATGCGGATTTTGCCGTGACTGATGCAACCGGTGTTTTCACGCCCGATCGCCAGTATTATTCGGTAACATTCAACGTGGACGAAGGGCAGCAATATAAATTCGGCAAACTGGACATAGACAATCCATTCCCAGACGTATCAACGGACGAACTGCGCAAAGTGGTCAAAATGTCGGCGGGCGACACGTACAATATTGATCTGGTTGATGAAACGATATCGGCCCTGCGCGGGGCGGTTGCCGATCATGGCTATGCATTTATCAATGTTGAACCCGTGCCAACCAAAAACAGCGATGCGCACACGATTGATATTACGTTCAAAATTCAAAAGACCAATCGTATTTACCTGAATTCTATCAATATTTTGGGCAACGTTCGCACGTTTGATACCGTTATTCAACAGTTGCTGCCGATGCGCGCGGGCGATCCGTTTTCACTACAAACCATTGAACAGGGTCGCCAGAATCTGATGCGTACCCGTTATTTCAAAGATGTTCAGATGGTGCCAACACGCTTGGCCGATGCAAATATGATGAATCTGGATATCAAGGTCGAAGAACAACCGACGGGCGAACTGTCGGGTGGTTTTGGGTGGTCGAACATCAATGGGTTTATGGTTGATGCGGGCATTACCGAGAACAACTTTATGGGACGTGGCCAAATTGTTCAACTGCGCGGGTCAATCGCCCAGTATCAAAAACAGGCGTTGTTCAGTTTCACCGAACCTTATTTGTTTGGACGCGCACTGTCGGGCGGTTTTGATGTATCGTACACAATGTATAACTATTCGTCATTGGGCGGTTTGGGGTATGATCGCGACTCGCTGACAATCGCGGGGCGTATGGGTTGGAAATTGACCGACAACTGGTCACAGACGGTGCGCCTGTCGGCGGCATTTGACCAAAACTATGACCTGCAAACCGTGGGTGGGTGGCGCGATTCCACATTATACACGTTGGCCACATATTTGAAATACTATAACCTGAACACCAATTTCCAACAGAACACGCACACTGGTGTTGTTGCAAATTTAGGGCTGGCATATACCGGATTCGGTGGCAGCGAAACATTCATGCGTTACAGTGCGGACATTACCGGTATGGTCAAATTCTTGGATGACCGGTGGCAGTTGCGTTCGTCGCTGGATTTCGGGTATATTCAACCACTGGACGGCGATTACGTATCGCGTGTGTACCGCTATTTCTTGGGTGGCGAATCGCTGCGTGGGTTTGATATCGCCGGCGTTGGCAGTCGTAACTGGTTCTATACATCGTATTCGTTGGGTGGCATGTGGAAATTGAACGGTTCAACACAACTGAATTTCCCAGTGTTTATCCCAGACGAATACCAGATAAAGGGATTTGTGTTTGCCGATTACGGTATCTTGGGCAAGCCACCACGTGACGAATACACATACACCAATGTGTATGGCGCAACACGCAGTAACTTTATCGACAGTGACCTGCGCACATCGGTTGGGTTCGGTATTTATTGGAATACACCAATGGGGCCGATGAATTTCAGTTGGGGTTGGCCACTGCACATGAATGAATACGACCGTGAACGTCGATTCTTGCTGTCATTTGAAACACAGTTTTAACCAATGCCCTGTTTTTTATTCCAGAGAGCAATGAGCAAAGAGCAGAGAGCAATGTTAGTGCGTTGCGCGCGACATTATCAACTGGATTGCTTCGTTTCACTCGCAATGACAAAAGAGCTAGAATACTCGTTATAAAAAACAATCCGTTTTTACCAACTACTAGCACCCTTGTCATTGCGAGTGAAACGAAGCAATCCAGTAAATAAAAATTGTCCGCCATTGGCGGACACATTCATTGCTCTCTGCTCTCTGCGCTTTGCTCTCTTACTTTTATCCTTGACCCGTGGGCGCGAATTTTCTTATAATTTATTCACATAAGGGGAAAAAGGACATGAAGAAAGTATTTTTGGCTTTGTTTGTTGCATTGGCATTGGCGGGCTGTGGTCAGATTTACGACCGCGAACCGGTTGGTGTTGGATATGACAACAACGAATTGAAACTGAGTCCGTGCGCCTGTATCATGGTATATCAGGCATAAATCCCACGCATTACATCAGGGGGGATTGCGCATTGGATTATCCAGACAATTTTGAAACGCCGGCATTTCCAGCGGGCAAGCGAATTGCCGTTTCCCGCGCGATGGCGATTGCAACGTCGGTGGCGTTTTTCTTGATTGTATGCGTGTGCGGTCTGATTATGTGGACAACGCGTGGCGCGACAGTTGAACCGTTTATTATTTCCATTGATAAAATTACGGGTGCATGGTCTATTGTTGGTCACCCCCATGGCCAAATGGCGTATTCTGCGACCCGCACGATGCAGGAATCGGTGATTGCAAATTTCACCCGCGATTGGTTCACGGTATCGCGCGATGCCGATAACACCGCCATGTGGCAAACGTGCGAACGTGAACAATGTCGTTCTGATGATACACCGGCACGCACGGACAAGACGTGTGCGATGTATTGCGCCACATCGGACAGTGTGTTTAACACATTCGTGTACAACGTCATTCCAAATTGGCAAGATATTGCCGCACGTGGCGAACGTATGACGGTTGACACAACCACTATGCAAATCGCGCCTGTCGGGCAAATAACACAAAACGGTGGCACGTGGGCAATTCAGGCAACCGTGTCCAATACATTGGACGGCGACATGCATATTATCGCCTTTGCCAAGGTTGCACGCCAACCATCGTGGTATCCACGAACACTGGGGTACTATATCGCGGGATTTAACACATACAGATTAAACTGATGAAAAAACTGATTATGTTTTTGACGGGTCTAATGTTGCTGGTACTGACGTTTGGGGCGTTATACTTGGGTGGGGCGATTTATGACGCCGGTGAAAAGCGCAGCATTGATACGTTCTTTTTCCAGCCAAATAATTTATCCGCCGATCGCCCCGGGGAATTACAGACACCGGTTGAGATGGGCGAAAGTCGCATTTTGAATATGCTGGTTGATCGGTATGTTACGGAATATTTCTATGTAATCCCAGATCGCGAAAACATTGCGCGACGTACCCGTTCGGACAGTGTGTTGGCCCGCATGTCGGATGGCGATGTATTTCACATATGGCAAAATACTGTTGCCGACGAAATCCAAAATATGGCCGAACATGGCGCAATGCGCACCGCCGCAATTATTGGCGACATATTGCGCCCCACCGGCAGCGATTATTGGCAGGCGGACTATGAATTGCGCACATGGAACACGGCAAATGATTTGTCCATTGCGCCCACGGTGACGCACGGCACGATGTATATGAAAATCAGATATGAATCTGGTTTGCGTGATTCTATTGTGGATTATGGCGTGCATCGGTATCTGGACAATGGGGGTGACCCCGCAAACCTGTTTAAGTTCGAAGTGCGCGAGGTTATTATCAGATAACATCGTTTTGGGGTGATATAAATATGAAAATGCGTTTTGTAATTTTGTTGTCTTTGTTGACAATATGCGCCGCACCAGCGGTGGCGGCAAACGATGACCCGTTTGACTTTGATAATTTTGCCATCGCCGACAGTGGCGACGCCGACATCAATGTAGAATCGGTATCTATCAATGCCGGCGCGTCGCCCGCGGCGGTGGAATCATTTGATATTGCCGGAATTATGCTGGGCATGCCATTCGAAGATGTGCAAACATTATTTTTCAAGGACAAGGGGTTATATTCCCCGCGCAAAAAAGACAGCATCGTCTATACCATTGCCAAGGATTGGAAATACAATCTGGACTATGAATGCCGCCGCCAAGGAATTGTGATTCCCGCTGAATTGTCCAAATGTGTGAACAGTTTGGCGCGCAATCGTGGGTTGTTGTATGCGTCTGAATTACATTTGGAACGTGAAAACACCGGCGAAACAATCGTGGTATATTTTACCAGCAATGCAACCGACAATTTGGTATGGCGCATCGTATACAACAATGATGCAAATGAATTAGAGGGGGCAGACGAAAAATTTGAAAACCAGCGTCAGAAAAAGATTTTGGCATTCTGGCAAAATGTTTTGGATAAATACGGCGCGCCGAATGCTGGCACGGACAAATGGGTATCGACCACAAACGCCTATGACCCAATGATGACGGCATATTATGGCGCGTTGGATTTGGTGGACAATGGGCGATACGCGTCCGATGCAGCGAAAAACGTTCAAGACGCCAGAGATAATTTCCAGGCCAAACCATATGCGTTTTAATACGTCGACATGGCACGCAACATTTTCATTGCAAATATAATTCACATGCACTAACATATGTCTCAGCAACACGGGGCGCATACCGGTGTTGCCTTTGTCTTCAAACGCAAAGGGGAATTTATGCCACGTGTATCAGTACTGACGCCGATTTATCGGACAGATGCGTCGCATTTGC
>CAVGNU010000003.1:90992-98222 GCA_963630775.1 Bacteroides fragilis | reverse complement strand
GTATTGCCCATGGATTTATGATTGATCAACATTACTATAGTTTTGATGTTCAAATAGTTTGTTACTGCATAATGTATTTGGTCTTTTTTCACTCTGCAACTGTGTATTTTGAACAGGAGAAAAATCACAAAAACGATAAGCCTAAAGGTTAAATTGTAACTACTTGCATCTTGTTCAATTTATAAAGATTCTTTTAATAACTTGATTCTTGTGGTGTTTTAGGTTATCTTCTTGATGAATCCAATGGGAATTGGGTTCGGGGCTGTAGTAGGCCTAGATGGTGCGGTGCGAATGCATCGTTAATTTAATGTTTCGGTGTGTTTTGCACCGTTATGTCCCTGACTTATGGTCGGGGAGCTGTTGATGTATATATGAAGATCAACGGAAGCACTCACAATCTGATTTACTAACTCCCCGGCCGTCAAATTCCTGTTTGGCGGTCTTTAAGTTATAGTAGGAGTTGTGTTTATGGCTGAAAATAAATACCGTTTTCCGGTTAAACGTATTGGTAATGAAAAGTCGCCCAAATTGGTTATACTGCTATGCAATCCCGGTAAAAGCCCGAAACACTATAAACGCCTGTCTGATTATACTATGTCATTGGATGGATGCTATATGGATGCAGAAAATAAATTTTCTGTGGTCAGGGAATATGAAGAGTGGTGGGACGGAGTTTTAACAATTACAGATGCGTTTGGCATTCCCGATACGAAAATATTAGCGTTGGAATTTTATCCATACCATACGGAAAGTTCTGCAGATATTCCAAAATATAACCAGTGGGATGATTATGCAAAATCAGCATTAAATGAAAATATAAAAATACTGGGAAGGTGCGTTAGTAAAAATATTCCGATATTTGGATATTATTATGGTAATTGGATGAGGCTGGAACGCGTCAAAGAATTGTTGCGAAATTATCCGAGGTTTTATAAAAGCATAAATTGCCAGGGGCAAGCCTTGAAATTAAAAGAACTTAGAAATTTTTTGGAACAACTGAGACAAAACAATAACTAGGTGTGACTGTGCCACAGAATAATAAATCTTTGCCAGTATGGTATTGTGATCAAGGTCGTTATCATGATGTTGGGTTAGATTTTCCGTATTCAATAATTCACAGAATTGGCGATACCGATTACCTGACCGGTGGTGCAGGTGGCGCACTGGCAGAATGGCGCGTTTTTGATGATAAAGAAAGTTTGGTATATTTCTTTGCTGTTTTAATGCGTTCCAAGGTTCTTATTCCAGTAAAGTTTTTGCCATCACCTGGACGACCAAATGGTAGGGCGATTATACATGCCGAACGTAGTGAATTGGATGCACGTATAGAATATGCAGATATCGGTGCGGTGGATTTATTGCCAGATGTCAAAGATGCAAGCGAAATACATCAGCGTTTCCTGGCAGTATTTACATCTGTGCGGGAAATCAGTCAGAGTTCTGATGGAGCTACATACTTGTATATTGAATTTAGCCATGTATATGAATGGATCAAAAAACACCATACAGATTTAGATTGCATTGCGATTGATTTATGGGGTAGATATTTTACGCCGTTTGATGCCAACAAATTTATAGAAGTGGTAGATGACGTTAAGCGTGCGGAAATGGAATATTCGGGCAAAAATCTAATTCATGATTTGCGCATGGCTAGCCTTAACAAACATGTGCCAAAATCACGTAAAAAGAAATAATGATACAACAGAAAGCCAAGGCCGTAATATTACGGCCTTGGGTGTCAAGATTGCATAGCATAATTTATGCACTGGGTCAGGGCGTCAACCTGGTCTTTGTATTTCGTGCCAGGAAAGCCCAGCAGTTCTTTCTTGAAATCATTCCACCATGGCTTTTCATCCTGCGGAAATTGCAATGTGCCGTTTTCTATCAGTGCGCTGCACCCAGTCAGACGCGAAACCTTGTCCCCATTGGGTTTTATCGGTATTATGTGGAACGCCCGGCCACATCGGTCGCGTTGTGATTGCAGGTATTGAATCAGTTGCGTACCGCTGGCGGCATCTTCTATCAGCATCTCCACCTTTGCCCCCGCGCCGAACTCGTATTTCAACATGTCATAGATGGTTATAGCATCTTTGACCAGACCGGGCATATCCCATCGGTTGCGGTAAACATCAACCAGATAAAAATGCCGGTCGTATGTCATTAACACGGCCACCGCCGCAGAATATGCGTTCGTTGCGCCGGTCTTGTTGGCGGTATCCCAACTGATAAATACGCGCGCCACTGTACTTATATCAAATGTCGGGTTGGAATAATAATGCAACCACGATTCCTTGACTATGCCCCCATCCGGCGGGCATGGTTCTTGTTGATATTGTGCCGACCAAACATACGAACCCAGTTCTTGACGTTTAGATTCGGCCATTTCCAACGACATGCGTTTTGGGTTCAGTGGGCGCCCGATCGTGCGGTGAAATATTCTGGAACCTACGCGCCATTGCTCGTCCGTGGTTGCAATCTCTGGGATTTTTATATGTGTCCAATCGGTTGAGTTTTCTAGCAGATATCCCGTCAGGTCATCTTCGTGCACGCGTTGCATAATCAATATGATTGTGCCATTTTGTGGGTCGTCTAGTCTGCTGAGCAGAGTGTTTTTATACCACTCGTTGACCTTGGTCAGGGCGGTTTCGCTGGTCGCATCGGATGGCTTTATCGGGTCGTCAATTATGATGACGTTACCACCACGTCCGGTCATTGTGCCGTCAACAGATGTTGTGTATCGTCCGCCACGTGCGGTGGTGTTAAAGTCACTGGGCGTGGAACGGTTTTTAGAAATCACGGTGCGCGGGAATATCCGCCGATACCAATCTGATTCCATAATGATTTTGCTGTCGCGTGCAAATTTTTCAGCCAAATCGACCGAATATGACGCACTGACAATGCGTTCACGTGGATTGTGCCCCAGCAGCCATGTTGAATATGCCACATTGACCACGATTGATTTCAGGCTGCGTGGTGGCACGTTGATAATCAAGCGTTTTATTTCGCCATGGCGCGCCCGTTCCAGTGCGTCACACAACACTTCCAGGTGCCAGTTGGGAATGAATTTCTCGTTCCCAAGCTCGTAAAACACCCGTTGAACATAACTGTAAAAATCGTTACGCAACAAGACATCCATTTCTTTGCGTTCAGACATCAATTACCCCCTTGGTTTGTTCGGACATCAGTCGGGACTTCAGATTTTTTAGTATTTCCTGGTCGTTTGTTGACAGACTTTCGCGCACGGCGGCCAGGCGTTCCTTGTTTTCATCTATGGCCAGCATGTGCGGCAACAGGGTTTGAATCGCGCGCTGGTCGCCCCTGACAGAGTGATTGACGGTCTGTAATAGAATGGCGGTCTTTTTATCAATTTTTGTTTGCTTGCCATCTTGGGTGACCGGTATTTTTTGATTCAGCAAATCGTCCAACACTGAATAGGTATTGCGGCGACCGCGGGGCCGCCCCTTGGGATTCCCAGACTGGCCCGGCTTGAATTGACTGTTGGTTGGTGGAATTTTATATCCTGTCATTTGATTTCTCCTATCTTTTCGGCCTTTTGACCGGTCAATGTTTCAAAGCGCTTTATGGTTATGTCACAGTATTTTTCTTCTATCTCTATCCCGCGACAGACGCGCCCGGTCAGTTCACAGGCTATCAGTGTTGAGCCAGAGCCCAGGAAGCAGTCCAGAACAATATCGCCCCGGCGTGTGACATCCAATATTGCATCACGCAACATTGCCACTGGTTTTACAGTTGGGTGCAGTTTCAGGTCGTCTTTTGCGCCACCAAATGCGTTTGCGCCGGCATAGTCCCAGACGTTTGTGCGGTATCGTCCGTGCGCCCCCAGTTCAATGTTGTTGATATGTGGCGCGTGTCCAGATTTATAGATAAAACACAGTTCGTGTTTGCTGCGATACAGGCTGCCCATGCCTCCATTGGTCTTGTTCCATACACAGATGTTTTTGAATTCATCGTATACGGATGCGGCGGCGGTGCTGATTTCACGCACGTGTTTCCAGTCCATAAAGAAATAATGCAGCGACCCATCGGCGGAATATGTTTTTGCATGGCGCATAAAAGTACCCAGAAATTCTGTGAATTCATCACTGGTCATTTCGCCTGATGCCATGGCAAACTCGTCATGCTTGATTTTGCCCATGGATCCGATATTCTTGATCCGCACATTATATGGCGCATCGGTCAGAACCATTTGCGCCTTGGTATCACCCATAATCGCGGCATATGAATCTGATTTCAGTGCATCACCACAAATGATTGTGTGTCGCCCCAGACGCCATATATCACCACGCTTGCAACGGCGGTCTGCGTCATTTAACGGTGGAATAATGTCATTTTTCGGGTCGGACGTACCGTCGCCGCCCAGAATCAAGTCTATTTCACCAGTTTCAAATCCGGTTATATCCAGATCAAAATTCAGGTCCAGTTTTGACAATTCGGTAAATTCCAGGTTTAACAGCTCTATGCTCCATTTGCCAAGTTCGGTCAACTTGTTGTCGGCAATGCGGTATGCGCGTTTTTGTGCATCGGTCAAATGCGACAGGATAATTGCCGGAACATCGTGCATACCCATGTCGCGGGCCGCCGCCACACGACCGTGGCCGGCGATGATTTCCAGGTTTTCGTCCAACAGCACCGGGTTGATAAACCCAAATTCGCGAATAGATTCGCGTATCTTGGTGATTTGCGCCCGGTTATGCAACTTTGAGTTGTTTTTATATTCCCGTATCCGGGCTATTTCTATGTTTTGTATGGTTAAGTTGTTCATAAAACGCTCCTTATAAGTTTTTTATCGGTCCTAAAATTTTTTAGGGACCCCTATATATAAGGGAAAATGAAAGTTTACTCGTGGCACAGCCCCGAAAAACGATCCACTTCCCTTCTTATAAGGCGTTCTTAAAGTTTATGTGTTGAGATAGGTCTGTTAACATAGGAAAATGATAAAAGATATCCCTGATATTAAGAAAATAATTCCCTGTTTTGTTGTATAGGGAATTTTTGGAGATTTTGTTGGTTTTTGTGGGTGTAATACAACCATAAGTTGTATTGGTTGGGCCTTTATATGACGTTTTTTATAAAAATTCCCTGATAATCCCTGTTCTGGGGTAATTCTTGGTAGGAGATTTTGTATGTCTGAATATCGTGAGTAATGTGCGCCCCACCACTAAAAAACCCGCCGTATGGCGGGTATTTTAGTGGTCTGGAATGAGGGGCTGAGATGAGAACCAGCGGTAAAAGTTTGCGCAGCAAACGTGCTGGTTCGAGCCATCGGCGAAAGGGACCCGCCGCATCGCGGTGGGAATTACAATCCAGCCACTCCCACTAAAATAAAAACACCCGCACGCGGGTGTTTTTATTTTGGTGATATGTGGTAGTGAATTGGAATCACGCAATCATTTGATTGCCGGTTCGACTATGAGTTGTTGGGTGGCGCGGTGTGTGCGCCGCGGCACACAACATACGAATGCCCCGCAGGCGTGGCGCATTTATGCGACGGCCGAGCACCCATGTACGCCCCAAAACCATTTTTTCTTTGATTTATCATTTATAGCAGTTATAATAGGAACTGAATCAGTGGGGACACTGGTTCGGGGCTGTAGCAAGCCTAATTATCCGGTGCAGACCAATTTGGAACATCGTTAGTCCGTGATTCCTGTGGTTTTGTGTCGTTATTTATCCCTGACTTCTACAAGTCGGGGAGCTGTCTGTTATACAACAGGGCTTGCCCGAAAGCGACAGAATCATTGATAATTTGATTGCTAACTCCCCGACCGCCTGTCTTTGCTGGGCGGTTTTTCGTTATAACAAAGGAGCAATCAATGAAAAAGCTTATTCTGTTTCCCTTGCTTTTATTGGTAATAAATTCTGCTCATGCTGTGGATTTAAGACAATATATTGCAATTAAGGCAACAAACCTTTTATCAAGCAAATCTAAAATAGATATGCCTTATAGTAATATCTCTGTTGACATGCAGGAGGCATTTGGAATAAAAGGTGCTTTTGGTGTAAAATTGCATGATTTCAGAACAGAATTGGAAGCTGGTGTATACACGAATGCAAAATCCGACGACAAGCGTTTTGATGAGTTAAAAATATCACATACAATATTAACTATCAGCGAATACTATGATATATCTACAAACAGTCCTTTCACACCATACATCGGTGTCGGTCTAGGATACAATCGCATCACCGTAAAAACAAATGACATGTCTGATAATGACTATGGATTCGTGTGGCGTATAGGAGGTGGCTTTTCATGGTCAATACAGGACAGAATATCTCTGGATTTAGCATACAACTATGTTGATTTTGGTACATACAACGGCAGAGAATTCGACGCATCTTTGGTCGGTCACGAAATAACATTTGGTACAAGATTTACTTTCTAACCACATACAAAACATCAAAAGGACAACTAAATGAAAAAAATAATAACTTTGACATCAATATTGGTATTAACGGCCTGCACTAGTGGGTACGAACAAGCTCACGAAGATTTTTCTGCCATGTTCCAAAATGGACAATATGAATTTGCTGCCCAGACCATGGAAAGGGCAACGATTTCTGCCGAAGTTCCAGCAGATTTATATCTTGGTGGTTTGCAGTGTGGCACGGGATATTTATGGGCTAACAATCCTCAATCTAACATATGCTTCAGTGCAACTAGTGCTGTTTTGAATGACCCAGAACTTGAAACCAGTGGCTATAAAATCAAAACCTATGAAAAAATTATGCTACCTACATATTGGGCTATTGCAAATATGACCAATGGTGAAAGCCCCAATGTGAATTTTAATCGTGCATACGATATGCAAAAGAATTCGGTTAATGAAAACGATGCTGAAATTACAAAAATGCAAGAAGAGGACATGCAAAAATTTGCCCAGGATTCCAAAAAAGTCACAGGATTGGCCGACATGCAGTCCATCATTCGTGCGGTTGATGCAGAAATGTCTAATGCACCAAACGCCGTACATATTCCAGATGCATATAAATCAATGACCGACTTTGTTAATCCATACACTACTTATTTGAGTGCAATATACAAGGCGGCCAATGGCAACCAATCAAATATGTCGGTGGACTTTAAACGCATGAAGAGTTTCGCGCCCCAAAACACCTTTGTAAAAACAGATGAAAAGACAATAAAATCCGGTGAAAAATCTGTATGGGTGTTCTTTGAAAATGGAACCATTGGCGATATAAAAAAGC
>CAVGNU010000003.1:0-90982 GCA_963630775.1 Bacteroides fragilis | reverse complement strand
GTGGATATCAAGATAACGATTCCAGATGTATTTCCTGGTACAAAAGCTGCTTCAGATTTAATTGTCAATACAACAGATGGGACAACCAGAACAGAATTTTTAGCCGATATGGATTCTATTTTAAAACGCGATCAAGACAAGTATAAAACAGCCAACATTATCAGTTCTGTTACATTTGAAGTTGCAAAAGTTGCAGCAGCAGCAACGGCAAAAATTGCTGCGGATCAAGTTGCAAAAAAGAATGACGATAATCCATGGATGAAATTTGCCGGAGACGCAGCACTTATCGGTATTATGAGTGCAGAAAAGCCATGGGATTTACGCCATTGGGATTCGTTGCCGACCGAAGTTCAGGTTGCTAGAGTAAAAATGCCGCAAGATAGAACGATATATTTGCCAGCATACGATATCTATGTTGAAATTCCCGCGGAATATGAAAATGCGTTTGTATTTGTACGCGTTCCGAACGCAACATCTTTCCCAGGAGTTATCGTAGGAAAAATCAATTAAACGGAGGAACGATATGACAAGAATATTATTTTTGCCTTTGTTCGGAATCATTGCTGCTTGTGCACCAATAAATACAACGTTAGATAATGTATTCCTGGGCGACAATACATACATCTCGAGAATCTCAACAAGCATGAGTCACCGTGGCGACAAAGTTGTGGCCAATATAAGCGGACAAACTTATGAAGATAACGAATTGTTTTACAACGTTATTTGGTTTGACTGTAACGGTACAAAGATAGATACAATCTTGTCCAAAAGTATACAGAGCCGTGTTCGCCGCGAGCAGTCATTTCATTGGACGGCCATAGCCCCATCGGCAGAAGCATGTTCTTATGAAGTGCATATATCAGCACGCCCAATACAACAATAAACACAAAAAGGAAAAAGCATGAAAACAAATAAAATATGTTCTTTACTGGCTGCAATAGCGGTTTTATCAACGACTGGTTGTACGACGCAAACACGTGTTATCAGCGATGCTGAGTCACAAGAATTTGTGAGTGCTTCACTGGACGATAATGATTTTCAAAACGCAGCCCAAGTAATGTTAAACGACTTGCTCGCCAGAAAGTTCATTACACCAAAACAAAACGGGAAACCGTGGCAGGTGTATATTACAAACGTACGAAATGACACAATGCAACACATAGAGGTAAAAGACCTTACTGACTATATCGAAAATGAAATGATAAATAGTGGCAATGTTTTAACCACGCGTGCATTTGGTGCCGACCGCAGCGAAGCCATTGCTCAATCTCGTGAATTAGCCAACTCTGCTCTGGTGGATAAAACGACTGTAAAAAAGAAGGGAACTGTTCAAGCATTTGATTACACTCTTGAAGGGCGTATTGCACAAAAAAACACTATGGTCGATGGCGGGAAAAAGATTGAATATAAATTCTCGTTGGATTTAATAGATATGGATACCGGCAGTAAAGTTTGGGGCAAAGTAAAGAATATTATTAAACTGACAGATAAAAACACACAAACTTGGTAATAGGGGAATGAAATGAAATTATTATTTACAACAATGGCATTTGTTGGGATGCTTTCTGTTTCTGGAAATGCAGCAATTATAGATGTGCGCGCAACTGGCTATGGTGATTCGTATTACATAGCAACAATGGACGCGATAGATAATGCAATTCGTCAATCAAATCCCGTCGTTATGTCCAGCGAACAACCGATTGATTTATCCGAAAAGAAAATATCCGTCATAGATACCCGAGATATAAACATAAGGTCTTCTGATGAAACAGAAAGTCAATTATCCAGCGAGGAAATAGAAAAGCCATCATGGTTTTCCCGTGTAAAATTCTGGGGCAAACAAAAATCTGAATCAGAGTTTTATTATCGTAATAAGGGCGGAAAATTTGAGGTTAGCGACAAATCAATAGCCCGCAAGATAGCCGCACACTATGAGGGACAAGTGGAAAGCTATGAAGTTGTATCTGCAAAACATGATAAAGATGGCCAACATTCTGTTGAAATTAATGCAAAAGTAAAAAAACTGGATAAATATGAATCACCAGATATCTTACAAAAAGCAAAATATACAGTTGTCATGTTGACGAACGGAGACAACAAGACATATTCCTGTATGAAACAACAGAAAAAAACCATAAACCTAGAAAATGTAATCATTGATAAAATGCGTGATTCTTTGGTCGCGTCAAAAAAACTATCTGTGGTGGACCGCGAAAATTTTGCAAAACAACTTAAAGAGCTTGGTTTAACAGAGAAAGATGTTGCTAATGAAACAGACATCAATAAGTTAAAGCAAGTAAAAGTGGCCGACTATTTACTAATAATTAAAGTTGATAATTTTAACGCCAGCACAACTACAAAAACCATTCAGCTCACAGGCGAGAAACAAACAGAAGGCAAAGCGTTATTGGCAGCATCATATAAATTGATAGAAACGGCCACCATGGAAATCGTAAGAAGCGGTTCAAGTGATTATTCAATAAATCTGAATTCTGACACAGATTGCAGTAATGTGACCAATCGTCTTGTAACACATGTTGGTTCTGATTTATCAAAGAATTTATTGGACAACCTTAACTAAATCACACCCGCTATAAAACCGGCCGTGTGCCGGTTTTATAGTGGTGGCAATGATGGGCAGAGATGAGAGCCAGCGGTAAAAGTTTGCGTAGCAAACGTACTGGTTCAAGCCAATGGCGAAATGTGGTGTTGAATTGGAATCACGCAATCATTTGATTGCCGGTTTGACTATGAGTTGTTGAGTGGCGCGGTGTGTGCGCCGCGGCACACAACATACGAATGCCCCGCAGTCCCACGCCACCAGCGTGGGCGAGGAAATCAGCCACTCCCACCACTAAAATACCCGCCGTATGGCGGGTGATTTTATTCTGATATTTCCACACTGTCAATATATGTGCGGTCGACGGATTCCAGTTTTACTGGTTCGTAATCCGTGGCGGCGATTGGTTCGCTGTCATCTTCGGGCAGGACGGTTATATTTTCCTGCTGCGCTGGTGCGGCGGTGTGTGTGATATTTGCGCCAAATGTTTTTGATTTATATGTGGCGCGCAGGCGTTCTGGGATACGAATATAATCCATTGGATTTATGCCGTCTGATTCCAATGCCATTGCGGTGGCGGGTGCGATGTGACGCTGTTCAATATTATAAATTGGACGAATAAAGTTTTGTGGTGCGGCGCGTACAATCGTTGCGTCGCCTGTGCCGTTTAATTGCATAATGCGTAATGCACGCTGGCTGTCGCCATTTGGCATCAGGCGGAACAGACCGTCTGTGCCGACATAACCGCTGGGATCCAGCAGGTATGCCGCATTGGATTTCTGTGAATACATCATACCCATGGCCAGATTTGCGGCGTCGTAACCAAATGCCGCCAAGTGCGATGGGGCGTTGCCCGCAACGCGTGAATATACATCTGTGAAAGACGCTGACATTTCTGGCAATGCGGCGAATTTTGCGCCCGACATTGTTATATCAGATGTAATGTTTGAACCGTCCCACATGGCCGTGCCGTACATGCGTGCATCGCGCGCGGCAACACCATAATAGCGCAAGAATGATGCGATACTGGTTGTATCGGCCGCACCACCAAGAAACAAAATACCATCATATGGAACTGTGCCCAGTGTGTCGGACTTTGATGTTTTTTCCAGTTGGATTTCCAGTGATGATTTTTCAATCGTGGTCAGGCGTTCACGCGTCAAAATATCGGACAAGATTTCGCGCGCGCGTGTGTTTGCCATGGTGCGTGCCGTATTCATAGATGCCGCGGCCGCTGCGTCTTTGATTGAATCAGAATTACCAGACGTGTAATAGAATATGCCAATCAAATCCATATTATAAATTGATGCGGCATTCTTTGCCGTGCCCGCCATCAGGCGACCGGACGCCGTATCGGGTGCCAAGATAATAAATTTCTTGATGCCGTCCGCTGACATTTCGGTGGTAATTGCCTCTACACTGTTTGTTGGCATCAGATTCATTGTCATAACGCCATCGCCAACCGCGGTTGCGTCCGATGTAAATGATAAGACCGGCATTTCCATTGGTTTTGTTGCGCGAACAATGCGCGCGTCGCCCGCAAAGACCGGCCCGATTACGATTTCGGGACTTTCCATCAATGCCTCTGCAATCGCGCCATCGCGTGCGGTATCATAGAATGCGACAGACATATTCTGGGGTGCGCTTTGCAGTGTGGCGATTTCAATAGATGTGCGGATTGCACGGCCCGTTGCCGCGTTTTCGCCCGACAGTGGCAACAGCACCGCCACGCGGTGATTATCGGTTGTGTTGTCTGAAAATCCGCCGTATTGCATCTGTGATGGTGCACCCGCCACGTCCGTGCCGTAATCGGTTGCCCAATCGCGGTTTGTATAATTACCCCCGCATCCCGCCAGAATCAACCCCAGTGAACAAAAGCCAAAAAATCTGTTCATAAACATTGAAAAATCCGTTCTGTTTGGTATCATTTTACTATAAAAGGATTACGAATGCAAACAGGGCTTTATGTTGTTGGAACGCCGATTGGAAATTTGTCTGATATGTCGCCACGCGCGATAGAGGTTTTGCGAAACGTGGATTTGATTGCCGCCGAAGATACGCGCGTGTTTGGCAAATTGGCATCGCATTTTGATATTAAAACTCCACGGGTTGCATGCCATGATCATAATGAACGTGATGTTGTGCCAGAACTGATTGAGAAATTGCGGGGCGGGGCGGCAATCGCTGCTGTGTCTGACGCGGGTATGCCGGCGGTGTCTGACCCCGGGTTCAGATTGGTGCGTGCCGCGCGTGCGGCAGACATTCCGGTCTGTGTTGTGCCGGGGCCAACGGCATTTGTTTCTGCGCTGGTGCTGTCGGGATTTCCATCAGACAGATTTACGTTCTGTGGTTTCTTTGATGAAAAGAAATTACGTGATGATAACAAAATCCGTCATACGATTATTTATTACGAGAGCCCCAATCGCATCATGGCAACCATTGCGGCATTGGCACGTGTTATGCCCGAACGCCAGATTGCAATCGTGCGTGAAATTACCAAGATTCACGAAGAGACTATTATTGGTTACCCAGCGGATTTGGTGGGAATTGAACCACCGCGTGGTGAAATTGTGATTGTTGTTGCGCCCGCGCCCGAACATAAAATGACAGATGATGAAATTACAGAAATTGTAAATGATATTGCGGGCACGTCTATGAAATCGGCGGCGGCGGATTTGGCGGCACGTACCGGTATTTCCAAGAAAGAGGCATATCGTCGTCTGTTGGACAAGGGGGACGCGCATGATTAAATTTGTTGGTGGTTTTGAAACGGTTGCGTCACTGCCACGCACACAATTCCCTGAATATGCATTTATTGGGCGCAGTAATGTTGGTAAATCGTCGCTGATAAATGCGGTTGTCGGGCAACATGTTGCGCGTACGTCGAATACCCCTGGGCGGACACAGACAATCAACTTATTTAACTTGGACGATCGTGCGATGATTGTTGATTTGCCAGGGTACGGCTATGCGCGCGCGTCGCGTGCGGACGCGATACGGTGGCTGGCCCGATTGGAAGAATATCTGATGACACGTAAATTGGCACGATTGTATATATTGATTGATTCACGAATTGGTGCGCGCCCGTCGGATTTGGATTTAATGGATTTCTGTGATGCGCATGGCATTGGGTATCAGATTGTTATGACCAAAAAGGACAAGCGTATTCGCGAAGAGCAGCAGCATGCATTATCGCACGAAAATCACCCCGCGATGATGGCAGAAATTCTGGAAACATCGGCCGAAAAGAAATTTGGTTTAGAGGCCATAAGGGCGCAAATTGGCATCAAATAAGAATATCTTTTGTGCAACAAATCCTGCAAAAATGTCAGATGCATTGTGGCAGGTGTTGGCTGCATCTGGTGTGGATTTATCGCGTATGTTGATATTTTTGCCCAGCCGCCGCGCCGTGCGCACGGTGGAAAAAATGCTGGCTGAAAAATCAGGTGGGGCGGTGATTTTGCCTGAATTGGTTGCATTGGGCGAAGGCGCACCTGACGAAGTTGATGATGACATTGCATGTGACACAATTTCAAATATGGCGCGTGTTGTTATGCTGGCAAAATTATTGGCCGCCGATGCCAGTATAAAAAATATTACAACGGCATTACCAGTGGCGCGCGATTTGGTGCGTATGACGGACTATCTGGAAAACGAAGGTGTGGACGCCAGTACGATTGATTGGAATGCGCTGGTTGGTGACGAATATGCCGCGCATTTTCAGCACAAGGCAAAATTACTGGAAATTATCACACGCGTGTTGCCGGCGTACTATGCGGGGCGACCGACCCAGACCGCCGCGCGCAATGCCGCGATACGTGGTTGGACGGCGCATCTGGACGATTATGATTTGGTTGTTGTGTGCGCATCAACCGCCAGTGTGCCTGCAACCGCAGATTTAATGCGTGCGGTGGCGCGTGCGCCACATGGGCGAATAATTTTGTCTGGTAAATATTCGGGTGTGGAAACTGATTTGGTGCGCGCGACGCATCCGTATAATGCCGAGTATAAATTTCTGGCGTCATTGGGATTGACGGAATCAGATGTGCAACCGATTGATGTTGGCGTGTCACCGATTGATTTTTTGAACTATGCATTCAGTAATAATCCACAAATCCCAGATGATGGTGCGGTGGTGCATCATTGTCATTTGATTGAATGCATCCGTGAAAGCGAAGAGGCCGCCGTTGTTGCGGAAATTGCATCGCGCGCAGCGCATGAAAATAAATCTGTTTTAATTATTACGCCCGATGCGGCGGGTAACCAGCGTGCGGCGGTTGCGTTGCGCGCGCGTGGGATTGATGCGGACTTTTCAGGGGGCGTTGCCGGTACAATGACGAATACCGGTCGCGCAATTCTGAACGTGTTTTCAGATTGGATTGATGCGGGCGATAATGCAACGTTTGAACGGCTGTATGCGGCGGCTGACGGTAACCTGTTTGACATGATTGTGCGCATGGTGGACGAAAATCGTGACGCGTTTGCACCGGCGTTTGATATGTCAGATGCGGCATCAATGCAAATTTGGGTGGCGATAAAGAACATGTCTGATTGTATTTGCGGTGCCGATATCAAATTATCATTGTCTGATGCGTATGCGTTTTTAACAGATGCGATTTCCGGCGTGTCGGTGCGTGGCGCAATGAACAGCGCAGCGCGCGTGGTTGTTTTAGGTACAATCGAATCACGTATGCAGACCGCCGATGTTGTGATTTTAACTGGATTGAACGAAGGCATGTTTCCCGCGCGTGGCTATGAAAATGCATGGCTGCCTGCGCGTCTGGCAACACAAATTGGATTGCCGTCTGCTGACAGGAAGGTATCATTACAGGCGTTAGATTTTATGAATCTGTCGTGTGGGGCGGACGTGTACTGGACGCGCAGTTGTGTGTCTGGTGGGGTTCAAACAGCGGAATCGCGTTTCATATCGCGTGTACGTGCGCGTGGCGGTGCGTTTGATACGGCGGTGGGTGCGGATATTTTGCGGGTGGTGCGCGATCGCGATGATGTCGCGCCGCGCCCGCTGGATTACAGTGCACCAACACCGCCCGCCGACTGGTCTGATGTATATGTAACAGCGTTGGAAAAACTGATACATAATCCATATGCGTTTTACGTAAATCATATTTTGAAATTACGTGTGTTGGACGATTACTGGGCTGCGCCTGATGCGCGCCAGTTTGGTGATTTGGTGCATGGTGCGTTGGAATCTTTCGGTAATAAAGACGCGGCGGCACTGGTTGCCGATATGGACGCGCGTGCGCGCAGTATTCTGGGCGCGGACAGTATTATATATCATTTCTGGCATAAACGATTCTTGGAAATTGTGCCGGTGGCATTGGAATATTTGAATGCGTTGCCACCATCGGTTGCAGAAACGGTGGGCGTGGTAAATATTGCGGGGCGTAATGTTCGTGCACGCGCGGATCGCATTTGGGACGGTGGGGTTTTGGATATCAAGACCGGTACACCGCCAACGAAAAAACAACTGGCCGAAGGGAATATGCCCCAGTTGCCATTAGAGGCGTATATATTGCAATCCGGCGGGTTCACAATTTCGATAACTGAAAAATCACGTACGCCTGTGATGGTATTTTTACAGTTAAAGAGTGGGGCGGTAAAACCGATTGAATACAGCGCGGACGATACGGCACAAATGATTGCGGCAGCAGTCGATAAAACAACGGAGTTGTTTAATATGTATTCTGCGGGGGGTGCGCCATATGAATACAGGGAAACCAGCGACCATAAATATCATGTCTATGATGATTTGGCGCGCAATCGCGATTGATATTATTTAATGGTCAACATCAATCCGCAATGATCGGTTGGCTTTGTCGCCATACGTGGCGCGGTATCAATCTCACAATTTTTAATCATCTGCATTGCTGTGGGATTTGCCAAGAAATAATCCAAACGCAATCCCATGTTTTTGCCAATCGTATCACCACCGCGATATCCAAACCAAGTGTATGCAATTTCGTCTGGGTGCATAGTGCGCCATACGTCCGCCCAGCCGGCATCAATCCACGATTGCATTATGGCGCGCGCGGCCGGCGCGGCAATGGCGATGTTGGTATAGTTTGCCGGTTTCCATACGTCGCGATCAGTCAATGCGATGTTAAAATCGCCACCGACGATAACGGGTTCTGGGGAATGCAAATATTGTTCAATGTATTTTGTAAATGCCACCAGCCATTCCATCTTGTACGGGAATTTCGGTGAATCGATTGTGTCGCCATTTGGCATATACACGTTTATCAGGCGCACACGTCCATCAACAACGCATTCCAAGAATCGCGCGTTCACGTCGGAATATGTAGGCAGTCCCATCGTCACATCTTCGATAGAATACTTGGAAAAGGTCGCAACGCCGTTCCAACTCTTTTGGCCAAAAACCTTGATATTATAACCATATTCGTCAAACAGGTTATGCGGAAATCCTGCGGTTTCAACCTTTAATTCTTGAACCATAATCGTGTCGTATTCACCAGACCGCAGAATATCAATAAAACTCTCGGCATGGGCACGGATTGAATTTATATTTAATGTCAGAATTTTCATATTTGCAATCTTTTCCTTTGGTTATATAATACTGGCAGTCCAATATAAAAAACACAAGGAATTTTATAAGATGAATATGTATCAACTGCTGGAAAAGGCAGTCGTAACATGGCCAGACAATTTGATTCTGGTTCGCGAAGAGGTAACGTTTTCGGCGTTCTTGGATTTGGTCAAAGCGCGCGCGGCATCACTGCATGCGGCGGGGGTTGTCCGTGGCGATGTTGTGGGTGTACTGTCGCACAATGTGCCACAGTTCCCAATTACTATGTTTGCAATTTGGTATTTAGGTGGGCGCGTGTTGTTGTTGGATACAAACCTGACACCATTTGAATATGACAACATGGCAGAAATCACAAAATGCAAAATGGTGTGCGCGGAAAAGTCGTTTTTCTATAAAACAGACAAATTCAAGTTTTATGACATTATGAAAAAAGACGGCAAACCAAATCCGGATTTGACCGCGGCACCAGTGGAATCGACCGAAATTGCAACGCTGTCATTCACATCGGGTTCAACCGGCACGCCCAAGGTTGTGCCACTGACACACTTTAATCTGATTGAATGCGCAAATTCGTTGGAAGATATGGCGGAATGGATAAAAGCAGGCGACATTATGTATGGTTTCTTGCCGATGTATCATATCTTTGGTTTTGCGGTTGAAATCTTGGCTACACTGCATTTTGGGTCGGGTATGCTGTTGCAATCAACAGTCAACCCAAAAGAAATCATGACGGATTTCAAAAAGTACCAGCCGCAAATTATTCCAGCAGTTCCCAGATTATTCGAGGTTATCAGAAACCGCATTATCGACACATTGAAAGAAAAGCACATGTGGTGGATGGCATCGTTTGTCCTGAAATATGGAAAAACATTGGAAAAATTGGGGTTGGAATTTTTGGTGCGCAAGGTTCAAGAACCAGTTCTGGCAATATTTGGTGGTCGCGCGCGTTTGTTGGTTGCTGGTGGTGCTGCGACCAAGCCCGAGGTGGAAAAGTTCTATGAGCGTTTAGGGTTGACTTTTATTCAGGGATATGGTTTGACAGAAACCGTTGGGCCAATCTGTATTTCAAAACCAACCAAGAAACGTTTCCCGTTTGCGTTTGGTGCGCCAACATCACACAATGAATGCGAAATTCGCGATAAAAACGAAGACGGTGTTGGCGTTCTGTGGTTGCGCGGCCACCAGGTGTTCGGTGGGTATCTGAACAACCCAACGGTTAATGAACAGGTGTTTGATGAACGCGGTTTCTTTAACACAGGCGATATGGTATCCATGGATAAAAATGGCGAATTGCACTTTGCCGGCCGTAAAAAACAAGTGATTGTTTTGGACAGTGGTAAAAACGTTTATCCAGATGAACTGGAAGGCCTGTTTATGAAAATCCCTGGGGTTAAAAACGTTGCCGTGTTTGAACATCGGGTCAAGGATAAAACCGTGACATACGGTGTATTCAGTGTTGACGCGGATATGACGTTGGAAAAATTGTCTGCCGCGATTGCCCAGGCGAACAAAAAGGTTGCGTCATATAAATGGGTGACGCACTTTGCCATGACCACAGATGACCTGCCGATGACCAGCACACAGAAAGTGAAACATCATGTGGTGCGGCAGAATTTGATAGATGGCAAATACCCCATCAGAAAGGAATAAATTAAATATAACAGCACATCTGCTTGATGTCGGCGCGCTCATGTATTACATATACACTACGCTTGCCGACATCGGCGTATCTGCACCGTTCTCTTTAATTTAGACCGCCCGCTGGGCGGTTTATTTTTACGCCGCATTAAACCCGCGCAGTCGGCACAATGAACAGTTTACTTTATATTTAGACCGCCCGCTGGGCGGTTTTTGTTTTTGAAATCAGCGTAAATTTTATCTGGAATTTGAATGTGCCATAGAATATAATCAACGTGTACCACAGAAATGGTGCAGGGTGTGAATACCCTCTATTTACGTGTCCGTGGGGACAAAAAATACCTCCAATCCTTGATGGTTGGAGGGTCGCGATATATTAGAATAAGCGACACTATTCCGTAAATAATAGTATTCAACCTCCAACCACTTTGGTATTCCATTGTGGTTTTTGTTTAACAGAACATAAACAGAGGTGTGAAATGAGAAAATTATTTTTAACAACGGGGTTGCTGTCTATTTTGGCCATGCCAGCAATGGCAGAAACAAAATTGTTTCTGGGGATGAAAGTTGGTTTTGCTGGGCCAGTATTTTCAGATGATGTGGAAGATTCCATTGATGACGATATATTAAAATCTGATGGTGTCACCATAACGTGGTCTGGGGTATTCGGACTGCGTTTTGGTGAACACAGCAGTGTTTATAATGGTGGTGTCAGTGCAACATTATCGTATATGCCCCAGGTAGGTCATTTAACCGCTGGTCCAAATTTTATTTTGGAAGATTCCTATGGGAATTTTTATAGAGTCAACATGGATGGCAAAATAGATTTAACAACATTGTATTTTACATACGATAATTATATTCGTTTGTCTGGTAATGAAGGGCGGCGTTTAGATTTTGTTTTTTCATTCGGCTTGGGTCATGCATGGGTAAATGAATCTGTAAAGGTTTACGGATATGGCAAAGAAACAATGTCTGATAATGGTGCCGCGGGGGTATTAAAGTTTGGCCTGAATGGCGAAACCGCCGTTGAAGGACTTGGTTGGAATGTGAGTTTGAACTTTATCGGTTTGAATGCAGATGATGATTTTGACCTGCAGGGTGCATATAGCATTGATTTTGGATTGAGACATACATTTTAAGATAATATTAAAACCACCGGCGTTTGCCGGTGTTTTTATTTCCCCAAACACAGTTGTGAAAATGTGGCGTCCATTACATCAGCGGCGGTGATGGTTCCCAGGATTTTGCCGATTGCGTCGGCGGCGCGACGAACATGTTCTGAAAAAATATCATAATTATCACCGGCGGCGATTGCATCGTGTAATTCGTTTTGTGCGTCTGTCAGTAATGCGCGTGTGCGCGCGTTGACGGTCAGTTGGGATTCGGACGTGCCCACCAATTCGGTGATACGGCGGCGAATTGCAATCATCAGGTTATCAATACCGTCGCCTGTTTTTGCAGATACATAAATTGCATCGCTTTTATTTTTACAATCACACAGGTCGGATTTATTTATAACGATAATTTCATTATTTGAACTTTGAACTTTGAACTCTGAACTTTGACCGCCGTCAATCACATGCAAAATCAAATCGGCGTTTTTAATTTCATCATTTGTACGCTGAATCCCGATTTGTTCAATCGCATCGTCTGTATCGCGCAGGCCGGCCGTATCAGAAATGTTTACCATGTACCCATCAATGTCCAATGTGCACGACACAACATCGCGTGTGGTACCAGGGATATCAGATACAATCGCACGATTTTCACCAACCAGACGATTAAACAATGATGATTTACCAGCATTTGTGTTGCCTGCCAGTGCGATGTTAAAACCGCTGCGGATGGCGCGGGACGCGGCATAGCGCGAAATTGCATTGTCTATTTCGCCGTATAATTTTTGCACTTTGTCACGAATTTTTTCGCCGATATTTGTTGGTAATTCATCATCGGCATAGTCCAAGATTGCGGCGGCGTATGCGGCGATTTCAACCATCTGCGCGCGCCATGTATCGTAAATACGACTGTCGCGGCCGGTCATTGATTGTAATGCGGCGCGACGCTGACGTTCGGTCTGGGCGTCCAGCAATGCGGCCAAACCATCGACGTCGGCCAAATCCATTTTACCGTTCAGAAATGCGCGGCGCGAAAATTCCCCACGGGTTGCCATACGCGCACCGGTTTCTGATAAAAAATCAAAGATTTTATTTATCACCGCTGGTGCGCCATGCGAATAGATTTCGATTACGTCCGTGCCGGTGAACGAATGTGGTGCGGCAAAGAATACCAATATGGTTTGGTCAATCAAATCACCCGCATTATCGGTCAGGTTTGCAAAATATGTGCGGCGCGGTTCAAAATTATTGCGCCCCAGCAATCGCGCAAACAAATCGCGCAGGTTGTCACCAGAAATGCGAATAACGGCAACGCCACTTTTCCCGTGGCCCGACGACAGGGCAAAAATCGTGTCATTATTATTCATTATTTATTTCCAGATATTTCTTTCAGTGCTAATGGGACAAGGCGGGCGACGTCCGCCTCCGGATTTGCAGCAACCAATTTTTGCGCCATATCAACAATGTCCAGACGGCGATAGCCCAATGATTCCAATGCCGCCAGCAAATCGGGCAGGGCAGATCCGCTGGTTTCCGTCGCCGCATCACAGTTAAACGCGTTGCCGGCGATTTTGTTCTTTAATTCCAGAATGATTTTCTCGGCAACCTTTTTCCCGACGCCTGGGGCGGCGGTGATGGTTTTGGCATCGCCCGTTGCAATCGCGGACATCAGCGTATCGGTTGGCAGTGTGTTCAATATAGACAATGCCCCACGTGGCCCGACGCCCGACACACTCGTCAGTTGCACAAACAGGTTTTGTCCCGCCAGCGTTTTGAACCCGAACAGGCGGATTGAATCCTCGCGTACGACGGTTTCAATCCACAATGCGACCGTTTCGCGTGGGGACAGCACGTCGGGGGTAAAAACCTTGTATCCGACGCCGGATACCATTAAAATTACGTATCCGTCGCCAATATAATCAACAACCCCTTGCAATTTGCCAATCATTTGTTATCCTTTTGGCGTAATTTTAACCTAATTAAATAAAAAGGTCAAATATGAGTGGACACAGCAAATGGCACAATATTCAGCACAAGAAGGGTGCTGTGGACGCCGCACGCAGCGGTTTGTTCACAAAACTGGCGCGTGAAATCACGATGGCCGCAAAACTGGGCGATAAAAATCCGGACAATAATCCACGTCTGCGCTTGGCGGTTCTGAATGCACGTAAAAATTCTATGCCGAACGATAACATCAAACGCGCGATTGAAAAAGCGTCGGGCAGCAACACCGAAAGTTATGTTGCCGTCCGTTACGAAGGGTACGGCCCGAACGCAGTTCCTGTAATTGTAGAGGCATTGACCGATAACCCACGTCGTACTGTGCCAGAAATCCGCAACATATTTGCGAAGAATGGCGGCAATATGGGCGAAGAGGGCAGCGTTGTATTTATGTTCACACGTGCTGGCCAGATTATGTACCCAGCGTCAATCGGCAAAAACGAAGATGAAATGATGGAAATCATCATGGAAGCCGGTGCGGACAATATCGAAACCGCGGACGAAGGGTTCATTATCACGACCAAGCCAGATGATTTTATCAACGTGCAAAAGGCGTTGAATGATGTACTGGGTGAACCAGACAGTGCGGAATTGACATGGATTCCAAATATGCCTGTTGATTTGGACGACGAGGCGTATGCCAAGCTGGAAAAGTTGGTAGATGCGCTGGACGATAACGACGACGTTCAAAAAGTATTTACCGCAGCAGCGTAATAAAAAATGCCCCGATTGGGGCATTTTTTTAGAGCATAGACAATAGAGAATAGATAATAGATGGTGCGCTGTTTGGCGCACTTATTTTAATGGATTTTTTTACGTTGCCACCAGATGGCGATTGCAGGGCACAGAAAGAATAAAATTCCCAGCATCTGCCACAGGGCGATTCCACTGATTGCGGAAAAGAAAATTACCATTGGCGATATTCCAGTCAGCACCACCAGTGCCAACAGAAAATGTGGCACAAATAATGTCAGTGCCAGAACAATCACACCCAGAATTAAATTGATGAAAAATGCGCGAAACAGTGTCCCTTGCTTCATCGCCATTTTTGCATTCATCATTTCATAAAAATCTTTTTTCATAATTTCCCCCTTTGCTAGATATCATAGCACATAGCGCGTTTTTTTAGAATTTGAATTTAGTCATATTGGCGTGCGTCAATGCGATGGCCAATGCGTCACTTTCGTCTGGTGTTTTGGGGTGTGCTGTCGGCAGCAATATGCGCACCATTTTGTACACCTGATCTTTGTCGGCGTGGCCTGCAGACGTCAGTGCCTTTTTAACCTTGTTCGGCTCGTATTCGTATATTGGAATATCGCGCGATGACACAGCGACGATTGCCGCCGCACGGGCGTGTCCCAATGTCAATGTCGTTTGTGGATTTTTATTTACAAATGTGATTTCGATACTGCACACGTCGGGTGAAAAGGTATCAATCAATTCAGACACACCGCGAAATATATTTGCCAATCGCACCGGCAACGTGTCGCGGGTGGGGGGCAATATCACACCACTGGCAATATATATGCGATTGCTGCCGGCGGTATCGATTACCGCCCAACCAGTATGTAATAACCCAGGGTCAATGCCCAAAATACGTGTCATGTGCGTTTATTTCCTGAAACTGATTTTTCCGATTGTCGCGCGACCGAAATAGTTATTCAACTTCTTTGTAATTTCGTCGGTCATGTATGACAACTGTAATGTGAATGCCGAATTTTTTGGACGAATTGCAATGTGATACCGCCCGTCGCGCATTTTTTTGATTGCGGCAATTTGTGCAATCGCGGCGATGTCAGAACCCATGATTTCCGTCCAGCGTGCTGTCAAGTCCGCGTCCGATGCGCGAAGACCAAAACGGCGCATCAAACCGCCCATCGCCCCCGCCAGTGTCTGGGGACGTGCAACGCGGTGTGAAAACTTATCTGGTTGGTTTGACATAGGTGTATTCTTTTGGCATCAAGATAAACATTTCCCCTTGGGCATGTTGACCGTGCGCGTATTTATATGCTTCATCGCCTTTGCCAAAGAAGATATCGGCACGAATCCAGCCACGAATTGCGCTGCCTGTATCTTGGGCGATCATCAGGCGACGGAAACGGCGACCGTCAGACAGGTTTGTGCTGATATATACCGGCATACCCAATGTATAAATGCTGTCGTCCATGGCGATAGAGCGAATCTTGGACAGGGGCGTACCCAATTTACCAATCACATCTGGTGGTGTGGATTCATAGAAATACACATAGCGTGGATTTTTATAAATCACATCTTTGGCCAATGCAGGGTTCTTTTTCAGATATGTCCATACGGCGTCGGCTGAATAGCCACCCTCGGGGCGAATGCCGCGGCGACGTAATTCTTCGCCGATGGATTTGAATGGCATATCATTGACCGCGGCAAAGTTCAATTTGACCATTTTGCCATCGTCCAGTTGTAACATACCACTGCCCTGAATTTGAATATTTTGAACATCAACGATGTTTGCCCAATACAGAACGCGCCCAATTTGTTTTTCAACAATGTCTTTCTTTTCCACGCCTTTGTACGTGCGACCATCGGTTGGCACGCCCATCAGTGGTTCGTTACATGTGGCGGTTTTGGTGCGACAGCCGGGGATAATTGGGGAATAGTATCCAGTGTATGTCCCGCGGTCTGTGCCGTTGTCATTATATACCTTGTACGGTTGGAAATTTGATTCAAACCATGCGCGCACGGTTGCAACATCCGCCGATGCAGATGGCAACATACGGCATTTTTCTGCGAACAGTTCGCGGTCAGGCACAACGCGACCGGTGTATTGGATTTTCGCCTGACACGAATTGCGGAATGCCTGTAATGCATAGCGCACGTCGTCATCACGCCACCCGGGCAGGTCATCATAAGACGCGCGGCGCAAATTGCTGGGGACGACGGAATTATCGCCACTGTGCGTTGGCGCAGACAGATCGCATGCCGCCAACGCGACAACCCCCAGAACCACAGCAATCAATCGCGCTGGTTTGAAAAAAATCTGCATAAGCATTTTTGTAAATCCCCCCACTTGTAAAATAAATTTATAATGCTATATTATCATAAAAGGTGGGGCTAAGTCCAGACGGGTTTTACCCCCAGCGTACAACAGGAGTAAAGCATAATGTCAAAATTCAAAATTATTTCACAGTTTCTGAAAGATATCTCGTTTGAGAGCCCAAATGTTCCAGAATTGTTCTTTAAGCAGGACAATGGTCAGGCAAAATTGGAAATCAATATCGATATTCAAATCAAGGGCGCAGAAAACAATCTGTTTATGGTTGATTTGATTACCAAGGTTCATTCGAAACTGGACGCGGGCGATAAATCCATATTCTTGATTGAATCGACATATTCTGGTTTGGTTCAAATGGAAGAAGAAAAAGATGACGAAGCGAAAAAGCGTACATTGTTGATTGATGTACCAACGCTGTTGTTCCCAGCGGTTCGCAGTTTGATTGTACGTCTGACATCTGAATCTGGATTCCCAACATTTGCGATGCAGCCGGTTGATTTTGCGGAACTGTATGCGCAAAAGCAGCAGGGTAATGCAGCAAACGCAAAATAATTTATTTGGTTCTTTTTCGTTCCAACAAAACGTCCCATACGGGGCGTTTTTATTTTTTGTGCCGTACTTTGCTTTTTTTACGTTTTTGTGATAAAATTTATCCACTATGGCAAAGGATACGTATTTATCAGTCAGAAGTTCGGTCAGTGGTTTTTCGTTTGCAAATCTGGGGCTGTTCACAGGGTTTGCAGACGGTATTTATAATGCCGTATATTCGTTGGTATTGTTGGAAATATTTCGTTCGTCCGCGGTGGTTGGGCTATATGTTGGTCTGTATGCGGCCTTCTGTATGATTGTGGGGCTGTTTGCCAATGAACTGTTTCGCCAGTTTTCCAAGGTGCGCGTGTTTTATTTTGTGATGCTGATGTTGGCGGTGTGTTATGCGATGATGAGTTTTTCTATTCGTCCCAGTACGTTTATCATATTGGACTATACAACTGGTATTGCGACAACGTTGGTGACAATGTTAATTCCGTTGTTTATGTCTGATTTTTCGCGTGGGATTGGTATGGCACGATTAAATTCGCGGTATCATTTGTGGCTGAATATCGGGGCGTTGTTTGCGCCAATGATTGCGGTTGCAATTTCAGATGTGGCGGGTAATCGTGCGGCGTTCTTTGCATCGGCGGTAATTTATTTGGCGGGGTGGGGATTCTTTAAGTATTTCCGTATTGTTCAGCAAGATAAACAGATAAAGCCCGTCAGCCCGCGTCGCACGGCACGTGCGCTGTGGCGTAATACGGTTGCATTTTTCAGAAAGCCCGGAATGTTGCGTGCGTATATTGTGAATTTTGGGTACTATGCATTGCGGGCGATGCGTTACCTGTATGTGCCGATTGTGGTTATTGAAAACGGATTTTCAAATGATGCGCTGGGGTGGGTTTTGACACTGGGGATTATTCCGTATCTGATTTTGTCAGAGGCGATGGCCCATCTGGTGCGCGCGTTTGGTAAAAAGATTTGGTTGTTGTCTGGACTGTTGTCGTTTGCGGGACTGTCGGTGCTGGCAACATTTGTGACAGGGTATCCGTTGTTGGTTATCTTTGTCGCATGGCAGATTTCGGGCGCATTGATGGAATCGGTGCATGATTTGCTGTTCTTTGATAATACACAAAAAGCCGAACAGACGCGTTTCTATGGCGTGTTCCGTACCAGTGTGAATTTGCCGAATGTGGTTGCGCCGGTATTGGCGGCAGGGTGTATTACCCTGTTTGGTGGGACGTCGGCGGTATGGGTTGTGACGGCGGTGATTGGTGTGCTGACATCAATTATTTTGGTTGCCAAAAAGTAAAATTTGTACGTGCTTTATTCCTATTATTTTCATTGCGTGCGCACGTGATTCTGTGTATGATTTCTGTATAAGGAAAAGGGGAAAATTTTATGGCAAAGAAAGAAGCAGCAACCACCGCCGTACCCGCAAAGAATCCTGCGTTGGAATCGGCGTTGGCACAAATTCAAAAACAGTTTGGTAAAGAAGCCATCATGAAAATGGGTGATGGTTCACAACAGAATATAGAGGCGATTTCGTCCGGTTCATTGGGATTGGATATTGCGCTGGGTATCGGTGGGTATCCGCGTGGTCGTATTGTTGAAATTTATGGGCCAGAAAGTTCTGGTAAAACAACATTGGCATTGCACGCCGTGGCCGAGGCGCAAAAGAAAGGTGGCACATGCGCATACATTGATGCCGAAAATGCGTTGGATCCGTCCTATGCGAAAAAATTGGGGGTTGATGTTGCAAATCTGATTATATCGCAGCCAGATTCGGGTGAACAGGCATTGGAAATCGCCGACACATTGATTAAATCTGGGGCGGTTGACGTGGTTGTAATCGACTCGGTTGCGGCCTTGGTGCCCAAGGCAGAACTGGAAGGGAATATCGGCGATTCTTTCGTTGGTACAACCGCACGCCTGATGTCGCAGAGTTTGAAAAAACTGGCGGGTTCGGTATCGCGCAGTAATACGTTGCTGATTTTCATCAACCAGATTCGTATGAAGATTGGTGTTATGTTTGGTAATCCGGAAACGACGTCGGGTGGCAATGCGTTAAAGTTCTATGCGTCTGTACGTTTGGACATTCGTCGCACCGGCCAGATTAAAGACAAAGAAAACGTTATTGGTAACGAAACCCGTGTCAAGGTTGTAAAGAACAAGGTTGCACCACCATTTCGCACGGTTGATTTCAAAATCATGTATGGCGAGGGTATATCGCGCATCAGCGAAATCTTGGACATGGGTGTGAAATATGACCTGATTGAAAAAGCGGGCAGTTTTTATTCATACAACAATGAACGCATGGGCCAGGGCGAGGCAAATGCCCGCCAGTGGCTGAAAGATCACGCGGATGTACAGCAGGAATTGTTGGATAAAATTATGGCGCGCGCATCGGGCATTGCCGAAGAAATGACCATCGGCCCAGCTGATGACGACGCGGGCGATGATGCGTTGCCAACAATGGAATAACAAAAACCAGGGGTGTGGAATGAAACTATCCAGAACATTTGCGTTGGCGGACATTGTGTTGCGCGCGCATATCTTGAACCCATTGTGGTGGCCACGTGACAAGCGTCGTGAACATAGATGTAATGTTGCGGCAACCGCAATTCCGCGGTATATGGCGCGTTATGTGCCGACCGCCGGCACTGTGCCAGAGGTTCGTCCCACCCATAACGACAAACGTGAAAAGATTTGGACACTGTGGTTACAGGGCGAAGACAAGGCACCACCATTGGTCAAAGCATGTTTCCGCAGTATTCGTGCAAATTGCAAACAGGAATTGGTTGTCTTGGATGAAAACACCATTTGGGACTATATCACGTTGCCCCCAGAAATTGTTGCAAAGCGCAAGGCGGGCCAGATAAAGCATGCGCATTTTGCCGACATTTGTCGTGTTGAATTGTTGTATGAACATGGTGGCATTTGGTTGGATTCAACCGGATTTGCAACCGCGCCAATTCCAGACGAAATTATAAATCAGGACTTCTTTGTCTATATGGCGGGCAATATGGTTGGCAGTGCGTACAGTTTTATTCAGAACTGTTTCATTCGTGCACGCAAGGGGTCTTATTTGTTGGCGGCGTGGCGTCAGATGATTCTGAATTTCTGGACGGCGGAACCCCGCGAGTTTGATTATTTTATGCACCAGTTGATGTTCAAATCATTGGTTGAACACGACCCTGTTGCTAAAAAGTATTTTGATATGATGCCACATATTGATCAGGCCCCAACGCATGCACTATGGTGGTCGGTCGCGAATGAACCATATACCAAGAAGTTGTTCAAAGAATATACGTCGGGTGCATTCTTTCAGAAAACAACGTATAACAGCCCGTGGGCGAAAAACCCAATCCCAGGCAGCATCGCGGACGAGATGATAAATCACATGTACAAAACGAAAACCAAAAAATAAGAACAGGAGGGAAACACATGCCTGCAATTTCTGTGATAATACCGATATACAATGTGGAAAAGTATTTGCGCAGATGTTTGGACAGTGTATTAAACCAAACTTTTTCTGATTGGGAGGCGATTTGTGTCAATGACGGCAGTCCAGATGGATCTGCCGATATTTTGTCTGAATATGCCGCCCGTGATGCGCGATTCAAAATTGTGAATAAACCAAATGGTGGCCTGTCTGATGCGCGTAATGCCGGTATGGCGGTGGCAACGGGTGATTATGTTTTGTATCTGGACAGTGACGATTTTATTCACCCCCAGACGATGGAAATTACGCACTATCTGGCGATGCGTGATAATTCTGATATTGTGTCGTTCACGTATGACAGAATTTATCGCCCGCAACTGATGGTGCGGCATGTGTTGCATATGGATACGGATTCTGTTGTGCCGTATCGCATGCACAAAAAGTATGATGTGACGCGCATTAAAACATTGTTGACCGATGATGTATATAAATATGCAACGGAACGCGCGCATAATGCATTTAACCCGCGTCGCAAATGGCTGATTAAACACTGTCAGGTGTGGAAGAATCTGTATCGTCGCAGTTTGATTGCGGACACACCGTTTATCAAGGGGATTTTGTTCGAAGATTTCCCGTGGTGGTCGGCGATTATGCTGAAAAATCCGGTTGTGACGATTGCACCGTTGCCGCTGTATTTCTATGTGCCGAATTTTGGCGGAATTGTTTTGTCTGCGAAACAACTGCGTATAATGCAGAGTTTATGCACCGGAATCGAAACATCGTACAAGTTGTATAAAGAGCAGGCGACCCCATATCAAATGGACGCGTGGTCACGACGCTTCCGCTGGTACTTTATCAAGTGGGCATATCGCAAGATTAAATATCTGGACAATGCGGATGATGTTGCGTTGGCACAGAAATGTTTTTCAAATTTGAAAAATTGCGGTGCGCTGGACACGCCGCCATACGGGTGGGCACGCAAAATCAGATGCGGAATTGCAGAATTTATTAAATGTGGGTGTTGCATAAAATGAAACGTAAAACAATCGCGATATGTCTGCGTGATATGCAGGTGGGTGGCGTCGAATCCGTGGTGATTCAGACGATTGCCGCGCTGTTGGCGCACGGGGACGTGGACATTCGTGTGATAACATACACGAATATCAGCGTTCCACAATATCGCGATTGGTTTGCGGCGCACCCTGATGTAAAATTGACCGCATTGTACCCATGCCGGTTTTTGGGAACGCAGATGCCACACTTTTTCCTGTGGCGAATTATAAAACACGTGGCGCGTGATATATACCGATTTGGTAAATATATGATGATGTCATCGCATCGTTTTGATGACGTTGATGTGTTTATTGATTACTATAATTTTTCATTCGCACGCGAGTTCAAAAAGTTTCAGGGCAAGAAAATCACATGGTGGCATTCATCGATTGATGCGCTGTATGCGGGTGGCCGCATGCGGTATATGCCGATGTATGATAAATTGGTAATGCTGACCCGTGACGCGGCAACAGAACTGCGCGTAAAGTATCCAGAATATTCTGACAAGATTATTCAGATTTATAATCCGATTGATATTGCGCGTGCGCGCGAATTGGCGACCGCGGGTAAATTTATTCGCGGGGATTATTTCGTTTGCGTGTCGCGGCTGACACGTGACAAAGATATTGAAACGGTGCTGCGTGGGTTTGATATGTTCTGGCAAAACGCGGGACGGCCAAATATTAAAATGGTGTTTGTTGGCGATGGCGATATGCGCGCTGAATATGAACAGATTGCGCGTACATTGCCGGCATCGCGCCAGATTGAATTTGTGGGACGTGCCGCAAATCCGTTTGGGTATATGGCACATGCCCGCGCAAATATATTGTCCAGTTATTCCGAAGGTTTGCCCACCGTGTTGATAGAGGCCGCGGCCGTCAGTACATTGAATATTGCGTCGGATTGTCGTAATGGCCCGCGCGAGATTCTGATGGACGGACGGGCAGGGTTATTGTTTGTCGCCGGTGACGCAACGGATTTGGCATTGCGTATGATGGACGCATGGACGCGACGCGCGGACACAGAAAAAATGATAGCGGTCGCCACAGAAAATCTGTCGCGTTTTGATGCCACCAAAATCACAGAACAGATAATGAAAGTGATAAAATAAAAATGTGCCATCGGCGCATTTTTATTTAGAGAGCAAAGCGCAGAGAGCAGAGAGCAATGTTTGTGCGCTGCGCGCAACATAAAATAAACTGGATTGCCGCGCGTCGCTTGCGCTCGCTCGCTCGCAATGACGTTGTTTTGTGCATGTGTCGCCTGCGGACTTACGTCCTTGCCGCAACCTTCGCGTACCGCTCGGTTTCATTGCAAACGCAGTGAAGCAATCCAGAAAATAAAAATTGTCCGCCATTGGCGGACACATTCATTGCTCTCTGCTCTCTGCGCTTTGCTCTCTAACACTCGCCCCGTTTGTGTTATATTCCTGTTTTTGCAAAACGTGCGGGGATTGTTGCAACCCATTTCAGGCCCAGCATTGCGGGCTTGTTCAAATCATAAATTGGGCGCAGGAATGTCTGCAATATGCGTGCCGCGCGCATTGAATGATTCTTGTTTTTTGCGTGCGTGATAATGTCAATCGTGCGCGCGCGCTTTTTCAGGTGCGCACCCCATGATGCAGTGCGGTCGCCGATTTTATTTTTTATCATGTCTAAATCCACGCCACCGAAATGCAACAGGTACAGGTTTTTATCAATGTGGAAATTTGTGCCCTTGACACTGTGGAAACCGCTGCCCCATGTGCGGGGGCGGAACAAAACCACCGGTTTGGTATAGCGTGTGGACAGAACGGCGTATTTGCGCTGGGTTAAAAATGGTGCGCGCGTGTCCAATGCGTGTTCAGATTCTAAATCCATTCCGACGTCCAGTCCCAGACCAGACACCGTTGTGCGATTTTTTATTTTGGATAAATATTCGGCCAATGACATACCGGTATCTGGGTCAACAACCAGAAATTCATCGCAATCGCAACCAATAACAATGTCGTAGCCATCGGCGAATAATTTTTTCGCCAAATCAGATAACAGCAATATGCGCGTCTTGTCCCCGCGTTGGCGTTCTTCGTCTCGATGCGGTAATTTTTTTATGTTGGCGTTCGCATGGCCCGATGGAATTTTTTGATCCAATCCGTCCAGATAGATATACAGGTTTTCAGACCCGATTTGTCCGCCGTAATATTTAATCCAGCGGTTCAGGAAAAATTCATCATTACGCGCCATTGTCACGGCGGCAATACGAATGCTTGTTTTTTGCGGTTGTGTTGTTTGCATTTACAGACCCTCTATAAATATCTTGCGCAAAGCGTGTTTGATATGACGATATGCGATTTTCATTGGATTGCGTGTCAACAACCATTTGATATATTCGTCGCCCCATGTGCGGCGTGCCGATGCCAAAATCATATCGCGCACCGCGGGCGACGCGTGACGCAAGATATACAAAATGCGATTTCCCAATGCACCATCTGCGCGGGTAAAGGCAACCTTTTTCATAAATGGCATACCGCGACGGAACAGGGCGGCAACATTGTTATATACGCTGCGCCCAGGGCAATTATACAAACATGCAAATTTTACGTGGTGCGCACGCAGCATTTCGGTGAAACCCTGTTCGTACAGGTATGTGATTGCACCCTTGTCATTTTGGCGCGTAATAGCGCGCATAAATTCATCGTACCATGGTGACAAGAATACATTTTTGCGCATACCGATAAACCACGATTGAATATGTGGGCGCGATGATGTCCCGTTATACACCAGACCAAATGTGTCGCGATTTAATGCCTCCATACGGCGCAGCGATGGTTCAATATCCATCAGTGGGCCATATACAGAATCATTTACCATATACACAAATTCGTAATTTTTCAAAATGTCGGCGTCCGTCGCATACGTATATGCACGTTTATACGAACCGAAATCGTATTCACCGTGGCGTTGCGCGACCGAGTGCAGAACATACGGGGTCAATTTTTGTAATTCGGTATCACTGCAATCAGAATCCATGCACAGCACGACATCGCCGCATTTTGACAATGCCTGAATATAAAACATCAGTGATTCATCAATTAAACCATGGGCATTATAACCCGCCAAAAGAAACAGACGTTTTGACATTATTTTTTTAACTGCTCTATATATTTGTCCATAATATCATCATATACATCGTTCAAATCGTATTGATGAAATTTGTCTGGGCCACGATAAGCATTGCTCTGTCCCGTGGCTGTGCCACGGTTGAATTTTGTCATATATTCGTTGAAAGATTTGGTGTAATAGTGATTGCAACGTAATTGGTTGTAGGGGGGGGGATTGTTGGTTTGATCAATGCGACCAAGTTTTTTGCCGTTGTTATCAATCGTAAAACCACCAACCAAATTGGCGTGTAAACTGTGCAATTTCAAGAACAAACGTGGATTTATAATAGATTTAATTCCGCTTTGGCGGGCGGCGTGATACTTGTAATTTTCCATTACCAATCCATCTGGTTTTTCAATGTGTCCAGACGATCCGTACATTACCCATGTCACAACCAACTGGGCAAAATTTTGTGGCATTGTGTGCAAAAATTCCGGTATGGTTTTATGGTTCACGGGAACAAGAAATTCGTCCAAATCAATCAGTGCCAGCCATCGTGAATCATTGGCGTGATTGTTCAGTATCTCAACATATGCGGGGGCCTGCATGCGGGGGCCTGGGAAATAATGGTATTCAACGATACCTTGGTCAATATATGGTTTCAAAATATCGGCTGTATTGTCGGTTGAACCATTGTCATACAAATAGAATTTTCCGACACCAACTAAAATATGGAAATCCAGCCATTCTTTCAAATATGGCCCTTCGTCTTTCATTATGGCACCAACGGCCAATTCAACAGGAAACGTGGTATTACGGTCAGTTCGCAATACACGAAAATAATTCATGACGCCCAGTTGTAATATACCACGAAATGCACGTCGGTATGATTTGATTGGTATCCACCATGTCAACGCTGTAGATATAAATTTTCTGGTTTTTGATATTGTTGGCAATGACATAAGATTCCTTTGAGTATTTATAAATACATATTAAAAGGATAAAGAATATTATTCAATTAAAAACTGCGTCCTGTTATGGGCGCAGTTGTGTATTATATCTCAACATTTTTACGTGTTTTTTTGCGGGTGTTGCTGTCCAATTCTTTCTTGCGCAGGCGAATGGTTGCGGGGGTAATCTCTACCAATTCGTCGTCCTGAATATAGGACAGGGCCTCTTCCAGTGAAATCTTGCGCGGTGGTGCCAAGAACAATTTTTCATCGGCCGTCACGCTACGCATATTGGTCAATTCTTTGCCCTTTACTGGATTTACTTCTAAGTCATTTTCCTTGCTGTGTTCGCCGATAATCATACCAGAATAAACCTCGGTCTGGGGGCCAACAAACAATGTCCCGCGTGGTTGCAAATTAAACAATGCATATGTCGCAGTGACACCATTTTCCATGGAAACCAACACGCCTGGGCGATACTGCATAATCGGACCACGATACGGGCCATATTTATCAAACACGCGGTTCATAATACCAGTACCGCGCGTATCGGTACGAAATTCCGACAGGTAACCAATCAGCCCGCGCGATGGCGCAGAAAATACGATACGTGTTTTTCCCGCACCAGACGCCTTCATTTCTGTGATTGTTGCCTTGCGCTTTGTCATCTTTTCAATAACAACGCCCGAGAATTCGTCATCTACATCAATAACGACTTCTTCGATTGGTTCCAGTTTTTCGCCGCCTTCATCTTCGTGCATAACAACGCGTGGGCGCGACACGGACAGTTCAAATCCTTCGCGGCGCATTGTTTCAATCAGAATACCCAGTTGCAATTCACCACGACCAGAAACCTCAAACGCTTCATTATTCGCACTTTGTGTGACCTTTAACGCGATATTGGTTTCGGCTTCTTTGAACAGGCGTTCGCCAATCATACGCGATGTCAATTTCTTGCCCGATTTGCCCGCCAATGGCGATGTGTTTACAAAGAATGTCATGGTCAGGGTTGGTGGGTCAATTGGCATTGCAGGAATTGGTTCGGTAACCGATGGGTCGCACAGGGTGTCCGCCACGGTTGCCTTGGAAAATCCGGCAACAACGACAATGTCGCCCGCAGATGCACTGTCGCGTGAAATTTTCTCGACACCGCGATGTTCAATGATTTTTGTAATCTTGGCGTTTTCAACAAATTCGCCTTGCATATTGATTGCCTTGACCGATTGACCAACGTGAACCGTGCCAGATTCAATTTTACCGGTTAAAATACGACCAACATACGGGTCTGCCTCTAGTGTTGTAGCCAACATAGAAAATGGCGCGTCCAACTGGCAACGGGTGCCATTGCAATCGGGGGCCGGCACATGGTCAACAATCAGTTCAAACAGTGGGGTTAAATCTTTGTGCTCGTCATTCAAATCGCGCACCGCCCAACCATCGCGGCCCACCGCGTACAGGTATGGAAAATCCAACTGTTCATCGGTTGCGCCCAATTTATCAAACAGATCGAATGTTTCGCTCAATACTTCATCGGGACGTGCATCGGAACGGTCAACCTTGTTGATGCAAACGATTGGACGCAGGCCCAGTTTCAATGCCTTGGACAATACAAACTTGGTCTGGGGCAGGGGCCCTTCGGCCGCATCGACCAGCAATACAACGCCATCAACCATGGATAAAATACGTTCAACCTCGCCCCCAAAGTCCGCGTGCCCTGGGGTGTCCACGATATTGATTTTATAATCGTGCCACAAAATAGAGGTTGGTTTTGCCGAAATGGTAATGCCGCGTTCGCGTTCGATATCGCCACTGTCCATAACGCGATCTTCAACCTTTTCATTGGCGCGGAATGTGCCGGCCTGTTTCAACATATTATCAACCAAGGTCGTTTTGCCGTGGTCAACGTGTGCAATGATTGCAATATTGCGAATATTCATCTGTCTGCCTTAAAAATTTTTTCGTAAACGCTAGATTATACCATAATTTTCAAAATTCAAGAAATTATGATAAAAAATGCTTATAAAATTGACATTTTAATAATTTTGTCTATATTAGATGTAGAATAAGAGGTATTTAATATGGACAGATTTGATTTATTGTATGTTGATTGGGATGCGACGGTGGCAAAATTTTTCACATCGGTGGAAAATGCACTGAAAGCGAATTTTGAACACTGGCAGCACAAAACGGGCAAAAAATTCCCTGAACAAGCGCAGGAATTCTATCGGGCGTTTGCCCAGTTGCGCGCAATCGCGGCGAACCCACGCAAATATGCGGATTATGCCGCACGTGTCAAAGAAAATCTGCTTATATCACCCAATGTGTTTATTCCATATGGCACACAGGATAACACGATATATTTGGCGTATATGCATGTAATGCGCGTGTTGGACAGTTTTTACAAAAATGAAAAATTTGATTTTGAACAGCACGATTTACTGGTTGCGATAAAAGAATGGAACTATGTAGTGTCAAAAAACAAATTCAAAGATTTGTATTTTGGATTTTTGTCGCCGAAATATTTTGCTGCAAAAAAACAATTCCAGAAATAAATTACATAAAGAAAAAAACGGGGCGTTGCCCCGTTTTTTAATGCTTGCCACCAATCTTGGTGCGGCCACCCATCAGGGATTGCAATTTCTTTGGAATATTCACACTGCCGTCGGCATTCTGGTGATTTTCCAAGACGGGCACAAGTGCACGTGGCACGGCAATACCCGTGTTATTTAATGTCGCAACATATTGTACATCACCGTTTGCATCACGATAACGGGTGTTGGTGCGGCGCGCTTGGAATTGACCGATGGACGAACAACTGCCCAATTCTTTGTATGCGTTTTCAGATGGAACCCATGCCTCGACATCGTTCATTTTAACCTTGTTGAAACCCATGTCGCCGGTGGAATTTGCAATTACGCGATACGGTAATTCCAAGTCGGCCATAACCTCGCACAGATTATTCAAAATGTGTTCGTGCATTTCGTTCGACTGCGCTGGGGTGCAATAGATGTACTGTTCCACCTTGTTAAACTGGTGGAAACGGGCCAGCCCACGTGTGTCGCGTCCCGCCGCGCCGGCTTCTTTGCGAAAGCAGGGTGAAAATCCAGCGTATTTAATTGGTAAATCGCGTTCGTTCAGAATTTCGCCACCGTGCAGCGAGTTCAAAATGATTTCTGCCGTGCCCGCCAAACAACGGTCTGTGCCCGCCAGCATAAACACGTCGTTGTCCATCACCGACAGGTCAGAGCCCATAAAGTGGCCCGCGTCGAAAATCGTTTGTGGTTTGGTGATAGATGGGCATTCAATAAATGTGAACCCTTTTGCAATCAATTTCTGAATAACATATGTTTCAATCGCCAGTTGCAATTCGGTGGCTTCGCCAACCAATGCGTATGTGCGCGTGCCACAAATCTTGCCGATTTTTTCAGGCAACCACCAACCATTCATGTCCAACAAATCCCACTGGGCACGTGGGGTGAAATCAAATTTACGTGGTGCGCCGACACGACGAACCTCTACGTTTGCAGTGTCGTCTGGGCCGATTGGGGCGGACGCATCGGGTATTTGTGGTACGCGGTGCATTAAATCATTTAACAACGCTTCTTTGTCTGCCAATTCTGCCATATCGGCGGCGATTTCGTTAGCAATTTCCTTGCTGCGTGCAATCAATGGGGCTTTGTCGGTTGCGGTCGGAATTTCACGTGTAACCTTGTTCTTTTCAGCCGTCATTGTTTGTGTCGCTGTTTTCAATTCGCGCACGCGTGCGTCCAATGCCAACAATTCATCAACATGGTCGTCAAACCCCTTGACGCGGCAAGCGTTTTTAACCACGTCTGGGTTTTCGCGAATAAATCTGATGTCCAACATTTCTGTATCCTTGTTTTTTATCTGTGCTAATAATAAGATTGTGCGACGTAAATCGCAATTATTTTATGTAATTAAATATGCAAAATTATTCCCCCAACGGGGACGAGATGCGACTGAAAAACACATAACCATCTGACATAACGCGGATATTATAATTTTATTTCAGGGCAAAATCAATATAATCTTTGATTTGCGTGCGCCGTGCTGTTATGCTATGCTGTGCGAAAATAATAGTACAAAAAGGAAAGGGTATCATGACCGATATTGTTATGTATGATGTGATTATTCTGGGGTCAGGGCCGGCGGGTCTGACGGCGGCACTGTATTGCGCGCGCGGTGGGAAAAAGACCATCGTTCTGGGTGGTGATACACTGGGCGGTCAAATGGCGGGCATTGCCAAATTGGAAAATTACCCAGGGTGGGCCGGCAATGGCGCAGAACTGGCGGAATTTATGAAAAATCAGGCAACATCATTCGGGGCAGAGGTTGTATTCACATCTGCCAAAAGTATTTCAGGTGATGCGATTGGCGCGTTTAATGTTGCGTGTGACAATGGTCAAAAATACGTTGGTAAATCTGTCATCATTGCCACCGGCGCATCACCACGCAAATTGGAAATCGCGGGTGCACGTGAACTGTTTGGCCATGGCGTATCATATTGCGCCACATGTGATGGATTTTTCTATTATGATAAAGAGGTCATTGTTATCGGCGGTGGTAACAGTGCGTTGAACGATGCATTGTATCTGTCTGATATTGCCAAGACCGTAAAAATCGTATATCGCAAGGGGGCATTTACCCGTGCCGAGGCAATCGTGCGCAGCCGCGTTGCCGAACGTGAAAATATTGAATGCCTGTTCAATACTGATTTGGTCAAAATCGAACAGACCGCCGATGACCGCTTGGCGGCAACCACCACCACTGGTGATGTCATTACCGTTGACGGCATTTTTGTCGCCATCGGGCACGAGGCCAATACAGATTACCTGACCGAAGATGTCGCCCGTGACAATATGGGGCGCATTGCACCATCTGCATTACCCACCGGTATGTTTGTTGCCGGCGATGTTGAATCCGATATAAAAATGCAGATTGCAACCGCCGTCGGGACGGGGTGTACGGCGGCCATGGACGCCATCGCATACCTAAATAAATTATAATGGGGTATCTATGTGCGACGCGGGTTGCTCATGTAACTGATTGTACACTACGCAACCCGCCTCACGCATATCTACCGCCATTCTAATTTATTCGAATAAAGTTATAATGGCACATCTGGCGCGCGGGGCGGCGGCTCATGTAACTAGTTGTACACTTCGCCTTCGCCCCACGTGTCATCTGCACCATTATAATTTATTCGCGGTCGGCTGACACGCTGACACTACGCAACCCGCCTCACGCATATCTACCGCCATTCTAAATTTATTCAAATTTGGTCAAAATATTTTTTTCTCTTGTGTATAGTGTTTTTTTATTTTATTATTCCATTGCCGATGGGTGTTCCATTGGCGGGGTGTCGAAACCCTTTATCAAGATGAACGCATTACGCGTCATAAAATGCAGACGGTAGAGATTTCGGCATCGCATGGATTTATATCCTTGCGATGTTTCGTTTTTTCAATGCCGTCACCCCCAACCATGCGGTTGGAGGGTGGCTGAATATATTGAATAGGCCCACAATTCTTGATAATTGTTTCGAACCTCCAACCACCTGAATTATTTCGGTGGTTTTTTGTTTGCAAAACACATAAGGGGGTGTGAAATGAAGAAACTGTTTGCAATTCCGCTGATACTGGTCATGATGCCGTGCGCATTTGCGGTAGATGCGTCAAAATTAAATCCTGATTTTTCGCTGCTCGATCCGTATTATGCATCATTGTCTCTTTGCGCACAAAACTGTTCGTTGGGGGCGTGTTATTCTGTGGTAGAGGCCAGTTGTCCATCAGGGTGGACGAATAACTCCGGTACGTGCACACGTACGTCCGGCACAACCCACGATACCACCAATCACAGATATGTAACAGCAATGTATGGTTCGTGCAGCACCACAGACGAGGAACATTGGTACTGTGCCAGGTTGTGTGATGCGAACACGTGTAGTACATGTTGCAGTGTCGCATCCGGGAAAGTGGTAGGTACTTGTGAGGCGTGTAATCAATTGTAATCGAGAGTGAGAAATATGAAAAAAATTATTACTGCATTATTTGTTATATTTATTGTGAATGTTGCGCATGCGGCATGCACGACAACAACATCTTATTCGTGCGAGGCAGGATACTATCTGAGTGGTTCAAATTGTTACCAGTGTCCGTCGTCTGGGGGTGTGTATCCAACAACGCCAGATAAAAATACCGGCGACATAACATCGTGTTGTTTTGCCGCAGGAACGGAATTTGATTACCAAGACACCACCGGTTCAGGTGTACAAGTGATACAGAGTAAATGTTGTTATTCAAAATAAAGAATCGGCGCGCCATTGGCGCGCTGTTCTGTTATTTCTTGTCAAAATGCTTTTTCAGTGTTTGGTATGCATTATTTACCTTGGTAAATTCTGTGGCGTTTGCCGTGCCACCCGTATCGGGGTGGTATTTTTTTGCGAGCGCGCGGTACCTTGCCCCAATTTCGCGCATCGTTGCCGTTGGGGGCAGGTTCAGGGTCTTTAACGCATTGCTGATGGTGGTGTTCGGGCGCGGTTTGGGCGCAACATGGTCAAATGCACTGCGACCCATGATAAAATCATTCAGGAATTTTACATAGTCCGCTTCGTCCTTGTTGGCGGTGTCTTTGTCTTTCAGGGGCGCGCCAAATGTTTGGCGTTCCCAATCTGCTTCTATTTCATCGGGCGTCATGTCGGCATAGAAATTCCAATTCTTGTTATATTCCGCTGCATGTTCCTGACAAAACCACCAATAATCACGCAGGTCGCGCGATTTTGGCGCGCGACATGTGCCGGCCTTGGTACAGCCCGTATGATCACATTTACGTATCATTTTATATCGTCCATTGATTTTGCATGTCCCAGTGGGTGATGCGCCACAACCGTTTCGCGTAACTGTTCTGGCATCACATGGGTATAAATTTGCGTTGTGGAAATATCCTCGTGTCCCAGCATGGTTTGTATCGCGCGCAGGTTCGCACCCCCCGCCAACAGGTGCGATGCAAACGAATGGCGCAGCACGTGTGGCGACACGCGGTGCGGGTCAATGCCGGACAAAACAGCGCACTTTTTAAGTATCTTGAAAAATCCATCGCGGGTGATGTGGCCGGACGCGCCACCAGACGGAAAAACATATTTTGATTTTTCGTCGTCACGCATTGCCAGCCATTTATTCAATGCCGCGACCGCGCCCGCGTGCATGGGAACAATGCGTTCCTTGGCCCCCTTGCCGTGAATCAATAATTTATCGCCCAGAATTGCGGTTATGGGTAATTCGCATAATTCCGACACGCGCAATCCCGACGCGTAAACCAATTCAATCATCGCGCGCAGGCGCACCGAATTTTTTACATCGCCCGCTGATGAAATCAATAATTCTATTTCGTCCACCGTCAAAAATTTGGGCAGGGCGCGCGATCGTTTTGGTAATTCCAGATTTGCCGTTGGGTTTTCTGTGATGATTTTTTCCAGCATTAAAAATTTATAGAACCCACGCAGTGCGCTGGCGTGGCGTGCGATGGACGATGCCTTGTCGGGCAGGGACGCCAGATAATTCTGGACGTCGTCCGCCGTGGCCGACATCAGGCCATTTGGTAACGCCGCATCGGCCGCGCGCAAATCCGCGCCATAACTGTCCAGTGTTTTGGCACTGCGACCTTTTTCGGCGGACAGGGCCTCTAAAAACACATCTATATAGTTCATGGATACAATACAACTTCGGTCATATTTTGTGGGGCGGGAAATGATACAATCATCAGCACCACCAGAATAATTACCAGTGACCAAATTATAATTTTGTTACGTGTTGCGTGACTGCGTCTGTTGTTCAGTGGCATAATATTTCCCCATTAAATTGTATCAAAACTGGCGATAAATGTTGCCGCCATGGCGATAATAATCAGCTGTGGCGCAACGATTGCCAGTATTGGTGGCAATGCGCCTGTCGCCCCCAGTGCGTTAAACATATTGGTTATAAAGTACAGGGCAAAGCATGTGATGATGCCCAATGCAAATTTCGTCCCAAAACTGTAATTACGGCGTTGACGGGTCAGGGAAAATGCAATACCCAATGTTGCCATCGCAACCAATGACAGCGGTAAAAATACCAATGTCCACAGTTGTACCCAATGCCCGCGTACCGGTGCACCAATGGATTCCATCTTTTTAATAAATGATGGTAATTGCCAGAACGAAATTTGGTCTGGTTGCAGGTACCTGTCCAGAACAGTGCGCGGGTTCAGCAGAGTTTCTGTTTGCCATGCGCGGGTTGTCATTTGACCGTTTGCGTCCCATACGTTTGCGCGTGCAGCATTTAATCCATCGTCCGACAGGGTGATATTTTCGGCCTCGACCCGAGCGGTCAATTTGAAAGATGCATCTTGGGCGTATACGATTGCGTTTTGGAATTCCAACGCGTCGCCTGATTTGCGCATGCCGGTTGCGTTCATCGTGATGTAACCCGCATCGGACGATTCACGCAGCCAAATTGCCCCATCAATCAATTTCAGGTGGTCTGATGTGATGGTCTGATTGCTCAGTTTAACTGAATATGGATTTACGACCGTGGTTGCAAATATGCCAATCAGCACTGCGCCCAGTAAAAACGGACGTGACGACTGGTACGGGGACAGGCCCGCACTGGCGACAATAATACTTTCACTGGATTTTGTCAGGTTATAAGACGCCAACAGCGTCCCCATAAACACCGCCAGCGGCAAAAACAGCGGTACATATTCCAACAGGCGTGTCCATGATTCCGCTAATGCCGCCACCGCCGTTGGATTTGACGGCAGACGTTCAACAAACGTAATTGCAAAAATAATGCCACATACGACCAACATTACCAGCCCGACGCCCGAAAAGAAACGTCGCAACAGGAATTTTGTCAAAATAGACGGTTTTAGTGCCATAATTGAAAAGTATAACCTGTTGAATTGATAATTGCAAAATTAAAATGAATGCTTATAATTTTGGGTACGAAAAATAGGATTTACGAAAATGGATAAAAGACCAATCTCGCGCGAGGGGTTTGACTCGCTGGTGAAAGAATTAAAAGACCTGAAAGAAGTTCAGCGTCCGGAAATATTGAAAACCGTCCAATGGGCGCGTTCGCTGGGTGATTTGTCTGAAAATGCCGATTACAGTGCGGCCAAGGAAAAACAACGCCAGATTGACAAGCGGATTCAGTTTATCGAAGGGGTTATTGAAAACGCCGCGATTATTGATGTGGATTCATTGACCGGTGACCGTGTGGTGTTTGGCGCACGTGTCGTCGCCGAAGACGAAGACGGCAATCGTATGCAGTGCCGGATTCTGTCGGATATTGAATCTGATGGCAAGCAGGTTATTTCGTGTACATCGCCGGTTGGGCGCGCCATGATTGGCCGATGCGTTGGTGATACATGTATTGTAAAATTGCCGTCTGGTGAAAAAGAGTACGAGATTTTGGAAGTTAAATTCAGGGAATAATCGCATATGCCTGTACGCATCTTGCCTGATTTTTTGATAAACCAAATTGCCGCTGGCGAGGTTGTAGAACGCCCCGCCAGCGTGGTCAAAGAACTGGTTGAAAATGCGCTGGACGCGGGCGCAGACCAGATTATGATTGATGTCGCCGATGGCGGACGCACGCTGATTACGGTCGTCGACAACGGGTCGGGAATGTCGCGTGATGACCTGACGCGCAGTATTACGCGCCATGCAACGTCAAAGTTGCCCGATGATGATTTGTTGAATATAAACTTTATGGGGTTTCGTGGCGAAGCGTTGCCGTCAATCGCGTCTGTGTCTGATATGACGATTGATACGTGCAATGGCGCGGACGAAAATGGTTGGCAACTGAATGCGAATACCGGTGATGTGCGGCCGTCTGATTGGGATGCGGGGACGCGTATTCGTGTGGCAAACCTGTTTGCACGTACGCCGGCACGGTTGAAATTCTTACGTACGGATCGGGCGGAAATGATTTCTGTGTTGGACGTTGTGCGTCGTTTGGCAATGGCGCGCCCCGATGTTGGATTTACGTTAAATAATAAATGGCGATTTCCAAAAAATCAAAATATGCGTGATCGCATTGTCGCCGTTATGGGCGATGATGTCGCGGGACGTATGATACCGGTTGATGGGGTCAGCACATCAGATGCTGGCATTGAATTACACGGTTTTATTTCAGAACCAACATTGCGGCGCGCCTCGTCAGTGGATCAATATCTGTTTGTAAATGGGCGTCCGGTCAAGGACAAGGTTCTGGTTGGCGCATTGCGCGCGGCGTATATGGATGTTATGCATGCGCGTGAATTTCCGCTGTGCGCGCTGTATTTGACCGTGCCATCACGCAGTGTTGACGTAAATGTTTCGCCCGCCAAGACAGAGGTGCATTTTTTAGAGCCAGCGCATATTCGCGGATTCATTATCAAAACTCTGCGTGCAGCATTGGCGCGCACAATGAATGATGCACCGGAAATAGATGTGGTGCATCACGCGCCCTGTGAATTTGAAATGGCGACGGCCGCAACGCCAATCAGTCCGGCCAGTCCCGCCACGGTACGTATGGATTTTGGTATTACGCCCGCCACAATGCGCGTGCACCAGCCGGCGCAGGGCGAGGTTTTTAAGCCCGCCATGTCTGCACCGTCAAGTGCACCATCTGATACCGACGCAATGCAACCATTGGGGCGCGTGATTGGTCAGATTGGTAACAAATATATTTTGGCGGCATCGGGCGATAATCTGGTTGTGGTTGACCAGCATGCTGCGCATGAACGCATTACGTATGAACGTTTGCGACAACACGCGATAAAGACGCAACCGCTGTTGACGCCGATTGTTGTTTCTATGCGCAGTGATGATGTGGTGGTCGTGTTGACCGTTGCGGACGAAATGCGGGCGTCGGGTCTGCATATCGATGCATTTGGTGATGATGCCATTGCCATTTTTGAAAAACCCGCCGATTGGGACTTGAACTGGGCAAACCTGTTTCACGACATCGCGGACGAGGTTCGGGCCAACGGCCATTCATCACAACTGGGTGAACGGTTGCATTTGAAACTGGCAAATTACGCGTGCCATCACAGTGTTCGCGCGGGTCAGACGTTAGACATGGCGTCGTGTGATGCGTTGCTGCGTGCGATTGAAAATACCGCGCGCGCGGGCCAGTGTAATCACGGTCGGCCGGTGTATAAATTTATTCCCATTGCCGATATGGACGCATGGTTTGAACGTGTATAAAAACAGGGGGCGCCAGCCCTTGTTTTTTGCCTTTACAGGTGCGTTTTTTTTTACTATCTTTTGTGCATAAATACCAAGGAGAAATAGCATGGAAGAAACAACAGTTGTTGTTGAAAATGGTGCAAACATTGCACAGGCCGCAACAGGGAATTGGTGGGGAATGTTGCTGTATTGTGCGGTTGTGTTTGGAATAATCTATCTGTTTATGGTGCGTCCAAATAAACGCAGAATGGCGGAATACCAGAAAATGTTGGATTCATTAAAGGTTGGTAATCGCGTCATGGCGGCGGGTATTTACGGCACTATTAAAAAGATAAACGAAAAAACGATTGAAATAGAAGTGGCCAAAGGTGTTGTTATTGAGGTAAATAAAAACGCCGTTGCCAGTGTTGAATAATAAAGGTTTTTGATATGTTTAAGAAACTGGCGATAATTTTTGTTGCGGTGTTTGGTGTGTTGCTGGCTGTGCCGACGATTTCACCGCGCTTGGCTCCGTATTTTCCATCGTGGGCGCGTCCGATTCCATTAGGATTGGATTTAAAGGGTGGGGCGCAGTTGTTATTGGAAGTGGACACAAACACCATGTTCCAAGAAAAAGCAGCGCAACTGTATGACGAAGCGCGCAGTGCGATGATTGATCGCGATCGTGGGGTTATTCGTTTTTCGAACCTGCGTAATGTTGACGGTGTTGTGTCGTTGGTCGTTCGCGAAGATGATGATGTGTCGCGTGCCAAGGGTCGCTTGAAGAGTGTTCTGGGATCTGGGGTTGATATTTCATCATCGGGTCGCACAATCACATTAAAGTACACCGAAAAGCAGAAAGAAGAAATGGTCAAAGACGCATTGACGCGCAGTATTGAAATTGTGCGTCGTCGTATTGATGCGTTGGGAACAAAAGAACCGTCTATTCAGTCACAGGGTGGAAAATACATTCTGATTCAGTTGCCAGGGGTTGATAATCCAGAACACATCAAGGATTTGATTGGTCAGACAGCCAAGATGACATTCCATTTGGTAAATGAAAATGTTACGCAGGAACAGATTGCATCGGGGCATGCGCCGAACGGCACACAATTCTTGCCATATATGGAAAATCCGCAGCAGGTTGTACCAGTGTACAGCCGTGTGGAGGTATCTGGTGAATCACTGAAAGATTCACAGGCAGATTTTGACCAAAATAATATGCCGGTTGTAACGACGGCGTTTGATGCAACTGGTGCGCGTAAATTTGCGCGTCTGACCACGGAACACGTCAACGAACGTTTTGCGATTGTTTTGGACGGCAAGGTTTTGTCCGCACCAACAATTCGCGAGCCAATCCCAGGGGGGCGGGGCCAGATTTCTGGTGGCTTCACATTGCAGGGGGCAAAAGATTTGGCGGTATTGCTGCGCAGTGGCGCGTTGCCAGCACCATTACAGGTTATCGAAGAACGCACAGTTGGTGCGGGTTTGGGCGCGGACGCGATTGAGGCAGGACGTGTCGGATCAGCGGTCGGTGTGTTGTTCGTAATTTTGTTTATGTTGATTGCTTATCGCACATTTGGTTTGATTGCAGATATCGTTTTAATGGTGAATTTGGCCATGATTATCGGCATATCTGCATTCTTGGGTGCAACGCTGACGTTACCAGGAATTGCGGGTATCGTGTTGACGCTGGGTATGGCGGTGGACGCTAATATTTTGCCGTTTGAACGCATCCGTGACGAGGTACGCGAAGGTGTTCCAACTCTGTGTGCAGTTGATTTGGGCTTTACCCGTTCGACCAAGACCGTTATGGATGGTAACCTGACCAATCTGATTTGCAGTTTGATTTTGTTCCAGTTTGGTGCGGGGCCAATCCGTGGGTTTGCAGTGACGCTGTCAATTGGTGTTATTACAACACTGTTCACATGTTTGGCGTTGTCGCGCGTACTGATTGATTGGTACATGGGTGGCAAAAACAAAAAGATTAGTTACATTAAAGATAAATAAAAAGGTTGTGTTATGAAATTTCATTTTATGAAATATCGGAAACTGTCGTACTGGGTTTCTGGAATTTTGGTGGCGTTGTCGATTGTGTCATTGCTGACGTACGGATTGAATTACGGCATTGACTTTGCAGGTGGTATTTCGATGGAGGTTAAACCTATTGAGGCCAATTACACGATTGACAAGATGCGCAGCGACCTGTCAGCATTCAGTCCGGAATTGCAATCTGTGGACAATGATTCAATCTTGATTCGCGTTGGTCTGCCCAAGGGGGCAACCGATGCCCAGCAAAACACTCGCGTTGCAGAAATTAAACAAATTCTGGGCGACAAAGTGCAATATTCACAGGTTCAAATCGTTGGACCAAAGATTGGTGGCGAATTGGTACGTGGTGGTATCTTGGCGATTTTGGTGTCATTTGTGCTGATGAGTGTGTATATCTGGATTCGCTATCGTGGTGGATATGCGGTTGGTTCGTTTGTATCGTTGGTCTTGGACTTTGTATTGATGTTTGGGTTCTTTTCTGTTACTGGTTTGGAATTTAACCAGACGTCCATTGCGGTCATTTTGATGGGTATTGGTTATTCTATCAATGACAAGGTTGTGAACTATGACCGTATTGATGAAAATATCAAAAAGTATCACAAGATGCCAATGACAGAACTGATTGATTTGTCGGTCAATGAAATGTTGCATCGTACAATTATGACCAGTGTATCAACGATTTTGGCGATGGTTGGTCTGTATTTTTGGGGCGGGGTGATGTTGAAAGAATTTGCGATTGCTATGACATTCTCGGTCGTGATGGGTACACTGACCAGTATTTATATTTCAAACGTTATTTTGTATCACTTTAACCTGCGTGAAACAAAATATTGATAATCTGTGTGTCGCGCCATATCGGGGGGAATATAGATGAGATTAAAACAAATCTTTTTGCTGGTTGCATTGATTCTGGTGATTTCGCCCGCGGCGCACGCAGACAGTTTATTTTTCGAAGATGAACCAGTGCAAGATGGGTTGCGGGTTTTTGATATGTCCAAGACCTTTGCGGAAATTTATCAAAAACTGGACGGTGTCAAGTGGGCTGGTAAAAATATCAACGTTGCGATTGAAAGCTTGGAAAACCTGAGCGCGGACGCACATATCGCTGCAACGGACAATCGCGTGGTATTGGTTTGGCGCGACAGCATTATTGCAAACTATCCACGTCCCAGTGCGGGTGATTGGAACGGCTTCGGCGAAATCACAACCGCGTTGATTTTGAAATTGCGTGAAAATGACGCTGCGTTACATCGCGCAACATCGTCTGAAATGTACCAGATGGTTGTTGATGCGTTGACGCACGGTATTGATGAAAATGGTCGCTATATTTATTCGCGTGCGGCTGAAATAAACGAAGATGGCCGTATATTGACCGGTGTTGGTTTGACGGGTGCGCGTGACGCGCGTGGAAATTGGCGCGTGCACGGTGTGTACAAGGGTGCGCCAGCCGACATCGCCGGTATTCGCGAAGGGGACTTGATTGCCGAAATAAACGGCACGCCAGTTACAAAAATGTCAGATGATGATATTGAAAGCTTCTTGGCCGGTTTTAATTCTGGTACGTCCAAGGTTAAATTGCTGACCCCGTCTGGTGCGCGTGATGTTGTGTTGCGGCGCGCGACGATTGTTTTGGCGGACGCTGATATTATCCATCGCGCTGGCATTGGCGCGGACGAGCATGATGTGTTGGAAATCGTTGTACACAACGTATCTGACAATTCTGTGGCCATCGTGAACGAGGTGTTGGCAACATACGACAATCTGGGCGGGATTGTATTGGATTTACGTGCGTCGTCGGGTGATGATGAACGGGCCGCAGCAAAATTAGCGGGGCTGTTTATTGGGGCGCGCCCAGTTATGCGTATATTGGAAACTGCCCGCGATCAGGTAGAGGTTGTCCCAGGGGGGCGTGCCGTAACTGATGTGCCAGTTGTTGTTTTGATTTCTGACCAGACGCGTGGTACAGCCGAGGCGATTGCCAGCGCATTTTATGAATACAATCGTGGCGTGTTGGTGGGTACGCCCACTGCGGGCAGCGCACGTATCGCAACACGTCTGGATTTGTCCGATGGCGGTGCGTTGGAATTGTTGAACAAATCAATCAAGACGGGTAAGGGGCGTGATATTGATGGCCGCGGAATTTTCCCTATTGTATGTTTATCTAATATTCGCAGCAGTGCGCAACAAAATGCGTTTTTCTTGAACGTAATCAATGATGATTTTAATGCACGTGATTTTAACCAAGAACCAGATACAGACGTTGCTACAATTCGCAGTGGCTGTCCTGTGATAACCAGTGGCAGTGACGAAGATGCTTTGGCGGCGGCTGTATCGGCCAAGATTTTAACCGATAAAAAAATCTATAATATTTTAATTGAAAAATAAAAGGCAACCTGATGTTTCTGACCCCAGACAATAAAATGAAATGGAATTTGTTGGCCTATGCCGCCGCCGTGGTTATGGTGATTGTTGTACTGGGGGTGATGTGGTTTGACGCGCCACTGTATTTGTTGATGCGTGGGTTTAATTGCAGATTGTGGGGCGTGTTTGATATGGTGTTTGATGCCAAAATATGGGTTGGGGCATCGTTTGTTATTATGTGTGCATTTTATGGCAAAAAGACACTGGAATCAAAACCTTGTTTCAAAAATGATAAAAATCGGTTCAGTATTATGTGTTTCTGGTCTGATTTTTTACTGAAAACAAAGAATAGTTATGCGTTTTTTACATTTTGTTCTGTTTTGTCGGCGTCCGTAATTGCCCAGATATTAAAGGTCATAATTGGTCGTGCGCGTCCTATATTTTATGAAGCATTGGGTATGACGGGATTTTTCCCATTTCATAGTGATTGGGCATTTAATTCCATGCCGTCGGGACATACGGTTGCGTCATTCGCAGGATTGGTTATGTTGGGTATGTTGGCCCCGCGTATAAAGCCATTTACGTGGTCGCTGGCGATACTGATTGGTGTGTCGCGTGTGGCGATAGGGGCGCATTGGCCAACCGACGTTATACTGGGGGCGTTCATCGGTATGGTGATGGCGGACTTGGTAAAGTGGTGGCTGAAACGTCGCTGTGAATAAATCAGAATGCGTCAAAAAAATGGCGCATTTTTCTTTTTTTTATGATAAAATATGCGCGTTATGGAAAGGCAATCAAGATTTTTACCAGAAAGTGTTTCGTGGGCGTTAAAGAATATCGCACGTCGCGCGTGGGGTACAACCCTGATTTTAGTTGGGGGCTGGGCAATATTTGCGTTGTTATTTTTTAATCCGTATTTGAACGGTTTTGCTACCGCCAGCACGTTTGGCAATCAGTCCGCAATGGGTAATGTGGTCGCGTTTTTGCGGTACAGTGTGGGTGCTGTGCCGGCGTTGTTTTTGTTGTTGTGCATTATGCGGGCGGGAATATCACGCGCAATGAATTGGACGGATGATGATGCGCCCGAATATAATTTAATGCGAATTTTTGTTGCGCTGTGTGCGGGCGCGGCGGCGTTTGGTTTGATTGCGCCCAGCGCGACGTTTGGCGGGTTTGCGGGTGCGATTGTGGCGCATGACGTGGGTGCGTTGGTTGGTACGTGGGCGGCGGCACTGTGTGTGCCGGCAATGGTGATTTTTGTGTGGTTGGCGGCACGCGTATTGCATATTAAATGGGCGCATGTGCGTGCGTTGCTGAATTTATTGCGTCGCGTGATTGGTGCGATTTTGTCTGTATTTCGGATGGTGTCGGGACGTCCCGCCGTCGCGGAAGAATGTGCAGATGACACCGAAGAAGTCGTCGCAGAAGAAGCTGAGGAAGAAATACTTGTGGCGGATTCCAAAACCGCCACGCGTCGTCGTGCAAAGCCCGCGGCCAAGAAATCAACAGCCAAGGTTGCACGTGCGTCTGGTGACGATGAATTTGAATTGCCAGACCCAGATTTTCTGGAGGATTCTAATTTTGGTAAAAATGTTGTGACGCCCGAGTTAAAGCGTAATGCCGTCGCGATGGAGGAACATTTTGCCGAATACAATGTTCATGGCAAGGTTGTTGGTATTCGCCCTGGGCCGATTGTCACGTTGTATGAACTGATGCCCGAAAGTGGTACACGTTGGGCCGATGTCAGCAAGACCGTCAAGGATATGACGCGTGCGATGGCGACTGAAAATATTCGTATTGCACAGATTCCTGGGACGCCACTGATTGGTGTGGAAATGGTGAACTTGAAACGTCAGACGGTGCGTTTTCGTGGCTTGGTTGCCAGCGATACATTCCAAACGTCCAAATACAAGATTCCATTGGGGTTGGGTGTTGATATTGGCGGTAATTATATGTACTTTGATTTGGCCAAAATGCCGCATATGCTGATTGCGGGGCGTACGGGGTCTGGGAAATCTGTATTTGTGCAATCCATCATTACATCTATCGTTTATCACTTTACGCCGGACAAGTGCAAATTGATAATCATTGATCCAAAGGGGGTTGATTTTGGGTTCTGGGATGATATTCCACATTTGATTACACCCATTGTAAAGTTAGACCCAAATGCGGCAGTCAATGCGTTGAAATGGGCCGTGCGTGAAATGGAAGAACGGTATAAACAACTGCAACTGGTCAATGCGCGTAATATCGAAAGTTATAATGAAATTGTCGCGGCCAAACGTGCATCAGGTGAAAAAATCACGCGTCAGGTTGCCGTTGGTACAGATGAAGAAACAGGCGAATTATTGTTTGAAACACAAGAGGTTGACCTGTCTGATATGCCGTATATTGTTATTGTTATTGACGAGGTGGCAGACCTGATGAGTTTGGCACGTAAAGATGTTGAGGCATGTGTCCAGCGTATCGCGCAAAAGGCGCGTGCAGCGGGTATTCATTTGGTCATGGCGACACAGCGTCCAGACGCGACAACCATCACTGGTGTTATCAAGGCGAATTTCCCAACACGTGTATCGTTCCAAGCGCGCAGTGTTATTGACTCTATGACGACATTGGGTGAAAAAGGCGCGGAAACATTGTTGGCGTGTGGTGATATGCTGTTTAGCGAGGCCGGACGTCCGCCTGTGCGTATCCATGGTGCATTCATATCAGACGAGGAATTGAAGCGTATAGGTGATTTCTTGCGCGCACAATGCGAACCAGAATATGTTGCGGGCCTTACCGATGGTGGTGATGGTGCCGTACCGATGATGGGTGGCACGTCGTCGGGCGTGGGGGCCGCGGGTAACAAAGATGCCGATTTATATGCTCAGGCCAAAGAATGTGTTTTGCGGGATAAAAAGCCGACAATTTCCTATATTCAGCGCAGATTGCAAATTGGCTATAACAAGGCCGCAGGATTTATGGAACGTATGGAGCAAGAGGGAATCGTTAGTCCACCTGACGTCAATAATAAACGTCATATTTTATAGTAAAAAACACTGGCGAACGCCGGTGTTTTTTGTTCTTTTTTATATGGCCTGATTATGGTATAATTATACTCAAAGGGAGATGTTTATTATGAAGAAACAAATGTCTTGGTTTATTTTGGTGGCGGCGGTGCTGGGGCTGAATACGGCGGTGGCCGCCACAAACAGCGGTACGCGTGCCGCGTCCAGTGTGGATTTATCGTCACAGCCCGCCACGCGCGAGCGTACAAATGTGAACTATCAAAAATATCAAACTCGTACAACAACACGTACGTATAATTCAAACGATGGCAAAAACCTGTACTATACACAGCCGGCCAGCCGCAGCGCGTTGTATAAACAATATGATTCTGGTCGCACGTCCCAGACAACAACGGTTCGTACATCACGCGCGGAAACATTGCGCACAGAACTGCAACGCAAATATTATTTGGCGCACCCATTCTTTCAGCCATTGGGGGGCAAGTTTGGTTCGGTGACAGATTTGTCGTACACAGACAATTCTTATAAAATCAATCTGACACCTGTGACAGGATTTTCAATTTCTGATCCCAAGGCGACATGGCACACCAAGCAGTTTTCTGTCAAAGAAGATTTCAGTTATGGTATAACCGATCGTATCGCGGTGTTGGGTATGCTGCGTTATGATTCTGCAAAATACAAATTTGATTGGACGACCGCGCCAGATGATGAAATGGACGACAATGATTTGAACGTGTTCGGTCTGGGTGGCCAGTGGCGCTTTGTTGATAATGATAAATGGATTGCAACGGCGTCTGCATATTATCAGCACCAGAAAGATATTTCGGACAACGTCATCTTGGATATCAAGGCGGGGTACAAGGTTGCACGTTCGACAATCTATGGTTTGGCACGTGGTTGGTATGTTGACTTTGATGGCAATTCTTATGGTAATGGTATCGAAGGCAAGAATGAATCCGGTCACGAACAATCATTGTTCTTGGCATACAAGACAGACGTCAGCAACGCATTCTATTTCGAAGGCGGATTGGGCGTGTTCAGTGTGTTGGACGAAGATTGGACATTTAATTTAGAGGGTATCTTTGGTACATATGACTGGCATAATCAGGCGTCGTTAAAGGCGGCGTTGGAGTGGCAGCCAAATGATTGGTTTGCGCTGAACCTGTATGCCAAGATGGCCGTCTATGACAGTGCCGATGATAAAAAATTGGATTACTATGTGTACGGTGCAGAAACGTCCAGTGGCGTATATCAAGACAGTTGGGTAAAGCACGGCGACGCAGACATCAACGATTACAAAGAAACAACCGTTGGTCTGCAAGCGATTTTCCAGTTTTAATATCTGGTGAAAATATTTGGCTGGTGCGTGGTGAAATCGCGCCAGCCGATAATTTTGCAAATGTGGGGGTGTGGTTATGCGCAAGTTACTGTTCGGGTTGATTGGGATTTTTGTTGTGGCGGGTGGTGCACGTGCAGATGATGCTTTGGCACGTGATACGTCTGATCCGCTGTATATGCTGGGTATCGAAGAGACACTGTCCCAGACAACATTGACGTTTTGGGACAATGTATTACGTGCGGGGCAATCGGTTTCGTATGGTATGAATGATCGTTTAACGATTGGTGCAAATGTACATTATCAGATTGATTTTGATGGCGACGAAGATGGATTTTCCGCGATTGATGTTGGTGGGGCGTATCGTATGTCAAATGGTTCTGATAATGATGCACAAATGATATCAGACGTTCTGTTTGGGTTAAAGTTTGGCGGTTCATCGCATGTGCGCACACCGTATTTTGCGGATTCTACATATTATGCTGGATTGCGGTTTGGGCGCCAGTGGTCGGGTGTGACATTGGCGGCAACGGTGAAATCAAATTGGATTTTTGACGATACCCGCGGTATGTCGTACATCGACATGACGCCAGAGGTTTATTTCCGCTTGGATCCTGATATGCGTTTGGGCTTTGATTTCACATGGCGCAAGGCGACAAATCCGGACTATGACCAAGAATGGCTTGGGGGCAAGTTTGTTCGCCAATATGGCCGTACGCAGTACATAGGGCATGTTGACTATGAATTTGAAAGCGAAGATTTTCAGGTCGGTGCGCAAATAAATATTTTGTTCTGATAAATTTTCCCCTGCACGAATGCGGGGGCTTTTTCTTATTATCCGCGTTGACAATTTTTATTTTTGGTCTATATTTTGAATATGCAAGAAAAAGTTATTTTTGTTTTCCCAGGGCAGGGCGCGCAGTATGTTGGTATGGGCAAAGAGTTATTTCATGAATTTGCTGTGGCGCGTTATACGTTTCAACAGGTTTCAGACATTGCGCATCGCGACATTGCTGACATTTGTTTTAATGGGCCGGAATCCGAATTGAACAAGCCAGAAAATACATCACTGGGGACATTTGCGCATTCGGTTGCGATTGCTAGAATAATAGAGGCGGAATTTGGCCGCCCGCTGTATCAGGTGGGGTACGCCATGGCGGGTCATTCAATGGGGCAATATTCGGCATTGCATTGTGTTGGCGCGCTGTCGTTTGCAGACGCGGTGCGGTTGCTGTCCGCGCGCAGTTCGTATATGTCCATGACGGACAAATCAGGTGGCGGAATGGGCTGCATTGTTGGATTGGATCGTGCGGCTGTGGAAAATTGTTTGATGGCGGCAAATGGTCATGGGTATGCCGCAATATCAAATCATAATGCGCGTGATCAATTTATTATCAGTGGTCAAAACGATGCATTGGACGTGGTGTTACGTGCGGCATCAAACGCTGGTGCGCGGTTGGCGCGACGGCTGAATGTGTCTGTGCCGGCACACTGTGAATTGATGCGTGATGCGGGACGTATGCTGCGCGCACAACTGGCCGTGACGCCGGTGGACGCGCCAAAGACAAATTGGTTTTCAAATCAGACCGCGGCATTTATGTCCAATCCGATGGACGTTCGTGATGCGTTGGCCGACCAGATGACGCATGGTGTGCGCTGGTTGGAAATTATGGAAAAATTTCCGACGTATTCAATTACGCAATCATATGAATTGGGACCAGGGGCTGTGTTATCTAAATTGATAAGGCGTGCGGACGTTGGTACGCGTGCGGCGTCAACTGATAATGTCGCGGGCGTGCGCAAAATGCTGGACGCGTTGGCAACTGGCATGAATCATGTGCGGTAAATTTATTTTTTTGATGAATTTATCTTTTTGCGCAGTGCGTCCCAATAATCCAAACGCTTTTTAATTTCGCGTTCAAATCCACGTTCCACGGGGGTATAGAATTTCTGGCGTGGCATGGATTCTGGGAAACAATTTTGCCCCGAAAATCCAGATGCGGTATCGGGGTCATAAATATAACCTGCGCCGTATCCCATATTTTTCATCATTTTTGTCGGGGCATTCAAAATATTCTTTGGTGGCGGAACGCTGCCACTGGCGCGTGCGGCGGCATACGCCGCATTTTGTGCGCGATAATTCCCAATACTTTTTGGCGCAGTGCCCAAATAAATTACCAGTTCGGTCAGGGCCAAGTCCCCCTCTGGACTGCCCATGCGTTCGTACAGTTGCCATGCGGTCAATGCCACCTGCATTGCGTTTGGATCAGCCAGACCAACATCTTCCATTGCAAATCGTGCCAAGCGGCGGAACAGGTACATGGGGTCTTGACCTGATGTCATCATGCGTGCCGTCCAATACAGTGCGGCATCGGTGTCTGATGCACGCAATGATTTATGTACCGCTGAAATCAGGTTATAATGTTCGTCGCCCGATTTATCGGACAGGGGCGCGCGCTTTTGTATCGCGGCGTCCAGCCCATCGGCATCAAGACCTGTTTTGAAATTTGCGTTTATCAGGTATTCAATTGTGTTCAGCAAGAATCGCGCATCGCCATCAGAAATATCGGCCAGATGATTACGGGCATCTTCATTCAATGGTAACTTTTTATCTGTAAATTTTTCAGCACGATTTATCAATTCCATTAAATCATCGTGTGACAATCCCGACAATACCCCAACATGGCAACGCGACAGTAATGCATTGTTCAAATTAAAACTGGGGTTTTCGGTGGTCGCGCCCACAAATACGACAGTGCCATCTTCTAAATATGGCAATAACGTATCCTGCTGGGTCTTATTAAACCGATGAATTTCGTCAATAAACAGTAAAGTGTTGCGCCCCAAATTACGATTTAGTTTTGCGGTTTCCATCGCCTTTTTTATATCGGCGGTGCCGGAAAATACCGCGGACATTGGTACAAAATCCACGTCCACAGAATTTGCCAATGCGCGCGCAATCGTTGTTTTGCCACACCCCGGGGGGCCCCACAAAATCAGGTTAGACAGCTTGTGATTATCGACCATGCGACGCACCAGCCCATTTTCCCCCAACAGTTGTGCTTGCCCGATAACTTCATCGATCGTGCGTGGTCGCATTAAATCAGCAAGAGGTCTGGTTTCGTCGGACATAATTATATTTTACTTTGATTTTATTTACTGTTTATTTTGTGGTATAATAATTGTATTAGAAAAAAGAGGTTTTATCAATTGGTAAATGATGATAAAAATTCCGAATTTACATTGGCGGTTGCCAATCTGGCGGCGGCGGCAATGGCGGCAAATCCAGAATTGACCATGGCGTCGGCAGTGGCGTCTGCGCGCGAAACATTGCGTGGGGCGTCAGTGTCCCCGCGCCAGATTGCGGATTCCGTGCGTCCAGACAAAATTCAATGTCTGGAAGATGGCACATGGCATGTCATGTTGCGTCGCTATGTTCGTCGCAAATTTAACCTGACACCAGACGCGTATCGTGCAAAGTGGGGATTGCCGGCGAACTATCCATTCGTTGCGCCGAACTATGCATCGCGCCGGTCAAAGATTGCTAAGAAGACAGGTCTGGGAAAATCAAAGCAGGAAAAATAATATGTCGGAAAAGTTCAGAAAAATCGTGCGCAGTCCCGAAGAGGCCGCAAAAAAACTACGTAAAAAAATTGGCGCAACGCGTCCAGTGGAATATGTACGCACCCGCACCGATGGCGACAAATTAAATGCTGGCGCGGTTGCCGGTATCGCGGCCTTGGGCACGGCAAAGTGGTCGGCATGGTTGGCGGCGGGCGGTACGCAATTTATGCTGTGGCTGGCGCGTGTGGCGGCATTTGACAATGCGATTTTGCGTCATATGGAAAAGACGGGCGCAGCCAAAGATGTAAAACTGAACAAAGACGGTACGGAAAATAAATTGTCCAAGTTCAGAAAAAAGAATCCGAATTTTGTTGCACATTTGAAATGGTATTTCGCGCTGTCCATCTTGGCAGGGGCGGGCGCGGCCACAATGAAATATGGGCCGGACATTGTGCAAACAGTCCAAGAACAGCGTGCCGAGCGTGAAGCGACCGAGGCGCGTCGTGGAACGTATGCCGCGTATCTGGACAAGATGCAGAGTATAACACCATTCTTGATTGCAGACCTGATTGCCAAAGAGGGTATTCATGTTGACAGCAATGGTATGCATGTGCCGTACCAAGATTCGCGTGGGGTTTGGACGATTGGTTTCGGTTCAACGATGTTGAAAGATAAAACGCCCGTGACGAAAAAAACAAAACCAATCACAAATGACGAGGCATATGAACTGGCGCGTTGGCATTTGGAGGCGGGCGAAACGTACTTTATTATGTACTGTTATGACACGGCCGTGCCAGATGTTGATATTTCGACAACCGAACGTGCGCTGGGGACAGGGTCGATTGTGTATAATTCGTATTCAAAATTGATTGAAAATCCAAAGGCCAGAAATACCCGTGAACGTTTTGCGGCATTGCGTGCGGATTTTGATGAATTTGGTTATGCAACACCGGACAGTTTGATTTTGAAACGCTTTGCCCAGTATCCTGTGCTGGAAAAAGACGAAACATCGTTTGGGCGTCAATGGTTGCATGGGGGCACAGCCAATACGTTGGGCGATAAACTGGGCGGATTCTTGGCTGGTGGTCGTGGTGTGCAATGGCGACGCTGGTTAGAGGCGGGGCTGTTCACCGGTGAGATTACACCAAATATGCTGTTGGATTGTCCGGCAAATGGTATGTACGAATTTTATAGGTGCATGGATGCAGACAAAGAGGCATTCTTTATCGGTGTTGATTCAGAAAACCGTCGTGTCAACCATGATACGTATGCAAAATTTTATAAATGGCTGGAAAATCCAGTAAATAAAAGAGGTTTATCGTTGGCGCGGTGGAAGAAAATTAGTGATTATTTGCCGCCGGATATTGTGGAACTGTGTCGCGGGGGAAAGTGTGAATTGGGAAATCGCGAAATTGCCCGCCATGTGCCAACGCTGGATACAGAAATCGGCAACACAGACAATATCGCGGTCAAGACATATGTCTTGGAATACGATGAATTGTATGCCGATGCAATTTCTTCGTACAAGGCGGGGGACTTTGTCACGGCGTCGGAAAAATACAAGAATATGTTGTTACTGTATCCGAACAATGCGTTGTTGCACAACGATTTGGCGGCGACGTACAATAAACTGGGTATGTATGATGATGCCATCGCACAGGTTCGTGAAATTGTTCATCGTATCGGGGACAAGGGGCAATATGCGGCGGCGTACTATAATGCCGGATTTGCATATGAACAACTGGGGAATCTGCAAAAGGCATTGGCGAACTATAAACTGGCATTGGCAAATGGCAATCGTCGTGTGCAGCGCGATATAACACGTGTACGTGAAAATATGAACAAGGCCGCGTCACGTGATAAACGTATAGCGTTCGCTGGTGCGCGTGCAAAATTGCAAAATCAATCGCGCGGCGATTTGTTGGTTTACGGAATTGAACACAAAGGTAATATGGCATGAAGGTCTGGGTAAATTACAACGATCACCGTTGGAAAAAATATAAAATTGATTTTGAAAAAATCGTGTGCATGGTGGCGGGTCCTGCATACAAGGACTCAGAGGTTTCTATTACATTGACCAATGATGATGAAATTCATGCATTGAATCGCCAGTATCGCGGAATTGATAAACCGACAAATGTTTTGTCATTTGAACTGGGGGATTCGGTGTTGCTGGGTGACATATATATATCATTTGATACCGTTGCGCGTCAGGCGGCGGATGCAAAAATATCTGTGGCGGAACATACCGTGCATATGGTGGTGCATGGCACATTGCACCTGATGGGCTATGACCATATTACAGATGCGCAGGCCGCGGTTATGGAACCGTTGGAGATCCAGATTATGAAAAAATTGGGCTATAAAAATCCGTATGCGGACGACGCCGCACCGGCGTGCGACAGTGAAAAATGTTGTGTTGGCAGTCGGCTGATTGCATTTTTGGAAAAATTCAAGATTCGTAAGAATGGTATTATGCAATATAGTGCGATGGCGGTGCTGGGTGTGGCGGCATCATTTGGATTTGCACCATTTAATATGTGGTGGTTGACCGCCATTTCTATTGGCATGGCGTACTATTTGATGTGTCGCGCGGCGGGTGCGCACGACGGGGTGGGGCGTCTGTGGTTGCGCGCGATACCGTTTGGCGCGGCATACAGCGTGTCTATGTTCTGGTGGACGCTGCATTCAATATATGTTGTGCCAGAATTGGCAACGCAATTTGCAATTTGGACATTGCCAGCGTTGTTGGGGTTGGCGTTATTTGGGGCGGTTGTATTTGTGTGGCCGTTTGTTTTTGCAATCCGCACGCGTGTCGCGCCCGCCGCACGTCCGTTTGTGTTTGCTGGATTTTGGACGCTTGTTTTGTGGCTGCGTGAATGGGTATGTACTGGTTTCCCATGGAATCCGATTGCAAACATTACATTGCCGATACCGGTTGTTGCAAATTCTATGGCCCTGTGGGGTGCATTTGGGCTGACATTTGTTGTGACGGGGGTAGCCACGGCGGTGGTTGAATTTTTGCGTAATCGCAAAGTATTTTTGCCGATGATTATTTTTGTGATTCTGGCTGTATGTGGCGGCGTGTATGGTGCACGTAATATTGCGCTGTCAAACGCGGGCGCAAACAGCAATGCGGTAATGGTGCGTATTGTTCAGCCCGCGCGGTCACAATCGGACAAGATTTTATATTCATCGCGCAATGACAGAATCGCTCATGCGGTTGAAAATGTGCGTGGTTTGGTGTCGTTGGCGGATGTCGCCAGTGCACCAGATTTAATTGTATTTCCGGAAACAACATATCCGTTTGCGATTGTACCAGATGACACGTTGGAAATGGCATCGCAATTATCACGACCGATTATTATTGGTGCAACATACGTTGATGCATCGGGTGTGTATAATTCAATGATTGTGGCCGGCACAGACGGCGTAGTGCGTGATGTGTATAATAAATCGCACCTTGTCCCATTTGGTGAATACAGTCCGTTTGGCATCCTGCCATCGCCGGCAAATTTGACGGCGGGTGCTGGTGCGACCACAATCACTGTAAATACCGCGCATGGCGATTTTACATTTGCGCCGGCAATTTGTTATGAAATTGTTTTTTCAGATTCGTTGATACCGCGTGGCACAACGCCGAATGCGATTATCAATATTACAAATGATACTTGGTTTGGTGCGACCCCTGGGACATACCAGCATCTGGACATGGTGCGTCGTTATGCAATCGAAAGTGGATTGCCGGTTATTCGTGCAAACTATTCAGGCATTAGTGCGTTTGTTGGCGCAAACGGTGAAATAATTTCATCGTTAGACATTGGGGTTACTGGCACGGTTGATGGATTTGTATGGGGCGCGCATATGACGCCGTATCGTGCGATTGGCCGCAATGGCTGGTTGATAATCATATTGGCATTTGCAGGTGTGATGTCAGTACTGTTTAACAAAAAATACCGGTAAACACCGGTATTTTTATTTGTAGTTTTTCAAAATCCAAACGCGAATTGCAGATGACAGATTGCGCGACCCGCGTGCGCGGTCAATCTGGTTTATAATTCCACTGGGGGTTGTGCCGCGCGCAGCGGCAATTTCATGCAAGGCGTCAACAAATTCTTTTTCCAGTGAAATACTGGTGTGATGACCCGATAAAGACACAGATATTTTTTTCATAAATTAAACTTTCCCCGCGATTAAACAGTCCTGCATTGCGCGCACGCCATCGGCATATTGGCGCAAAACCGATAAGTTCAAATTGTCCAGCATAACGCATGTGCCAAAACTGTTAAATGCAAACCAGAACAAATCGTTACGGCCAAATACCGTCAAACCGCGCAGGCGCGGATTGCCAGCTAATTCGCGATTGATGCTCACAATGTCTGGGATTGGGTAACGCGCACCGCGTGAAACCTCGGTCAGGCCAAATATATAACCCGAACCCAAATTTATCGCACCAGATGTGGCGTATAAATCAATCATAAATTTAGGCAACATTGCTGCGCGCATATTCTGTAATGCCATATTGGCCAGCATCAGCGCATTATGCGGGGCGGGGGCGGCAATACTGGCACCACGTGATTTCATTGCAGATAAAAATTCATCAATGGTTTGTGCCATCGCTTACTCCATACCGCGGGATTGCGCCATTGCCGCGGCCAGTTGTGTCAATCGATCTTCTGTTGCATTCCCACCATCGCCGCCACCGCCCATGTGTGCGGGGACAAAAACTTTCTTTGACGGGTTGGGCAACCAAATCATTTCATTGCCTGATTGTTCGATAATAAACCTGTCCATATTATGTGCGGATGGGAATGTCGCGCATAAAAACATATTGTCGGGTGAAATTGTGCCCCCCCACATTATCGGTATGCGAAATCGCACCGACAGGTTTTCGGGTATGCGCGTCCCCATAATCAGGCCCATAAATTCGTTCTGGGTTAAATTCATAAATGCCAGCGTATCAACCGAATCGGTCAGTGATTCCATAAATGCGTGCGCGGCGGATTTATATCGTGCGAACCAGTCCGCATCAACACGCGTCGCAACTGGACGGTGACATACCAATGGAATGTCGTCCAGATTCAGTTCGCGTGCGCGCCGTTGCGCTGTATCTTGTGACCACTGCATTAAATCTTGCCTATGTAATTTATAACGGTGTCAATGTATTCAGAATATGCGTTAAAGTTTTCTGCATCGTCAATATTCGTTGGGGCGATATTCTGGCGCGTGGCGATGTATTGGCGTAATTCATCAATTGAACGGAATACTAAAATATCGGCATATTCAGATGTTGCATCGTCGCGTGCATCCAGTACAAACCCCGTCACATTTATCGTGATATCTTCCAACGTGTCGGCAAAGACAGCGGTCATTTTATCAATCGCCGCGCGCACATCAGACACCGTTGCACCATTCGCGCCCAGCCACAACGCCTCGTTCGTACCGATTGCCAACAGTGGTGTTTTGATTCCGCCAATTCTGGCGGGTGTTTTGACGGTATAACCAGCATTTATAAACACCTGTTGAATATCGGTGATTGTTGCCGCAACTGCGACAGTGGTATTGGGTTGTATGCCATTTGGTGCGGACATCGGGGTCGGTTGTGTGGCGAATGAAATTGTATTCAGACGTGCGGGGCGCAAATCGGTTGATGGGCCAGTTTGCACGCTTGCGATTGGTGCGGGCGCAGGGGACAAAACCTGTTGATTTTGCAACGTTGTATTTTGTTGTGGTGCGACACTGTCACGATTTTTTGATATGCGCATAATTGGCAGGCGGATTTTACGCAGGCGTGGTCGCATAATCAGGTACAGTCCCACAACCATTATAAAAACAATAATAACAAATGAAATGTAAAACAGTGACCTGACAGGGGTTTGTGTTGCCTGAATATACGCCAAATATTGCCAATGCGCGGCTGACAATATGTTAAATCCAAATATTGTGTTAAACCAGAAACAGACCCCCAGCGTCATCGCCAGCAGCCACAACAGCCCAAGTAACATATTATCAATTCTGCGCTTCATTTGACTTTTATTATAGCATATTTGTGATAAAGTAAAAAGCGTAATGATTGATACAGACGATATTCTTGAACATATTGGCGCGGCGACGGGTATTTGGTGCGCAGCCGATATTGATACGCCTGATTTGGCGGCGGCGGCCGATTTGGTTGTGGCGCATGGCTTGCGTGATATTTCGGTTGCGCCCGCGGTTGTGTCGGTTGTATGGCCATGGTTGGAACGTACAGATGTTCAAATTACTGCGCGGTTTTATCTGTCGCCTGCGGGACGCGTTGCCACATTTGATGATGTGTCAGATATTGCCGCCCGAATAAATTCGGCATTCAAACAGGGGGCGTCATCGGCCCAGGTGTTTATGCGGCTGGCGGATGTTTCACCATTTGTACAGAATATGTTCCCGATTCGTTCAGACCTGTTTTTTAACAAGGATTTAGTTATTGGGTTAAATATCGGCGAAATCAACCCATCGGATTGGTTGGGATTGATTGAAAATTTGAATCAAATCGGTGCTGCATTATTATTGGTATTGCCACAGGATCGTGGCTTAAAGTCCGATTTTGTCGGACGTATGTATGGCCTGTTGGACGGGCCTGTTGAAAAATTTAATGGTGCGTTGCATTGGTGTTTAGGGGTGGGGCACAACCGTGCAGAGCAAGTTGTGCGTCTGGTCACCGCGATGCAGCCCCAGATTATGCCACGGTTAAAATTCTGGGTTATGTGAATCTGTGGTCAATACCAGATATTTTGGCGCGGTCGTTTCTGCCATATTTTTATGCTGGTAACGGGTTGCAATCGTTTCAATATCGGGCGTGTGCATATGCATGCCAGATTCGCGCGCGCGTTCGGTTATCCAATCGAAATATTCCCAATGATCCGTGCCGATAATAATTTCGCCGTCGTCGCACAGGTGCGTCGCCAGCATTTTTATAAATTCTGTTTGTAACAGGCGGCGTTTTTCATGCCGTGCCTTGGGCCATGGATCGGGGTGCAGAATCCAAATCTGGTTAAATTTCATATTGCCTGCGCGCAGAAAATTGCGCACATCGTCGGGATAAATGCGAATATTTTTGTATTCTGGTAAAATTTCGTTTGTTTTGTCATCTGTTATTGCACCCAACAGGGCTGCAACACCATTCATAAATGGTTCTGCGCCAATAATAAGTGCGTCGGGGTTATGAATTGCCAAATCGCGCACGTGTTCGCCCGCGCCGAATCCAATTTCCAGAATGTTAGATTCGCCAGCATTTTCGTCGTTTTTCGCGGTGATTGCGGGCAACACATTGTCCAGCAAGTATTGCTTGCGCGCGGACAGTTTTTTACCGTGCCGGCGGCCAAAAGTTCTTATTTCTTGTTTTTCCATATATTTAGTATAGAATCCGATATGTTATAAGACAAGGTAAATATCATGGCAGAGTTCCCACGGGTCATACCGGCTGGTGATTTTCAATTGGAAAAAATTGCGCCAACGTTTGAAAACGCGCGCACTGTTTTTGCATTGATTGATGGGCAACGCGAATATTTGGCCCAGTGGCTGGATTGGGTGGATATCACCATCAGTCCCGAGACCGCATACCCATTTATGCAGCGCACGGCCGACACTGCCAATGGCAATTATTATATTGTGCAATCGGGGCGCGTAATCGGTTCTGTTGGTGTCGAATACAGTGAAAAGCGCAAAAGTGGCGAAATAGGGTACTGGTTGTCGCGTGACGCGAATGGTCGCGGGATTATGACGCGCGCGGTTGGCGTGATGGAACGCTTTTGCTTTGAAACGCTGGGCGCAAATCGTGTGGAACTGTTGGTTGATGTTGATAATATCAAATCCCAAGCGGTGGCGCATCGCGCGGGATACGTACGCGAGGGCGTATCGCGGCAATCTATGCTGTTGCATGGTACGCCGCGGGATATGATTGTGTTTTCAAAAATAAAATCAGAATGGGTAAAGGAAAATAAAGATGCGTAATGGTTTGTCATCAGATTTAATCGCGCGCGTATTGGGTGCGGCACCAAAATATACACTGGACGAATTGGAAAAAAAGTTTCCACCACGCGATTTGCCGGATGGGGCGTTTGTAACACGTTTTGCCCCCAGCCCGACGGGATTTATGCACTTGGGTGGTCTGTATGGTGCGCTGGTTGATTGCAAATTGGCGCGTGATACAGGTGGTGTGTTTATGCTGCGTATCGAAGATACGGACACCAAGCGCGAGGTTGCATCCGCTGTTGATATTATTGTGGACTCAATGCATCGTTTTGGTTTGGAATATAATGATGTGCCGGAATATGGCCCGTATTACCAGTCCCAGCGTCGCGATATTTATCACAGTGTGGCGGCGGATTTATTGGCGCGCGGGCTGGCATACCCGTGCTTTTTGACCGCCGATGATATGGAGCAAATTCGTGCAAATCAAAAGGCGGCGGGTTTTGCCACCGGTATTTACGGTGAATTTGCACGTGACCGCGATTTAACAGATGATGAAATTATGGCGCATCTGGACAATGGCGACGTGCCAACGATTCGTTTATATTCAACCGGCGATCCATCAAAACGTATTTTCTGCAAAGATGCAGTGCGCGGTTCAATTGGTTTCCCAGAAAACAACGAAGATATTGTGTTGATTAAATCAAACGACAGATTGCCAACATATCATTTCGCACATTTGGTTGATGACCACTTTATGCGCACAACGCATGTTGTTCGTGGCGAAGAATGGTTGCCGTCATTCCCGCTGCATGTGCAGTTATTCCGCATGATGGACTGGACGCCACCGATGTATATTCACACATCAACAATTGATAAAATTGATGATGAGACCGGTAAACAGCGCAAGTTGTCCAAACGCAAAGACCCAGAGGCAAATGTTGCATTCTTTCTGCAAGACGGCTGGCCAACGGCGGCGGTGTTGGAATATTTGGGCAATATCGCGGCATCTGGATACGAAGAGGCAAAATCCAAAGGGCAGGTTTCATCCATATGGCAATACCCACTGCGCGTGAAAAAGATTCCTATTTCGGGTGCGCTGTTTGATATGAAAAAATTGGAATGGTGGGCGCGTGAATATATCGCGACATTGTCTGTATCTGATTTGGTGCGTTGTGTTACAGATTGGGCAAATGAATATGGCAATGACGTGCAACAGATGCAGGTTCAAAATCCGCAATATCTGGCGGCAATGCTGGGTATCGAACGCGATAATCTGAAACGCATTCGCAAGGACTTTATCACGTGGGGCCAAACGTTGGGCGAGGTTGCATATTTCTGGGACGCGTTGTATGTCAAAAATACAGAATTTGAATTTAACTGTGATGTATTGGCGGAATTTTTGAAAACATATAATGTGGCAGATGACAAGGATACATGGTGGAACAAGATTGTCGCGATTGCAACTGCGGCCGGCGTTAAAAATGGTGATGTTGCAATGAATTTGCGCGTGGCGGTAACAGGACGCACAAATACGCCCGATCTGTATTCTGTGATGCAGGTAATGGGGGGCGATATGGTTGAACGCAGAGTAAAGGAGATTATAAATGATTAAAACGAAAAAGCATTCGCGTGTTCATGTTAAACAAGTAAAACGTGATGAGCGTGGTGGACATTTATTGCGCATACTGCGTGCAACGGGATTATTTCGTTGGGAACGACCCAGCACAAAATGCGAAGAGGTATTAAATATTTTAACGCACGGGATTGGCATTGGGTTGGCGATTGCGGGGCTGACACTGTTGGTTGTGTATGCGGCGTTGGCGGGTAATGCATGGGCAATCGTATCGTGTGCGATTTTTGGTTTAACGATGTTCACATTGTATTTTGGTTCAACCATGTGCCATGCGACCATTGGCAAAAAAAGCGAATGCTTCTTTGAAGTATGGGACAGTGTTGCCATCTATGCATTGATTGCCGGTACATACACGCCGTTTATGTTGGTGAATTTGCGTGGGCCGATTGGTTGGACGGTGTTCGGCATTTTGTGGGCGATTGTGTTCTTTGGCGCATTTATGAAAATTCGCAATCCAAAGCAGCAGCCAAAATGGCTGGTGTTGTTGTATCTGGTTATGGGGTGGACGTTGCTGTTTATTTTGCCGGCGATGATTCGTAATATTCCAGCGCGCGGAATGTGGTTTATCTTGGCAGGTGGACTGTCATATTCGGTTGGTGTGATATTCTATCTGTGGCGTCGGTTAAAATTTTCGCATGCAATATGGCATTTGTTCGTCATCGGGGGCAGTGTGTGTTTCTTTTTCGCAGTGCTGTTCGGGTGCATAATTGACTACTAATAAAAATGCCGGTTCGCCGGCATTTTTTATTGATTTTTGTATGATATAGTCATAAAATGTCGTGGGACATGAAAGAATTTATGATTATTTTGACATTCACAACCACTACAACAACCCCCGCGGGGGTGTAATTTCTATTTGCGGTTTTGACCGCGCAATGCAATAATCAAACAAAACAAAAATAACAAAAACCAAAGTAAGAAAGGTTTATAATTATGTCATATCCAATTGAAACAATTCGTCATTCGTTGGCGCATGTTATGGCGGCGGCGGTTCAGAAACTGTATCCAGATGTAAAATTCGCGGGCGGGCCGGCCATTGAAAACGGCTTTTACTATGACTTTGATACAGAACACAGATTTTCCGAAGAAGATTTCGAGAAAATTGAACATGAAATGCATGCGCTGATTAAATCCAATGGCCGCTTTGAACAGCGTAATGTCAATTTGGACGAAGCAAAAAAATTATTTGCCAACCAGCCATATAAAATGGAATGGTTGAATGAATATGATGCCGCAGGCGAGGTATTGTCCATCTATACTTTCCGTGATTTTACCGACCTGTGTCGTGGGCCACACGTTGAATCATCAAAAGATTTGCCACGTGATGCGTTCAAAATTCGCAATGTTGCTGGTGCATATTGGAAGGGCGACGCGAAAAACAAAATGTTGCAGCGTATCTATGTTGATGCGTTCGCAACAAAAGAAGAATTGGAACAGCATTTGCAGAATGTGGCCGAGGCCGCCGCGCGCGACAACCGTAAATTGGGCAAAGATATGGACTTGTTCCATTTTGAACCAGATTATGCGCCAGGGGCGGTATTTTGGCACGACAAGGGTTATAAAATTTATCGTCGCCTGATTGAATACATTCGTGGTCGTCAGGAACGGGCGGGATACCTGGAAATTTCCACGCCGTCTGTTATGGACCGCAGTTTATGGGAACGCAGTGGCCACTGGGCAAAATATGGGGAACACAATTATTCTGGTAAAACCCAAGATGGCAAAACATTCTGTGTAAAGCCGATGTCGTGCCCAGGCGGTATGTTGGTGTTTGGTCAGGGCATTAAATCGTACAAGGATTTGCCAATGTATTTGGCCGAGTTTGGCAAGGTAAATCGTTACGAGGCCGCAGGAGGCCTGTCCGGCTTGATGCGTGTACGTGAATTTACGCAGGACGATGCGCATATTTTCTGCACCGAAGAACAGTTGGAGACAGAGATTGTAAAGATTCTGCGTTTCATCAAAGATATTTATGGCAAATTTGGTTTTGACAAGATTTCAATGAAATTAGCAACCCGCAAAGATTCCGAATTCCGTATTGGTTCAGATGAAATTTGGGACAAGGCCGAAGGCGCGCTGAAACGTGCACTGGACGACAATGGCATTGAATACGAAATTGCCGAAGGCGACGCCGCATTCTATGGCCCAAAAATCGATAACTATCTGAAAGATTCTATGGGCAGAATTTGGCAGTGTGGTACGGTTCAGTTGGATATGAATTTACCAGAACGCTTTGATTTGTCATATGTTGGCGAAGATGGCGAAAAGCATCGTCCAATTATGTTGCATCGTGCAATGTTGGGTTCGATTGAACGCTTTATGGGAATCTTGTTGGAATCAACGGGGGGCAATTTGCCGTTGTGGCTGTCGCCAGAACCGGTTGTTGTTGCGCCAATTTCAGGCAAGGTGTCTGAATACGCAACAATGGTTGCCGATGAATTGCGCAATGCAGGCGTGTGGGCGCGTGCCGATTTGCGTGATGAAAAGGTCAACTACAAGATTCGTGAATTGTCGTTGGCAAAAACACCAATTATTGCGGTTGTCGGCGAAAAAGAAGCGGCAGACAAGACCGTAACGTTGCGCCGTTTGGGCGTGAACAAACAGGAAACAATGCCGTTGTCTGAATTTATCGCCCAGATGAGTGATGCGGTAAAGATGCCACGATAAGGCGAAAAACAAGCTGATGGCGCGCGTTTATGTGCGCCACATACTTGTGCAAGAAAAGAAAGGGCAGGAAATGAAAAAAGTATTTTTATTGTTAGTAATTGCGACAATCCCCGCTGTGCTGACAGCGTGCACACGCACGTGTGAAACAGAACCCATTGTAGAGGAAAATCATAAATTGATTGTGCCACCACATTTTGGTCAAATGCCGAAATAATTTCGTCATATATTCTTTGTGAATTGGCTTTTTTATGATATAATTGTCACAAAGAACTATGGGGGGATTTCCTGATGAACGAAGATAACAACAATTTGGATTTATTGGATTTAGACGATGCAAGTGATGTGGACGCATTGCCTGATGCGACGCCGTTTGTCACGCCACGCCCGAAAAAGCCATGGTTGCTGATGGCGGTGGGCATCGTTGTAATTATTTTGGCGACATATATTATTGTTCGCACGGTTGGTGGAAATTCTTCGTCATCGATAGAAGTTGACTTGGACGCGCCTGCGGTGATTGTTGATGATGGCACGTTGAATGTACCGCCACGTCCGGAAAATGCGCCGGCGATGCCAGTGGTGGCGCAGCCGGCCCCTGTACCCGCGCCAGTGCCGGCCGTGGCACCGGCAAAGCCAGCCCCTGCACCACAGCCCGTGGTTGCCCCAGTTCAGGAAACAGTTGGAACGCCAGTTCGCGTTGTCGAAGACAGACAGGCCGTGACATTTAATCCAGATAAACCGGTTGCGGCGAAACCTGTGGCAAAACCAAAGCCAGCGGCAAAGGTGGCACCGAAAAAGGTTGTTAAACAACAGGTTGCCCCAGCACACGGTGGTTGGTATGTTCAGTTTGGTTCATACAGCACCCGCGCGTTGGCCGAGGCCGCACAGCGCAAGATTCAGGCCGGTCATCAGAGTTTATTTGCCGGTAAACAATTTGTAATCTTGGCCGCGCAGTTGCCAAATGGTAAAACAACATACAGATTGCGCATTGCGTTCGCCACGGCGGCCGATGCAAATGGATTCTGCCGTAATGCAAAATCCGATGGTCTGGATTGCTACGTTGCAAAATAATAGGATAAGGGGAATAAGATGTTTGGACGTTTTGGCTGGGCTGAAATTTTACTGATTGTAGTACTGGTTATGATTTTGTTCGGCAGTGCGAAGATACCGTCGATTATGAAAAATCTGGCCGATGGCATAAATGTATTTAAGAAAGAAATGAAGACCAAGGACGCCCCGGTGGCCAAACCGGCGGTGAAAAAGTCGACTGCGAGAAAAGCAGCTGCCACTAAAAAGCCAGTTAAAAAATAAGTTATACATTATTGGGCAGGCGCGGATATCCGCGCTTGTTTTTTTATTATTAATTTTCTACACTGTTGCCTGAATCAACAGGGATGTTGGCTCTGGGACTTGAAAATCCTGTAAGCAAAACGGCGCATTCTTGCGTTGTAAATCCGAACAAACATCGGTGTGTTTTACGCGCCGTGTTTTGTTAACCCGACTGTGTGTATTCCGGTCGGGGGTCTGTGATGATAAGGACATATTTTGTTCAAAAGTCACGGGGTCATTTTTGCTTATGATTTTTCAAATCCCCGACCGCCAATTCTTTGGCGGTATTTTTTTTTAACCCAATAAAGGAGTGGGAAAATGAAATGGAATCGTACAGCATGTGTCATGGTTGTCGGTGTTGTAATCGCCGGAATTTGCGGGGGTGCATCCGGTGTGTCATGCACCACGGGCAGTTTATGTACACGTTGTTATGGGTATTACGTCACCATTAATGGCCAGATATATTGTGGCAATTTTACCAATGGTGGAACGACGTCATGTTCTGTGGCGGGGTCTGGCGCTGCATATAAAATGTCGCCATGTTGTGACAGCAGTTATCATGCGGTGGGTGAACCAACAGGGTGCTATGTCGTGTCGTGTAATGATTTACATGGTATGGTAACAAGTAATGATAAAACGTCATGCCTGTGTGCGGTTGGATATTACGGTAATGTATCCACCGGATGTACGCGGTGTCCGGCATTGGATGGTGTGAATGGCACAACATCAGGTTACAACAAATCGTCCATAACGGATTGCTTTATCCCTGCAAATACAAAAATGACAGACAGTTCAGGCCATACGTATCAGTTTTATAACAAGAATTGTTACTATACAAAGTGAGTGGGGGGGCACAAATAAAAAAAACGCGGGTTTAACCCGCGTTTTTTATTTGCGTTGTTCGTATTCTTCTTGCTCTTCAATCGTCATGGTTGCTAATGGGCGCGCCATCATACGGTTCAGACCAATTTCATCCCCAGACACAACACTGTACCCATATGTGCCATTTTCAATGCGATCTAGGGCGGCATTGATTTTGCGCAACAGGTTGTTGTCGCGTTCTGACATACGCAGATTCATTGTGATATCTTGTTCATATGTTGCGTTATCCGAATCGTCACCGACGCCCGCGGCCTCGGTCTTTTCGGCTAAACGTACCGCACTTAAAACCGAATCGCTGTCGTGCATCAGTTCTTCTTTTTGTGCCATCAACATTTGGTAGAAATATGCCAACTGTTGTTCGCACATGTATGGTTCAGACTTTTTCGGTGTATACTTTGGTGGTAATTCCAATGTCTTATAATTCTTCTTGGCCGCCATTTTTTAACCCTTTAATTCATTTATCCATTGTGTTAGTGTATCAGCGTCCATCAGACCTGTGCGCGCTTCTATCAATTCACCGCCCTTGAATGCCAGAACGCTGGGGATGCTGCGAATGCCATATTTCGCAGGTGTGCGTCGATTTGTTTCGTCAATTTCAAATTTTATAAATTTGACGTCAGTAATCTCGTCAGAAACTGTTTCAAAGATTGGGCCAAACATACGGCATGGGCCACACCAAGATGCCCAGAAATCAACCAGTGTGATACCGCCACCCAACATTGAATCAAAGTTTGTGTCGTTTGCGTGTTCCAAAGCCATCTTTTTCTCCTTAGTTATTGATATTCTGGGCAAGTGTATTATAATCAAGACAAAATGCAAGAGAAAACATATAAAATGAATAAAATCATATACTTAGATGCGGCGGCGTCTGCACTGAAATCTGAAACGGTAATTACGGCGGAAACTACGTTTATGCGTGATTCGTATGCGAATGCGGGGCGCGGGATTTGCGCACGTGCGATGGCGGTTGATGAAATGGTTTCAGCGACGCGTCGGGTGGTGGCGGAATTTATGCGTGCCGCGCCGGACAGTATTATATTCACGTCAGGTGCGACCGATGGGCTGAATCGTGTTTGTCGCATCATTGGTGGTGCGCCCAATTTGCGCGTCGGGGTGTCGGCGTTGGATCATCACAGTGCGCGTCTGCCATGGGTGGCAGCGGGCTGTGAAATCATAGAATGCCCATTGGACGCATCGATGAATATTGATGTGTGCGCCATACCAAATGTTGATGTGTTGGTTATAACCGCGATGTCCAATGTGTTGGGACGTGCGCAAGATGTTGCGGCGATTGTGCGTGCGGCGCGCGAAAAAAATCCAAATGTTATAACTGTTGTTGATGCGGCGCAGTACGTTGTGCATAACAAAATTGATGTTGCAGATTGGGAGGCGGATTTTGTGTGTTGGTCTGCACATAAAATTGGTGCTGATACCGGATTGGGTATAATGTACATTAAAAATCCGAATCGGTTTCGTCCTGATAAATTTGGTGGTGGCATGGTAAATCACGTGAATGCAGATGGTACGTTTACCGTGCAACCAGCCCCCGATTGTTGGGAGGCCGGAACATTACCATTGACCCAGATTGCGGGATTGGCCGCCGCGATAGCAGATATTTCGTTTCATCGTCCTGATACGGCATTGATAAAATATATGTATGATGCGCTGTCAAAAAATCCGCGAATAAAAATCATGACATCACGTGATGCAGCAATTTTGTCGTTTATTATTTCTGATATGCATGTATTGGATTTTGGGGCGTTGGTTGGTGCACGCGGGTTGTGTCTGCGCGTGGGAAATATGTGTGCAACATGGATTCATAATCATTTAGGTGTTACGGGCAGTGCGCGTTTGTCGGTTGGTTCTTATAATACAATGTCAGATGCGATTGCGGCGGTTGATATTATAAACAGTGTGGTGAAATAAAATGACGTTTACACGTGATGATATTATTGATGCGTTAAAGACGGTCTTTGACCCAGAAATACCCGTAAATATTTGGGATATGGGTTTGGTATATGACATTGCGATTGATGATGCGTCGGTTGTAATCAAGATGACATTTACCAGCCCAACATGTCCTATGATGGAAGAATTATTGGGCCAAGTACGTGATGTCGTGCAAGGCGTTACGGGTGATGTACCCGTGCGTGTTGATTTGGTCTGGACACCAGCGTGGGATTTATCGCGTATGTCAGACGCGGCGCGCCTAGAACTAGATTTAACAGAACACGGGTGGTAATTATGACGTTTGAACAAATCAAGGATATGTTGGCGATGGTGAGTGCGCCCGCAGACAAACTGGAAATGGTAATGGATTTTGGCGCACATATGCCAGACGTGCCGCTGGACGCGGTATGTGGCGATATTGTTGGTTGCGCGTCACATGCCGAAATTTGTCGTGTGGGTAACCGCTTTTATGGACGCGCCGATTCGGCATTGGTACGTGGCATTGTTGCGATTATGACCGCGATGGTGGACGGGCATACGCCAGACGAAATAAAGCAAATGGATTTGGTGGCTGCGTTTTCTGCGCTGGGGCTGCCACTGGGGGCTGGGCGGTTGAATGGCGTAAATTCTATGATTCGTTTTTTGCAGAATTTGTGATACACTGTTGAGCATAAAGGGGTGAGAATGAACGAAGACGAGAAAATGTTCAAAATTGGTCTGTGGTCATTGGTTGCAGTAATCATACTGACAACCGGATTACAGGTTTGCTATCGCACCCAAAATTCTGCACATAATCGTGTGCGTCGTCAGATTGTCCAGACACAACAAGACATTGCCGCACGTCAGGCAAATTTTGCATCATATGTCAGACCAGAAATTTTACGTAATTCGGTTGATGCCGTCAGCCCAAAGGTAGAGGTTATCAGTTTTCACAAAAGTGTTTCTATTGACGAATTACCAATGCGGGGCGTTACGGACGATAAATAAGCATGTTTGAAGTTGGGCACGATATTTCAAAGTACAAGTTTATTAGCGGGGGCGAAGGCAAACGCGGTTACGGCCGTCTGCGCGTGGTGTATGGGTTCTTTGTTTTTTGGCTGTGTATATTTGCGGCGCGAACATTATATCTGGGGATTCAGGGAACAGATCGTACGCGTAATGCGGGTTCGTCGGGAAACTGGGTTGTTAGTCGTGCGGACATTGTGGACAGAAATGGCGACATTTTGGCTAAAAATATTGTATCGGGACATATTCAGATATTTCCAAATAAAATAAACGAGAAAGACAAGGACAAGGCGGCGAACCTGATACACCAAATTTTGCCGTATCAATACAGTGTGTCTGACGCATTGAAATTGGTAGATTCGGGGCGTGGTTTTATGTATTTGCAAAAGTTCGCCAGTGAAAATCAACGCAGGGCAGTTATCGATGCGCGTATTGAAGGGCTAGAGGTTAAACAGGTTCAAACCCGTAAATATCCAAAACGTCGTTTGTTTGCACATGCGGTTGGTTTTGTTAGCGAAGATGACCAAAATAATCAGCGTGGCCAAGAGGGGGCAGAACGCATATATGATGCATACTTGCGTGAAAATACTGCACCATTGCGACTGTCGCTGGATTCGCGTATTCAATCGGTATTTTATGAACAGTTGTCGGCAGCAATGCAAAAGTATCAGGCAAAATCTGCAATGGGTGTGTTGATGAATTCGCGCACGGGCGAAATGTTGGCGATGGTATCGTTGCCAGATTTTGATCCTGAAATCAGAAACAACGAAATTAGTACAAATATTAAATTCCGGCCGATGGGCGATGCTTATGAAATGGGGTCGATTTTCAAAATCTTTAACACCGCTATGGCGATGGAAAATGGTATTACCAAGGAATATTATGTCAAAGAACCGTTCAAGATTTATGATAAACGCGGTCGGGTGGCCAAAAGCGTGCGTGATGTGCGCACTTTCAAACCACCGCGTCCGTACCTGTCGGTCGAAGAAATTATGTTGCATTCTTGTAACGTGGGCAGTGCGCAAATTGCGCTGGATTTGCCCGATGGCACACAGCAAGAATTTTTCCACCGCCTGCATTTTGATGAACCTTTGAATTTGGAATTTGGCCGTACGGCGCGTACACATTTGCCACAACGTTGGTGGCCGGTTGAACGCGCAACTATGTCATATGGACACGGTATATCGGTGACGCCGATGCACGTATTGTTGGCGGTCAACGCGATGACCAATGGCGGAATCTATATTTACCCAACATTGCAAAAGCGTGATGTTGGTGCGGTACAAGGCCAGCGTGTTTTATCGCCTGAAATATCGGCGCGCTTGCGCGGAATTATGTTGCGTGTCGCCGAAGAAACCAGTGGTCGTAAATCACGTGTTGCCGGTATTCAGATTGGTGGTAAAACCGCCACTGCGGAAAAGTACACAAATGGTCGCGTTGATAATAAACGTAACTTGACAGCGTATGTGGCAATCTTTCCTGTGACCGCGCCCCAGTATGTGATGTTAGTTGTTTTGGACGAACCGCATGGTACCTCTGAATCATGGGGGTTGCGTACGGCGGCGTGGAATGTTGTGCCGACAACGGGAAAAATTCTGGACAGTATACTGCCGTTGCTATTTGAATAATTTTTGATTATAATACCCTTGATAATAAAAAAAGAGTATAGCGTGAGAAGGGTTGTTGATAAGTCCATGCTGGGACGGGCATGGGTGGTGGCGACGTCGAATGACGGCACCATCGGTGCAGATAATTTAGTAAAAAACATTTTGGTTGCCCGTGGCATTGTTGATGCCGCGTCACAGGCGCGTTTTCTGAATCCTTGTATCAAGGACTATATGCCAGATCCGTCTGTGTTGCGAGATATGGACGTGGCGGCGCGCGTAATTGCAGACAGTATTTTGCGTGGGGATAAAATTGCGATTTATGGCGACTATGACGTTGATGGAATTACGTCAACGGCGATTTGTATCAAATCGTTGCGGGCGTTGGGGGTTGATTGCATGTGGCACCTGCCCACGCGCGATGGCGAAGGTTATGGTCTGAATCCGCATGCGATTGATGAAATTGCGGCGGCGGGCGTGAAACTGATGATAACGGTGGACTGCGGTATATCAGGTGCGGCAGACGTTGCGCATGCATCTGAAATTGGAATGCAGGTTGTTGTGACCGACCATCATTCGCCCGATGCCACATTGCCGGCGGCCGCAGCCGTGGTCAATCCAAAACGTACAGATGACACATCGGGTCTGTCATATTTGGCGGGGGTTGGTGTTGCGTTTATGACGATGGTTGCGGTGCGGCGTGAATTAAAAAATCGCAATTTATCGTCCGATATGCGTGCGCGTGTTGATAAATTGGATTTGATGGAATTTATGGATTTGGTCGCGTTGGGTACGATATGTGACACGATGCCGTTGATGGGGTTGAACCGTGCGTTTGTGGCAACGGGACTGAAAATACTGGATCAGAAAAAAAATCTGGGGCTGCGCACGTTGATGGGCGTGGCGGGTATCAAACATGCGTCGGTCTATGCGGCGGGATTCGCATTGGGGCCGCGTCTGAATGCAGCAGGGCGTCTGGATTCGGCCACACCAGCGTTGGAATTGTTGTTGACTGATAATCCACTTATTGCGAATGATTTGGCGAATAAGTTGCATCATATGAATCAGGAACGCATTGATATTCAAAATGCAATTATGTTGCACGCCAGCGAGCAGGCCGAACAATCTTGTCGTGCAGGTCGGTGCAGTTTGTTTGTGTGTGGCGATAATTGGCACGGTGGTGTTATGGGGATTATTGCGGGACGACTGAAAGATAAATATAACCTGCCGTCGTGTGTGGCGACCCGTGGCCCAGATGGCGTTATAAACGGTTCTGGGCGTTCGATTGCTGGAATTGATTTGGGGCATATTATACATCAGGCATTGGCCGCTGGCGTTATATCAGAGGGGGGCGGGCACGCCGCCGCTGCGGGATTTTCGCTGAATGTGGCAAACGAAGAAGCGTTTCGCGAATTTCTGGAACATGCGGTCAGCCAGCAATTAAATGGGCAGAGGCCCACATGTGAAATCGTGGCGGATGCCGAACTGGACGCGGGTGCGGCAACAATGAAACTGATTTCTGCGCTGGACGCACTGGAACCATTTGGCCAAGGGAATCCAGAACCGACATTTATTTTGCATGGTGCGATGTTGCGTTTCGCAACCATTATGGGGGGCGGGGCTCATTTGCGCGGGTCGGTCGCAACCAGTGGCGGCCAGTTGGCATTTGTTGGCTTTAATTTGGTCGGAACGCCAGTTGGTGATTTTTTACTGGACGATGCAAACACAAACACTACAATAACAATGCTGGGCAAACTGAAAGAAAACGAGTATAACGGTCGCAAGAGTGCACAGTTCTTTGTCGAAGATATTGCAGTTGGACAGGGTATATAGATGGACGAAAATCTGAAAAAATTTGCCGAAAAAATCAAGACGGCGCGCAGCGTTGCAATATTTGCACATAAAAATCCAGATGGTGATGCGTTGTGTAGCGTGTTGGCACTGGCGCGATTGATTGAATTGAATTTTGGTCGGCGTCCGATTTGCGTATATGATGGAAATATTCCAGATGCATTGGATAATGTGCCCGACAGACACAGAATCCAATTTTATCAGCGTATTGATTTGTCGCGTCCCTTTGATGTTGCGATTGTTATGGATTATGGCACGGCACGCAATATCGGTGGGCCGTCCCAGATTCTGGAAAATGCCAAATACACGATTGAAATTGATCATCATATTAATGACGCGCATGTGGCGGAAATGTGCATCGACGACGATACGGCGGCGGCCACAGGTGAAATTGTCTTTCAAATGATGAACGCTTTGTCATGGACGGCGGACGTGACCGTTTTGAACCTGTTGGCGGTGGCAATATTGACCGATACCGGGTTCTTTAAGTTTGTACGTGCAGGGCGTGGTGATGCGTTGCGCATAATGGCGCGATTGGTTGATGGCGGTGTCAATATTGCCACATTGGCAGATGGTCTGAATAACAAACCGCGTCGCGCGGTTCAGACCGAGGCCGCCATTGTTTCAAACACGGAATTTTTGCGTCATGGTAAAATTGCGTTGGCTATGGTTGAAAAGAAAGATTACAAGCATCTGGACGGGCGAGGTGAATTGATTTTGAATTTGCTGGCGCAAATCAAGGGTGTTGAACTGATTGCGCTGTTAAAGCAGCAGAAAGAAAATCAAATTGGTGTATCACTGCGTGGTCGCATGCATCCTGTGGATCATATCGCATCTGCGTTGGGTGGGGGCGGACACACGTATGCCGCTGGTGCGGTTATTGCAGACACATTGGAAAATGTTCGCGCACGCCTGTTGGAATTGTTAAAGGGAGAGGAATTATGAAAAAATTATTCACGATAATTCTGTGTATGTGCACGATTTCGGCGTATGCAGGGGTCGACAGCAATTTGGTGAATTCTGCGGAAAAATATTTAAATTCTATCACTGGGTTGTCTGGCGAATTTATTCAAACCGCATCGGGCAAACAACAGCGTGGCATATTCGCAATGCTGCGTCCGGGGCGCGTGCGTTTGGACTATCGCGATATGCCTGTGCAACTGATTGCCGATGGACAGGATTTGTATTTTTTTGATAAATCATTGGATCAGATTACAACCGTGCCGTTGACCAGTACACCAGCGGGTATTTTAATTCGTAAACATATTGATTTGAAAAACGCCGATATCAATGTTGTTGAAACAAGCGCGTCGGATAAAACCTTTGCGTTAAAGATGAATTTGCGCGGCCAAGAAGGTCTGGGGCACATGACGGTTGTATTTGATAAACGGCCTGTAAAGTTAAATTCATGGAGTGTGGTTGATGCCACCGGTGCAACCACCGATGTCGCGTTTTCGGGGTTAAAGCCCAAGACCGATTTTGGCAAAAACTATTTCCAAATCAGCCGTCATAAAACCGTCAGCACCAGTGGTGGCGATGATTTCTATGACTAAGGGCGTGATGCATAATAATGTTTGGAATTAGTGGTGCGGAATTTTTAGTAATTATTTTGGTCGCGATTGTGGTATTGCCACCGCGCATGTGGCCAGACGTTGCGCAATTCTTGGCGCGCGTGGTGAAATTTGTGCGCCAGATTATTTGGAAAATAACCGATGCGTCTGAACAAATCAAGGACACCATTGAACGCGAAGCACCGATTGATCGGGTTATTATGACCACCACCGACGATATTTTGGCGGAATTTGCAACGCCGATAAAGCAGTTGCGGGGCAAAACAAAAACTAAATCACGGCGGGGAACGAAAAAATGCAAAAAATGACATTGATGCAGCATTTTTCTGAACTGCGTCATCGCGTGATGTGGACGTTTGGCGTGTTTGCGTTGGCGGTGATTGTTGGTTGGTATGTTGCACCATTTGTTCAGGAATTTTTAACCGCGCCATTGTTGCGCATTTGGCCGGACGGTACAATGCTGTACAGTGGTATGTCCGACGGACTGATGATACGCTTTTCATTGGCGATGGTTGTCGGATTGGTGTTTGTGATACCGTTTGGCTTTTATCAGGCGTGGCGATTCGTATCCCCAGGGTTACATAAAAATGAACGTAATTTTATTTGGCCGGTGTTGATAATGTCTCCGATATTATTTTGCCTTGGCGCGGCATTTGCATTCTATGTTATGTTCCCGTTTGTGTTTGGGTTCTTTTTGGAATTAAATCAACAGACGCCAGTGCCAACAGTTTTTATACCAAATGCGCGTGATTATTTGGGCTTTGCAATCGGGCTGTTGCGCGTGTTCGGTATCGCGTTTCAGTTGCCGTTGGTATTGGTTCTGTTAAATCGTTTTGGGGTGTTGCCGCGGTCACGTGTGGTGCGTGCGCGCCGTTATGCGATTGTGCTGATTGCAATTGTGGCGGCAGTATTGACCCCGCCGGACATCGTGTCTCAGATTGCGCTGGGATTGCCGATGTGGGCACTGTTTGAAATTAGCATTTTATTTATGCGGCGCGACACAGATTGATGAAGTTTGTTTTCCTTTATGCATTGTTTTGTGATATAATTTCCGTGTGAGAAAAATACAGAGATTTCTTTTATATGCGATTGTGCCCATAATCGTGGGGTGCGATTTACAACCAAAAATTGTGTCGTTGCCTGATACGGTGGGTGAATTTATTACTGCGCGGTATCCGGCGTTGTTGGCCGACCCCAATACACAGCCAGAAATTTATAACTCGGCGGCATCGGACTATGGCGTGTATGCGTCGCCGGAACTCTATGGTTCGGTTGGCGCGAACGACTATGTTATGTATGCGTCGGTTGATGACTATATTATCCCGCCACAGGGTGGGGCGGACGATGTGTCGGCAACCGCATTGTATGGGGAACCCGTGATTGCGGATAATACCGCCGCGCCCGCGCCAGATGACAAGACAGATGCGGTTGATACGCGCACCACCGAAATTACAACAGATGATTATCTGAATGTGCCGGAATATCACGCGCGTGATGCGTCCACGCAGACCAATACAACCACGCGCGTAAAGTTGCGCGAAATTACGGTTGTAGCGGGCGATACATTGTATTCGCTGTCGCGTAAATATTCTGTTCCTGTGAATGATTTGGCGGTTATGAATAATATTTCTGCACCATTTGCGTTGTCGGTGGGCCAAAAATTAAAAGTGCCTGATTTGACTTCTGCACCCGTGCGTGCGACCGTGGCTGCACCAGTGACAAAAACTACGCCGGCTGTTACACCCGCACAATCAAAATACGGTACACCACCCGCCGCAGCAACAACCAAGGGCGGTGCAAAGAGTGTGATGCAGACCGCCACCAAAACGCAACCAGTAAAACATGCGCAACAAAAGATTTCATCAGATCCGAACAAGAAATTACCGTCGATTGCGGCGCGGTCGTCGTCAAAATTCTCGTGGCCGGTGCGGGGCAAGGTTTTGTCGCACTATGGCGCGAAATCAGGCGGGCTGTTTAACGATGGCATAAACATCGGCGCATCACGTGGCACGGCGGTCAAGGCGGCGGAAAACGGCGTTGTGGCATATGCAGGGAACGAGGTCAAAGGTATGGGCAATCTGGTCATAATCCAGCATTCTGGCGGGTGGATGACGGTCTATGCGCATATGGATTCTATGTCGGTGCGCCGCGGTGCACGCGTGTCGGTTGGCCAGAAAATCGGGACAGTTGGCGCAACGGGCAAGGTTGACCAGCCACAATTACACTTTGAAATCCGCAAGGGGACAAAGGCGTATAATCCATCATCGTATTTGCGCTGATGCGCGGGCGCACAATAAATACTTGCAAACTGGCCGAAAAGATATATAATTGCCACAGTTTAACAGTTCTGGATGCGTAGCTCAGTTGGTAGAGCAACTGACTCTTAATCAGTGGGTCCAGGGTTCGAGTCCCTGCGCGTCCACCACGAGATGATAAACGCCGCTTGTCGGCGTTTTTTATTTTTGTCGTGCGTAAAATAATCCGTTTATGTTACTGGGCGCGACCCGTGGAATCCATACCTATGCAAAGATGATATTTGCTCTGATAGAATCACAGTGTTGACATGAAACTGTTTTTATAACCATAAAAACCTAAAAGGAGCAAAAATGAAAAAAATAGTTATTTCAACACTGGCCGTACTAATGGCGTGCCCAGCGTTCGCTGGCACACAAAAGGGTGGCAGTGATTGGCAGATGTTTGGTCTGGATCCATACATCGCGTTGCGCGGTGGTTTGGGTTACACCAACATGAATTACAGTTACAATGGCCACAAAGAATCCATTGGCGATATGGAATGGCAAGGTCGTGCGGCATTAGGTTTGGAAATTTGCGATACCGTCCGCAGCGAAGTTGAATGGTCTTTTTTCAGCAAGGTAAAAGACAACGACACATTCGGCACAACCCAGAAAGTTGATGTCGATGCAAAGTTGCAGACATTGTTGGTCAATACGTATTGGGAATTTGGTGGCTATCATACCGTTCGCCCATTCTTTGGTTTGGGGGTCGGTGCGGCATTTTCCGAAGTTACACGTAAAGTTCCAGCCGTCCATAATCATCACCAAGATCGTGGCAGTGTCGCTGCAATGGGAACATTGGGTATGACATTTGAAATGGAATACTTTGCAGTTGATTTGGCAGCGCGTTACACATACGCAGACGTCAATTCTGGCCTGCATAATTTTGGCGGTGACGTTGGTATCAGATTTATGTTCTGATGCAAATATTTAGCATGACGAGCACCCGCATTTATTGCGGGTGTTTTTATGCGCTATGTGCATGAAATCCGGCGTTTTTATCATTTGTATCTTGTGCGCGCGTTGAAAAACTTGACTGCGGGCGAAATTGTATTTATAATGCCCGATACAAAATTCAAGAAACAATAACGACGCGCAGTGCCTGTAACACATAAGTCCAGTTGCAGACACTGCTTTTTTATGGAGTAAAAAATGAGTAATATTCATATCAAACCAGAAACGAAAATCGAATCGGTTATATTTTGTTTGGCAAACAGTTTTATTATGGTCATTGGTATGATGACATTGAATCTGTGGATTCATGGGGTTCTGAATGTAGCAACCTTCTGTGGTGGTTACTTGCCGATATATGCGTTTGCGGTTGCGTTGAATTTTTTTATCGTTGTGCCATTGGTGCAACGTGTGGCAATTCGATTCGGTTTGATGCGGTATATTCCATTTATGATGACGGCGTGTATGGCGGGAACAATGACGTTTATCGCACCGATTATTGAAACGGGACACGTGATAAATTTGGTGCAATATTTGATTGCGTTTCCGCGTAATTATGTTGCTGCATTTTTATTACAACATGTATTGGCAATGCCGTTTGCGGTGCGGACATTATTGTACATAAAACATATAGCATAAAAACGCGCTATGTGCATGAAATCCAGTAATTCCTAGGGATTCAAACCTGGCGAAAAAGTGTCATAAAAGATATAAAATATCTGTCGTATAACCCACAAGGAACGAAAGGAGTTCTTACTATGAAAACTATGTCAGGAAAAATTTTAACATTGTCATCAATTATCGGTTTGACGGTATTGCTGGCGGGGTGCAGCACAATGTGTGGTCCAAAGAAACATCATCGCGCCCCCGCGCCCAAACAGCAGGTCGAGGCCGTTATGTTCTATCAGACATACGAAGAAGCCGATGTGAACCGCGTTGGTGCAAAAATGTACACCCACAGCAGCCGCGGTGGCGAATCGGAAATGGGCACAATTAAATTTGCCGAAACAGATGCTGGCCTGAAAATGGAAGTTGATTTGAAAGACCTGCGCCCAGGCAAAGTTTATACAATGCGCGTGCACCAGTGCAAGCCATGCACCAGTGGCATGTGTTGCAGCAATTCTGCAATGCCAATGACATTGCCAACGCTGAAAATTGCCAATGCCGGCAGATTGCAGGAATCCTTTATGATTCGTGGACTGACCGCACAGCAACTGAATAATGCAAAATTGTATCTGGAACGTGACGGCGGTTATAAAGCCGCATGGGGTACAATCGGTCAAGTGTGGTAATTTTTGATTTTTGTTTTAATGTAAATGCCCCCCATAGGCGGGGGTATTTTAATGCTTTAAGAAATATTTCTTGTGTGCTAATCTGGGCACATGCGACATGCGGGAATATTTCCTTTTGCAGTATTTTTTGCGTTGTGCGCGGCAAATGCCGGCGCGGTCAGTGTTTTTCGTGATGTAATTGCCTCGCGTATGACATGGAATGAAAATGTAGAAATTCGCCCTGGTGCAAGTGTAAGTGTTGATAATATATTCACAAACGCGTCCATTATTCTGGAAAACGATGGCACATTGAGTGGTAATATCAATGTATGTTCAGGTTGTGAATTGCACATTCGTAATCGGGGACAAATGGACGTGAATTTTGATGATGCTGCGTCGGTCGTGCAACTGGTGAGTTCGCAGGCAGATATAAACAGTATTGGGGCCAACGTTACCCCTGATGTGTTGGTGCATGATGCAAACATGTTGTCTATGTCGGGGATTTTGGAAATCCACCACAAAAATATTATTTTGGAAAACTCATCAATTTTGTTTGATACCACTGCACCTGTCATGGCAACCGTCCGCGGTAATGTTGATTTATATATTACGGACATTACGCGGTTGGCGGGTACGCCACTGTTGTACGATATTGGCGATACGGGTCGTGTGTCGGTGATTGCAAATTTGTCTAATCCGCTGATGACGGTGCGGACGTATGCGCGTGATGATGCAATCTATGCCGATATAGTTCGTGAAACAGATTATGCAAAGATATTAAAAGATGACACGGGTACGTTTATAAATTTTGTCCGATATGCCAGACCAAACGATAAATTAGTGCGCGCATTGGACGGTGCAAATAATATGCGTGAATTGCGTGATGTTATGTCACGTTCGGTACGCATAAATCCGATAAATTTAATGCGACCTGTGCGGGCAATTTCTGACTTTATAGATTTGGAGCAAAATCCAGCTATGCCGCGCTCAGGTCTATCGACAGCGGGTACGTTTGTTTATAATGATGACTTTACAATCGAAACGATTGGTGGTGCGGTTGGTGCGAAATTTACCGATTCGTTTGGTGCAAAAATTGACGGCTATGTTGGGCGTATTGATGCCAGTGATGATATAAATGATTTTGCCGCACGGTTATATGGTGCGACACTGCATACGTATTATGATAATGGCGAACTGTTCGGTATGATGCATATTGGTGCGACGGTCGCAAAATTTGATGCGGATTTTGTGTATGCCGGCAATGATAAAATTGATACCGCGCCAGATGGCACAAATTACTATGGTGGGTTCAGTTTGGGCGCGCGTATGAATGCGGGTGATAAATTTGTGTTTGCGCCAATCGCGGGAATAACAATGTCACGTGCATCGGTTGTGGAACAACGTGACACCGATACCCGTGAATATGTCGGATTAAATATTTCCACAGGGGCAGGGGACGCGCATTTGAAATATGAATATGGCACGCAGATACGTGCCGATACCGATGATGGTGTTGCCGCAATGGCGCGTATGTCTGTGTGGTCGGTGGCCGACGCCGCAGGCGGCGATGTCCAAATTGGTGTGATAAATAATACGCTTGGCACATCGTACCAAGCGGGAATATTATTACGCGCAGAATTCTGATTTTTATTCTGTCACCAATTCGCCGTGCAGGGACGCCTTGTTTGCGGCGGTGATTTTTATGTTCGCCATTGTTGGGGCATCGTCGTCTGCATCAACAACGCATTGTTGCATATATGGTGTGCGGTATATCATGTGGCGACCGGTCTTGTCGGGCCCTTCGCACAGGCATGGCAAAACACGTCCAACGCATGCGGTGTTAAAGTCACGCTGTAATTCATTCAAATACCCATCCAGTTTGGCCAGACGCGCGGCCTTGATATTTTCTGGTATCTGGTCTGGCATAACCGCCGCCGCGGTATTCGGGCGGGGGGAATATTTGAACGAGTATGAATTGATGTATTTTATTTGTTTGGCGATTTGCATCGTCTGTTCAAAATCGTCATCTGTTTCACCAGGGAATCCGACAATAAAGTCGCTGGAAATTTGAATGTCCGGACGTGCGCGACGCAATTTGTCAACTATATCTATATATAGATTTAGCGAATAAGGGCGGTTCATTCTTGTCAATACATCGGGTGACCCACTTTGTATAGGCATGTTCAAAAATGGCAATAACTTTGGTTCGATTGCAAACATTTCAATCAAATCATCAGTCATTTCTGTTGGGTAACTGGACGTAAAGCGTATGCGTTTGACAGCGTTCAATTTTGCGGTTGCACGAATTAAATCGGACAGACGCCACAATTTGCCGTTTTCGTCCGTGTATTTATAGCCATTGACGTTTTGCCCAAGAAAGCATATTTCAACCGCGCCGGTGTTCGCCGCGTGCGTCACATCGCGCATAATGTCGTCATATTTACGCGAAACCTCGCGCCCACGGGTATATGGAACGATGCAGTATGTGCAACAGTGGTTGCAACCCTCTTGGATTGGAACGTATGCAACAACGGGGCTGCGTGTCATTTGTGGTAATTCATCAAATTTTTCCAGACCACCCAAATCAATGTTTAATAAACGTGCGTCTGGGTTGTCCAGAATTTCGGGCAGTTTATGATAACTTTGCGGGCCCAACACGAAATTCAAATCCGGAATCCGGCGAAATGCGTCCGCCCCAGATTCGCGCGCAACGCAACCAACAATGCCGAACAGGGCAGATGGCTTTTTTGCCTTGCGCACACGTCCCAGTGCGGAAAATACCTTGTCCGTGGCCTTGGCACGAACGGCGCATGTGTTCAAAATGATAATGTCGGCATCGGCAACACTGTCGGTCTGGGTCAGACCACGCGCCGACAACATGGCCGCAATACGCTGGCCGTCATAAACGTTCATTTGACAGCCGAATGTCTGGATAAAGAATTTCTGCATATCTGACTTTATTTCTGTTTTGTGTGTTTGTTGCGGATTTTCTTGGCACGTGCTGCTTGAATGCGCTGGACATGTGCGTATGTGTGTGCGGCCTCGCGCTTGATTTCAGGTGCATGAACATCAATCGTGCCATAACGAACACCGGTGATTACATTGTTTTCAACGATAGCAACTACTTTCATTGTGCGTCCTTTTGTTTTTTTGTGGTTATGATAATTTCCGTAACAAGATTTCGTTTACAACGGCTGGGTTTGCCTTGCCATGTGTGGCGCGCATTACGCCGCCGACAAAGAATCCCAACAAACCTGTTTTGCCTGCCTTGTACTGTGCAACCTGGGGGGCAGATGCCGCGATAATCTCATCAACAGTGGCCTCGATCGCAGATGTGTCGGTGATTTGTTTCATGCCAAATTTGTCGGCAATTTCGCGCGGCGTGCCATTTTCGCCATCCAGCATTTTGATAAAGATATCTTTGGCCTGTTTGCCATTGATTTCATTTGCCACAATCATGTCGACCAATTCAGACAAATCTGATGGGCGAATAATACGCGGCATGCCGCTGTCAGCTGTATCCACAGCGTTTTTGACGTCCCAATTTTCGGGGTGTGCAAACAGTTCTGAAATCAACCAGTTGGCGATTGATTTTGCGTGCGATGCATTGCCCGCGACGGCCGTATCAAACCATTTGGAAATGTCGGTTGATTCGGTCAAACGTGCCGCATCATATTCGGACAGGCCGTATTCTGTTACATAGCGTGCGCGCGTTGCCGCCGGTAATTCAGGCATTGTTTTTCTGATGCGTTCAATTTGGTCATCGGTGATATCCAATGGCAACAAATCGGGATCTGGGAAATAACGATAATCCAGCGCGTCTTCTTTGCTGCGCATTACGGATGTTGTACCGTCACCTTGATTATAGCGCATTGTGTCCTGTGATACTATGCCACCGTTTTCATAGATTTCGATTTGACGGCGGGCCTCGTACTCGATGGCGGATTTAATAAATTTGAATGACACCATGTTTTTTGTTTCTGTGCGGGTGCGGAATTTTGTGTCACCAACTGGACGCACAGATACGTTCACGTCCGCACGCATGGAACCTTCTTCCATGTTTGCCTTGGACACACCCAATGCGCGTGCGATTTCACGAATTTCGCGCAGGTAACGTTCGGCCTCGTCAGGGGAAGAAATGTACGAATTGTTTTCTGGGTTTTTAACGTCCAAGAATGTCACGATTTCCAACAGTGCAACACCCGTGCGGTTATAGTCCGCAAATGATTTCGTTGGGTGAACGTCGTGTTTTAATTTACCGGCGTCTTGTTCCAAGTGCGCACGTTCAATCAAAATCTTTTTAGGATTGCCATCGTCGCCCATGATTTCAACCCAGCCACGGCCAACAACCGGCGGTTCTTCGGCAGGTTGTGAAATCTGATACCCTTGGGGCAGGTCAGGGTAAAAATATTGTTTACGGGCGAATTTGCTGTGGCGTGATATTTCGGCATTCAGCCCCAATCCCATTTTAATTGCCTGTTCAACGCAATATTCATTCAGTACCGGCAACATACCAGGCATTGCCACGTCAACCATAGAAACCTGAGTATTTGGGGCAACGGTTGGATTATAATCCGCCGATGCACCACTGAACAGTTTGGATTTAGACAACACTTCGATATGTGTTTCCAGCCCGATAACCAATTCCCAATCTGTTGTTTTACCCTTTATCGTAAACATTTTTCTTTTTCCTTGCTTTTTGTCTTTTCGTATCTTATTATGGCGTCCGTTGGCTAGGTAGCTCAGTTGGTAGAGCAAGGGACTGAAAATCCCTGTGTCAGCGGTTCGATTCCGTTCCTAGCCACCATTTTTATTTTTGCGTGCGTTTCGCGCGCTTTTTTATTCTCCCATGATTACGGTTGGGCGATTATCAACGCCACCAAATTCTTGGATATGTTTTGCTAATTGTAAAACACGCATATCGTCAAAGCAACGACCAACAACCTGCATACCCAGCGGCAGTCCGTTTTCCGCCAAACCCGCAGGTACGCTGCATGCCGGTACGCCCGCCAAGTTCATTGCAACGGTGAACAAATCCAATGCATAGTATTCCAATGGTGTCAAATCTGAATCCAGTGGCATTGCAGTGCCGGCACTGGATGGACACACTATTAAATCGCACTGGTCAAATGCGGTGGTAAAACTGTCGGCAATCATGCGGCGAACACGTGCGGCCTGCATAAAATACACCTCGTACGATTCACTGGACAGAACCGCCGTACCGATAATCATACGACGCTGAACCTCTGTGCCGAATCCAGTGGCGCGGGTCTTTTTATATGTGTCGATTAAATCAGACCCTTCTACTCGCAGGCCATAACGCATACCGTCATAACGGGCCAGATTTGATGATGCCTCGGCCGGGGCGATGATATAATATGCCGCCAATGCGTCCAAAATGTTTGGAATTGATACTTCTATGATTTCTGCGCCTGCGGATTTCAAATCCGCAATGCGGGCATCAAACAGGTGTTTCATATCAGGTGATATTTTTACGTCCGCAAATTCTTTGATAACGCCAACGCGTAATTTTTTACCACTGCCTACGATTGGTTGCAATTCACCACTGAATGGGAAACCATTTTCTGCGCTGGTGGAATCCTTTGGGTCATGACCCGCCATCACAGACAGCATCAACGCTGCATCATCGGCGGTGCGTGCGATAGGGCCGGGGGTATCCAAACTGGATGCGAATGCGACGCAGCCCCAGCGACTGCACAAACCATAGGTGGGTTTCATACCAACCAGACCCGTAATTGCAGACGGAAAGCGAATTGAACCACCTGTGTCTGTACCAGTTGCCGCCATGGCCAGACCGCCTGCAACCGCACTGGTTGAACCGCCCGATGAACCGCCCGCCGTCAGGCGACGTGACAGTTGCCATGGATTTACCGGTGCGCCGAAGAAACTGGTCTTGCTGAATGTGCCCATGGCAAATTCGTCCAAATTGGTTTTACCCAACAGGACAGTGCCCGCATCAATAAATTTCTGGGATACAGTTGATTCGTATTCCGGAACAAAGTTTTCCAACATGTGCGATGCCGCCGTTGTGCGAATACCACGGGTGGCGAATAAATCCTTCATCCCGATAGGAATGCCGTCCAGTACGCCAGCCGTGCCATCGGCATAGCGTGCGTCGGCCGCCGCGGCGTCCGCCAATGCGCGATCAGGCGTCATGGTGATATAGCAATTTAATTTTTCGCCAAATCGGTCAAATCGGTTCAAATATGCACGTGTCAATTCAGTTGCGCTGATGGCGCGTGATTTTAATTTCTGTAATGCCTGTGTAATCGTAAAATCAATCATTTTATTCACCGTCCATAACCTTGGGTACCGCAAAATAGCCACGTGATACACCTGCCTTGTCGGGGGTATTTGCCATGACCGCATCACGAATATTTCCGTCGGTGACAATGTCCGCGCGCTGTGGCAGTTTATGCTGCGCTGGGTTTAACATTGGTTCAATACCGCGGGTATCGATTTTCTGTAATTTGTCCAGCCAATCAATTACGGAATCAATATTCATTTGTTCCAGTTTTTCGTCAGAAATTTCAATTCTGATCAGATTGGCAAATTTCTGTAATTGTTGCTTGCTAAACGCCATTTCAGATCCTATTATTTAATCAGAGGAAATTATACAATGATTCTGCCAGATTTCAAGGGTTTTCCGCGCAGTGGACGCATAATCGGAATTGATTGGGGGGCAACGCGTACAGGTGTTGCCGTGTCAGACGCATCACGTGAATTTTTGTTTGTGCGACCGCAAATTGTTGTTAAAAATCCAAATGATATTCCAGTCAAAATAGTTGATGTTGCCATCACAGAACAGGCGGTTGGAATCATCATTGGTTTGCCGTTGCATGGTGATGGCACGGAATCAGATACGACCGTGCGCGTTCGTGATTGTGCGGCGGCGATTGAAAAACTGACCGACATTCCAATCGCTTTTATTGACGAGAGTTATTCCAGTACCGCCGCCCAAGATGATATGGGGCGCGTCCGCCGTGGGGACATAAAAACAAAATTGGATTCAGAATCTGCACGCGTAATTTTGGAAAACGCAATCGCCATGATGCGTCGCGCGCAATAATCAAAAAAGCCCAGATTCAATGTACATAGCGCGATTTTATTCGTCGCGCTTGTCCGGAATTTTTCCGTCCGCAGACAGCAATACCGCAATCCAACGTGTGGAATCAAATTGTGCAGTGATAATAAATGTTGCCACCAATAATGGTACACTGAAAAACATACCAGCAATACCCCAAATCATGCCCCAGAATACCAAGTTTATCAATATTGCCAGCGTTGACAGGTTCAGCGTTTGACCTGTCAACTTTGGTTCAATAATATTGCCCAGTAATATTTGCAGACCAATCAAGCCGATTGCCACCAGAATTGGTTGATGCAAGGTTGGGGCGGTTGCCAACGAAAACATAATGGGCAGGCCGCACGCCACGATTGCGCCAATTGTTGGAATATAGTTTGCGATAAATACTATAAATGCCCATACGCCCGCAAATTCCAAACCGATGGCGTGCAGCCACAGGTATGACAGCAGGCCCGTCGCCGCAGAAATCAGGGTCTTCATAAACAGGTATTTTTTCATGTTGGCATCGATGCTGTTCACAATATAACGCATCTTTTTGAATTGCGTTTTATTTGGAAACAGGGCTGCGAATTTTTTATCAAATGTTGTCTGTTCCACAAACATGAATAACAGGTATATGCAAATCAAGCCAACCGAAGTTGCGATGCCGGCCAATGATGTTCCGATGCTGCTGGCGATTCTGGTAACATTTGGCAATAATGATGCATCAAACCGCAATCCCAGCGTGCCGGATAACGTGACGCCGATTTCAATCAGTTTACGCTGAATCGTAGGCAGGGCGATAAACAATTCTGAAAACATCGGGCGTACCTGTGACGCAAACAGGTACAGCAAACCCGCCATTGTGCACAGGGCGATGATATTAGACAGCCAATCAAATGCACGCGTTGCAATTGGATACATACGTCGCGCGTCCACATCGCGCAGTGGAAATACCTTGCGACAATATGCAGATATGGCATTTATCAAATACCACAAGAACGTTGCGACCAACAGTGGAATTAAAATCGCACGTCCCAACCACAGAACAAAAATGAATCCTGCAAGTAAAATTATTCCGTTCATAAAATCCCCCTGTGCCGCGATATGATGCACATAGCGCGTTTTTACTGGTTTGTGTTTTGTATTGTATCCATGACCGTTATGGCAATATTTTCAGATGCGCTGATTTGTGCTATCTGTTGATACGTAATTACCGATATTGTCAAAATCATAATGATGTTCAGCACGACGGCGACGGTTGCGTATGCACCGCCAATGTTTTTACAAAAACGCTTTGTACCAACGACCGATACCCATATTGCAAACAGCAATACCGCCGCGCATGTCCAGAATATTGTTTGAACCCCGAACATAAATCCGGTGAACAGTGTCAGAATCGCGAATGATGATATTGTACGCGATGGGTGCGATACAATCCAATTTGTCAGGTTTGTATACCATGGCGCATGAATTGGAATCACGGGTGTCTTGGGTGCTTTTTCGTCGGGCAAAATATAGCCCGGAATCCAAATCAGGTTAAATCCAAATGGGATGCTGCAAATGATTTTCCATGTTGGAATACTCATTGCGCGGCCACGGCGGAATTTGGCATACATATTTGCCAACGACAACCCGACCAAGTATGCATATGCAATAAACAGCCCCGCCGCCAACAGCACAAATATCACATTGCCTGCCGTGCCCATCATTGCCAGCGAGAACAAGAATGACTGGGCCTGCATAATGGCCAACATTGCGACAAATACCGCCAGTGCCAGAACGTACGCTTGTGCATTTTCCAGTGCAACAAAACTGTATCTGTCCAGATTATTGTGGGGCAGGCAATGAAACAGCGAATAGATGGCAAACACAATCGCCGCAATCGATAAAATCCCCAGCGTCCACATTGCGACCGCCACACCGATTGTATTCAGAACAATTTCATACGGTATCATCACCGCGATACCCAATCCCAACAGCGTCAATGCAAATTTCAGCGGACGCCACAAAATCCATGACATCAGACATTGTGATTTGTTTTCAGACATGTTATTTCCTTTTTTTGTTTTTATTTGTCATCCCTATTTTACCATAATATGGCCGCCGGACAAAGTTGTTATATCAGACGCGCCGACCATGGACGTAAATGTTGGCTGGTGACTGATAAACATAAATGTTGTGTCAGGCATATCATGAATTGTTTGCGCAATCAATTTCTGGGTATCGGCGTCCGCACCGGAATCCGGTTCGTCCAGCATTGCAAATATGGGCGCAATCATTTGTAGGCGCAACAACATTAAACGCTTGCGTTCACCCCCAGAAAAACCGACGTTGATACTGCGATTCAGCCATTCTTTTGGAATATTTAATTCATCGCGGACGTGTTCCAAGGTCTGCAAAAATTCGCCCATTGATAAATCGCGGCCCGTTTTGAAATGTGCGTGCGCGGTGACGGAATGTTTCAGAAAACTCAGCACCGTCAGCCCTGGGATTTCAGGAACATTTTGTGCGCCCAGAAATATACCCAGCAATGCGCGCGTTGTCGCGTTTTCGTGTGTGATGTCGCGACCGTCAAAAATTATTTCGCCACTATCAATTTGGTACATTGGATTGCCGGCAATAACGGCGGCCAATGTTGATTTGCCCGATCCATTGTGTCCCGCCAGCAAGTGCCGCGCCCCGCGCGCGACGGTCATATTTACGTCGTGCAATAATTCTTTGCCGTCCAGTGATACAGATAAATTTTTTATTTCCAGCATGTTTATATTCCTGTACTTAGTTTTTTGACAATGCCATTTGAATCAGTTGTTTTGATTCCACCAGAAATTCCATCGGTAGGCGTGATATAATCGGGGCCGCCGATGCGCCGATAATCAGGGCGGTTGCTTCGTCCTCTGCAATGCCTGACTGCATCAAGAACAATAATTGATTTGCGTCGATTGCACCGGTGGTGGCCTCGTGACTCTGGGTGTTTTCGCCGTTTGTGTGAATGATTGTGGGCAGTGTATTTGCCGTGGCATCATTGCCGATTATACGCGTGTCGCATTTTGATGCGTTTTTACCGCCGCGCCCTGAAAAAGAAACCAAACTGCGAAATGTTTGTTGTGATGCATCGGTTGCCACACCATATGACACAATGTTCGAAACGGTGTTGTTGCCGATGTGAATCATCTTTGTCCCCGTATCGGCCAGTTGCGCGCCCCGCGTAATGGTCAGTGAATAAAAATCACTGTGTGCGCCATCGCCTGCCAAAATTGTTGATGGATATTTCCACGTCATAGCGGACCCGACCTCAACCTGTGTCCAATCAATGGTTGCGTTTTTTTCGGCGCGGCCACGTTTGGTCACAAAATTCAATATTCCACCAATATTTTTGCCACGCGCAGGCGCGCCTGCATACCAGTTTTGAACGGTTGCGTATTTAACGCGCGCCGTGTCCAATGCAATGATTTCAACAACCCCACTGTGCAATTGGTGGTTTGGACGGCGTGGGGCACTGCACCCCTCCATATACGATAATTCTGCACCGCAATCGGCGATAATCAGGGTGCGTTCAAACTGACCAATTTTAGCAGTTTCAATTCTGAAATAACTGGCCAAATCAATGGGACATTTTGTGTGTGGCGGGACGTACACAAATGTACCGTCTGAAAATACCGCGGCATTCAATGCGGCAAAGAAATTGTCGGTTGCCGGTACAACATGACCCAGATATTTTTTAACCAATTCGGGGTATTTTTTTACCGCGTCTGAAAATGGCAAGAATATAATCCCCAATTTTTCCAGTTCGGCGGTGTACGATGTGTGCACAGAACGACTGTCGATAACTGTATCGGTTGCCATTCCCATCAGGGCGCGTTTTTCCGATTCAGGCAATCCCATTTTATCGTATGTTTCGCGCAGGTCGGAATTATCAATCGGGGCGGGTTCATTATAGTAATTCAATGCGTCGTAATCAATCGGGGCGTATTCAAATTCGGCCCAGTGTGGTTCGCGCATCCGTGTCCATGCATGAAACGCCGCCACACGCCAATCAGTCAACCATGCGGGTTCGCCCCGAATGCTGGAAATTTCACGGACAAGATCTTCGGTCAATTTTGCCATTTACTCGTTACTTTGTGCCGCCAGCGTGCGTGCTTGCGCAAAGAACGTCAGCGACTGGCCCAGCAACCCATCGGTAAATGTCGCAGACAAAATACCCTCGGGTTCGGTGGTGGTCAGATGCTGTAAAAACGCGTCTGCACGGCTCATATAATTGTCGACGCTGCGGGCAACCTCTGAATCCAGTTTAATACAACGACGCAATTTTTCCAGTACAAATGGGTTCTTGTTGTATTCGTCCAAAATGCCACCCAGTGCACGCCACAGTGGGTGTTCGGGGGTTGCGCGTGGCATAATATCAATCGCTGCCATGATTGGGATCAGGTGTTGTAACAGGTCTTGATAAATCACTTCCGCGTGTTCGGCGACGGCGTTTGTTGCGGACTTGTTTTTCAAAACGGATTGAATTTTTACAATCAGATTGTATTGGTATGTCAGTGTCTTTTCCAGATTGCGTATGCGGCGGTTTATGGCAAAAATCAACGTTGCAATCACGATGGAAATAATAATAACCACAGAAATACCACTTAAAATCAATATGTTTTGCATATTCGTCCCCTAAAATTAGATATTGTCGCAGACAGTATAACATCTTTTGCCGATTCGTGCGATTTTATCTTGCAAATATAAATTCGTGCTGGTGCGATTTGGTCTTGCACAGATTCGGTCAAATTGTTATAATAAGTACAATAAATAAGATAACTTATTCAGGAAAGGAAGTTTTATGTTCCGCAAGATTTTTATTGTCGCAATGTTTGCAACCGCGGCCGGCTATTGCTTTGCCGCAGAATCGTTGCCACAGGTTGTAACGAGTGAGGTTTTTTATTCCCAAGACAAGACGGTTGATGAAAATCAATCAGTTCAGACCGACACTACAGCAGAAACGCAAACAACAACGGCTGTGCCAGTGTGGCCAATTGCGGGTTCTGATGCGGACGTAGAGGTTGCCTGCGAAGATGGCGCGTGTGCCAAGGATAAACAGTCCGACAATATTCGCATTGTGTCAAAGATTGGCACGGACTTGGTTGTTGAAAATAATTTCAATCTGGGCACGAACGCCGGCTATGGTGATTGGTCGGGCGGGGCGAATATGTTGCACGGAACACAAATTCCAGTTGGGTTTGATGACGAATGCAATTCTGGTTCTGAAATGCCATTGCTGCATCGTGAAATGTTGGAAGATGACGGGGGCAGTGTTCTGTCCGTGTCACGCAGCGGTCGCAAGAATTGCAACAAGAATGCCGATGCGTATTCTGCATTCGCAGCCAAGATGGGTATGAACAAGGTTGATGAAAACGGCAATATTTTGGCCGGTGCAGATGAAGATAGTGAAATTGCGGTCAATGCATCTGCGGACGCAGAACCATCTGTGAAACTGACCGATCAGGTTCGCTCGTGGGTCGTTGCCAATGGTCAGACCTTGCGCGAGGTTTTGCAAAACTGGTGCGACAAAGAAGGTTGGGATTTGGTTTGGGCGACATCGCGCGAATACCCGATTGAGGCCAGCGCGGTATTCAAGGGGCGTTTTGTTGACGTGGCATCGGCATTGGTTCGTAACTTTGGCCGTGCAACACCAATTCCATATGCGAAGTTCTACAAGGGAAACCGTGTATTGGTGATATCTACAACCGAAGAATAAAAACGCAATCGTGTTGCTGTAGGAGAAAGAATAATGATAAAATCATTCAAGATGTTATTTATGTTCAGTGTGTTGGGGGTTGCGTTGGCGGCGTGTACGGTACGTGAATCGGCCAAGGTAGCGGCGACTGTCGACCAGGACTTTGTCAATGCATACGATGCATTTGAAATGGCCAAGAATCCCACAGCCAAGGTTGCCAGTGGCGATACCGTTTCTATGTCCGAAGGGGTATGGTTGGGCAGCAAATCAACCGTTCTGGAACATCGTAATAATTTGCCGTCGCAATTCGAAACCGATACCGGTGTTACAATTTTATTGAATGAACCGGTTACATTACAGGTATTTGCAAACGATGTACATTCAATAACTGGCATTCCAGTCAAGATTGACAGTCAGGTGGATTCTGAAAAATTAAAGAGAACAATCAATGTTGCATACACTGGCAAATTGTCGGGGCTGTTATCACAGGTGGCGACTGATTTGGATTTGCTGTGGTATTATGACAAGACGTCAATTGTTTTCTATGAAACAGAAACCAAGACATTTACATTATATGCGTTGGGTACAGACGTGTCATATCAGACCGCGGTTCAGACCGATGATGGTAATCAGGTTGCATTGGAATCTACATTGAAAGAATGGGACGAAATTGAAAAGGCGATTTCGGGGATTATTGGCAAGGCTCAGAATGCAGATTTCACCGTATCGCGCAGTTTGGGCACAATCACCGTTACCGCACCGCCATCGGTTCTGTCGCGCGTCAGTGATTATATTGCCAAGCAGAACAAACGTCTGTCACAGTTGGTGACCATTGATGTCAAGGTTTTGCAGGTGTCCATATCTAATAATTCTGCATTCGGGTTGAATCTGGCGGCGGCAATCAACAGTGCGTCGGGTCTGAATGTTGTTGCAAATCCAAAGAATAATTTGGCATCAACCGAGACCAGTTCCATGAACATCGCCGTTCTGTCAAATACTGTGTCTGCGTTGACTGGTGCGACACATACCGAGGGATCATCAACCGTTTCTGGTGCGTATACCCCAGACCAGATAAAAAATAGTTCGTTGGCGCGTGCAGCGGGCAGCACCGCATTGATTGAGGCATTGGCAAAGCAGGGCAAGGTGTCCTTGGTAACCAATGTTGGGGTCACAACCCGCAGCAATCGTGTTGCGCCGGTAAACAATACCAAGACCACGGGTTATATCAAACGTTTTGAATCGCGTAATTTTACAACGGTTGAATCCAGTACGGTTGATCAGGACGATTTGGAAACTGGGTTCTCGATGCAACTGTTGCCGAATGTTTTGGAAAACGGCAAGATTCTGTTGTTGTTCCGTATGTCTGTTCGGGAATTGGTGAAAATGTCAACCCAGACCATTGGCGAGGTTACATTGCAGTTGCCAGAGGTTGAAGAGCGCAGTTTCATGCAAGAGGTTATTATGGAATCTGGTCAAATGTTGGTTGTTTCTGGGTTTGAAAAGCAGACCAATAATGATACGCGTTATGGCTTGGGTGATCCGGACTTTATGGCGTTGTCAGGTTCGCGTGAAACATCGGCGACGCGTGATACACTGGTGGTTATCTTGACACCACAGGTATTGGTCAGCCCGATGGATGCCGAACGCAGTATCCAACAACATTGGGGCGCACCACTGAATTAAAAAATAAAACCGGCAATCGCCGGTTTTATTTTT
>CAVGNU010000002.1:0-102416 GCA_963630775.1 Bacteroides fragilis | reverse complement strand
CTTTTAGGCTGGTTCTCGTGGGAATTTGCTGTTTACCCGCCGACGCTTAAAGCAAATGTTATCAAAGTAGTGAAGTGAGCGGCACTAGAACAGGTATTGGTTTACCCGCCGACGCTTAAAGCAAATGTTATCAAAGGACGGCACAGACACCGATGTTTTAGATTTGTTCCGTTTACCCGCCGACGCTTAAAGCAAATGTTATCAAAGTTGATATTTTTGTTTTGCCGTCTAAACTGGATAAAGTTTACCCGCCGACGCTTAAAGCAAATGTTATCAAAGATAGTCAGATTCAAGCAAATAATGCTTCGGTTGGTTTACCCGCCGACGCTTAAAGCAAATGTTATCAAAGCAAAGGCAACCGAATCGGCTACAATTATGAGTTTACCCGCCGACGCTTAAAGCAAATGTTATCAAAGGAGAGTTTGATCAGTCTGATAGCGTGATGGTCGGGTTTACCCGCCGACGCTTAAAGCAAATGTTATCAAAGGCAAACAAGAAGGGCTGGAACATTCAGCCGAGCAAGTTTACCCGCCGACGCTTAAAGCAAATGTTATCAAAGTCGTAAATGAACTGCCGCACAACTTACATTGTTTACCCGCCGACGCTTAAATATACGTCAGAAATTACTCAAAACAGCGACGCAGTGTTTCACCGGTGTCGTTTTGGTCAACGCGCTTGTTACGTACCTCTTGGGCGGCATTGATTTTTTGCTTTATCAAAATCAAATCAGGGTGCGCCTGTAATTCTGCATTCAGTTCATCAACCGCTGCCGAAATATCAGACGAATTTTTCACAAATATCGGTGTAATTGAATCTGCGGCCGCATAGACAGACGTTTTCAGTTCGTCTGCAAAATCATCAATCACCGACAAATACACGCGTATATGCCCATCTTCGTGCGCCAAAATCGCATTATAAGAGCACGAATATGGACTGTGTCGCATATCAATTTGTACCAAGAAATTACTGTACCCAACCGACGCGTTTACGGATTTTATCGCAACGCAAAAACCATCCTCGATTGATGTAATATCGGCAATAATGTCATAATTGTCGTCCAGTGTCGCAATCACATTGCCGTGCAATAAATCCATTGGCCGCAGGGGTTGTACAACCTCTTTGACCCATTGTGGCGTGGTGATATTTACATTTGGGTTCAGTTTGTATGCCAAGCAATCATCGGCGCGCGCCATTGTCGCACAGCAAACGCCCAATAAAACCACAGCACCCCGCCATAACATTTTGTTATAAATCCCCCGCGCCCTGCTTTTTCAAATATTCAGACACAAAATTATTGCCATATTGCTTGTACAATTCTTCGGCCAACAATACCGACGAACGCCCCGATTCAAACAGACGCAGCAAATTACCCAATCCGCCCAATTCTGTATTCAGAATCACGGATTCGCCCGTCACCGGTCGCGACAATAACACCGCACGTTTCAGGTTTGGATACGCCTTGCCCTGAATAAATGCCATTTCCAGCGGATTCAAATTCCAGTACTGATAATCCGATGCGTCCGCCGCCGGATTGCGGAAGAATAATACCGTTTGTGCCTGACCACGCACAACGTCGCCAATCCCCAGTTTGTCCAAAACATTCGCACGCTGGAACGCAACCATATACGCCTGACGATTCTTGCGCCCTTCTTGCAGGCCGGCGATAAAGTTATCGCGGAACATTTTGTTTTCCAGCATAGGCGCGGTTTCGTCAATCATAATCAGCGACGGATTGCCGCCTGACACCGTGATATTATTGATTCTGTGCAAAATATAAGAAATCACCGCCGGTGCAAGTGTTTCGTCCTGTAATATTTCAGTAAAATCAAACGTGGTCAAACGTGATTGCAAATCCAATGTATCGGACGTTTCGTTAAATATGTCGCCATATTGCAATGGGTCAATCCACTTTTTCAACGCCGGTCGCATATTGCCGTTTGATGCAAAGCAACTCTCCCACAAATTCTTCAAGATTCTGTCGCGATCGGGCAGATAGTCAAAATTCACCGACACCGCGCGCGCGATTTCGTCCGCAGAATTTGCGTCTGACTGCCCTGTTATGATTGCAAACCAACGACGCAAGAACGCGCGATTTGCCGCCGTGTCCGGCATTTTCAGCGGATTCAGGTGGGTCAAAAATGAATTGTCTGCGGCATTTTTCTCTTTGCCTTGCATGGTGATGTATTTGCCACCAACCGACAGGGTAAATATTTCCGCCCCCTTGTTACGGTCAAAGAAGAATGCCTTTAATTTCGGGTGACGCAATGATTGCGCAATCAAGAAACTAAACAGCGTTGTTTTACCGCCACCTGTTGGCCCGATTGTTAATGTATGCGCAACCGCCGCCGGCTTGTCCGATACATGGAATTGGAACTGATACGGCGTCCCTTGGGCGGTTGGGAATACCACCAGCGGCCCTGGGCCCCAATCACAGTTTGCAACCCCACGTGGCTGGGTTGACATAGGAATACTAATTGCAGCCGTCCGCGACAGTAACTTGAAACTGCGCGGGAAAACATCAAACCCTGGGATTTGTGCAAACCACGATACGCGCGCCGCATACGTTTCGCAAATTGGCGCAACACCAAACGATGCCGAAACCTTCTTGAACTCATCAACATAATGATTCAATTCATCAATCGAACGCCCAAACAGAATAAACAGCGGGTAATAATTTACCAGCGATTGATTTCCTGTTGTATTTTCGTCCATTGCACTTTGCGCATCAGAAATCTGTTCCAATGTTGATGTTTCGTTATCATCGGCCGATGACTGACGCTGACGCAGTGTCATTTCAACATCCGCCGTCCCCATAATCTGAAATGCATTCATACAAATCATTTCGGTCTGGATTGTTGAAATTGTATCGAAAAATTCTTCGTCCAAATAATCCGGCGATGTGCGGAATGACATCATTGCCGCAAACGTCTGTGACCCACCACTGATATATCGCACGATACCATCATGCATAAATTCAACATCATCAACCGTTACCAAATCCGCAATACGGTTATCGCATACAATGGGCGCGGGTTTTGTAATCGGGGATAAAATCCGCCCAAAAAACCGCGCCATATTATCAGCGGAATTATTACGTAATAATTTCGGTCGATATGCCGCCAATATAGATTCCAGATAATTACCATATTGATTTAGTTTTTCGCGCGCGCCCGCCCCCGACACTTGTAACACAATATAATAATTATTCAGGAAAATACGCAACCCTTGGGCCTGCCACTTGTTGTAAATCTTTTGTAAAACCGGCTGGTCAAATTCATAATCCGTATTTTCGTCCGTCGCATCGCGCGTCATAAAGAAACGCATTACAACATTTGGGTCACGAATTTGGTTAAACAATTGTGTGCGTAATTCTAAAAACTTTTCACGCGTGGTGGCATCTTGCATACTGGTCTGGATACCTGCAACACTATATACACGCAACAGCGACCCGTCCGATAATTCCAGTGAATCATCATTGTACACGGTCTGGAACGGTAAATACCGTGCATAGTGTTTATAACCAAATTTAGGTAATATTCGCCGCGTTAGTACCGGCAAATACATCATCAGTACAACAAATATAAAAATCACTGCAATGACCATAATCATTGTTGTGACGGGAAAACCACTGCCTGCGAAATATTCAAAAAATCCATTCATTTTTTATGCCGCTAATCTGTTTGGTATCTTCTTTTTGAACAGTTGTATTTTTGCAGCCAAAATTTGGCCCAGTTGGGGATCCCGCTTTGTAAATGTCGCCATTATCATATGAACCACACACAGCGACACCAAAAACCACAGCGGAGAAACAGGATTTTTACCATTTGTCCACAGCAGTGACGCAACAAAAATTACAATAAAAACAAGGAACTGAATCACAAAGTTCAAAATTGCCATGTTATAGGGCACATAAAATATGCGCGCCGGATTGGCCAATGCTTTCAGTACCCGCTGTCTCATTTTTAATAAAATCCCCCCTAATGTTGGAATTATAACAATTTCAACAGTTTTCAACAAGTATAAAAAGCAAGCCCCTAAATTTGTTAAAAATACTGAAAACTGCGCATTTATTGACATGTTCATATTTCCGCAATATTTTCAACTGTGGCACACAAAATCCCCAGAAATCTTGCAAAAAAAATGTTGAAAACTTGTTCAAAAAAAGTTCACAAAAGTTTTTAACAAAACCAACAGGCCCTACAACTACAACAAAAATATAATAATTATTTGATTTTTTACAAAAAGCGTTTATAATCACCACGCAATAAAGGATTTAGATATGAAATTTTTGAGTTCATTAAAAGCTTGGAAGAAACGCGGCAATGTTAAACAAATTCGCCGTGGTAAACAGGTTATCTTGATTGATCCTGCGAATCCAAAGTTAAAGGCCAAACAGGGCTTCAAGAAAAAATAAATCCGTGCCTGGTTGGGTTATGGTTATTTTGTGTCCGATAAAATTGTTTTTATCGGGCGCTTTTTTGTATTCTTTTTTTGATGGCTTATAAATCATTCATAAATGCTTCGCGGGTGGCAAGGGTAACCTCTGCCCCAGACAGGCCCGCTTCGCGTAAATATTCAATTTGAAAATCAGTTGGGTGGAAAATTGCCGCACTATGGTCGGCGGATTTTGGTACAGACGAAATACGTTGTGCGGGCACAAATTCAATTCGCGCGTTTTTGTCCGCCAATGCCGCGAACGCGATATCTGAAATCGCGTTTTTCGTATTTTTTTCAATTACGGCCGTACCAGACAATTTTGATTTTGTATTTTTTTCCGCAATCAATTTTGTTTTAACACAAATCGCGGTGTTGTCGGCCGCATGTTGACCGGTAATGTTATACGTTAAATCACCGGCATTTTCCAATAATACCCCGCCACGAATTTCAGAATTTTTACCGGTATTTTTGATAAAAATATCAAAAAAGGCCGGCAAATTATTTTTTACACGCACGTCTAAAATGACGGATTGATTCGCCGCAGAAATATTCAAATCCAGCCGGCATTTACCGGCAATTTCACCAACATATATTACATGAACAGGCAATTCGTATGTTTTATCAATATTACAATCAGGCAATGTTGATAAATCAGCGCAAAACACGCCATCGCGGAAAACAACGGTTTCCGCCGGCATGGTTTTTATATTGAATTCGTTCCATATGTATGACATATTACAGGCATTATAAAGGATTTAGTTATGGGTTTCAATTGTGGAATTGTTGGATTGCCAAATGTTGGAAAATCTACGTTATTTAATGCACTGACACAATCGGCGGCGGCAGACGCGCAAAACTATCCATTTTGCACCATTGAACCAAATACCGGTCGCGTTGTTGTGCCGGACGAAACACTGCTGAAATTGGCGTCGGTTGATAACAGTGCGAAAATTATTCCAACACAACTGGAAATTGTTGATATCGCGGGTCTGGTGCGTGGCGCATCAAATGGCGAAGGGTTGGGTAATAAATTCTTGGGTAATATTTTATCAACCGATGCAATTATTCATGTTGTGCGCTGTTTTGAAAACGACGACATTGTGCACGTAAATGGTCGTATTGATCCATTGGACGATATTGAAACGATTGAAACAGAACTGATGCTGGCCGATATGGAAAGTATGGAAAAACAGATTAAAAATCTGGAAAAAAAGGCGCACGGTCTGGACAAGAATGCAATCAAATTATTATCGGACGCAAATACAATTTACACTGGTCTAAAAAGTGGTACACCTGCGCGTAATTCTGGTGTTGATGCATCACTATTTAATCTGTTGACGGCCAAACCGGTAATTTATGTATGCAATGTCGAAGAATCAGCCGCCGCCACCGGTAATAAATATTCCGATACCGTGCGCGCAAAATATGGGGATACCGCGCCTGTGTTGGTAATTTCGTCAAAAATCGAAATGGAAATTTCCCAGATTGTAAACCCAGACGAACGCAAAATGTTCTTGGACGATTTGGGACTGAAACAATCCGGTCTGGAACAGGTTATCAAGACGGGGTACGAGACATTGGGCCTACAAACATTTTACACCGTTGGCCCAAAGGAAGCGCACGCATGGACAATCACACGTGGTATGACCGCGCCACAGGCCGCCGGTAAAATCCACACTGATTTCGAGAAAGGTTTTATTCGTGCCGAAATCATTTCGCCCGCGGACTATATTGCGCTGGGGGGCGAGGTTGCCGTCAAAGAAGCCGGCAAAATGCGTCTGGTCGGCAAAGAATATGTTATGCAAGAAGGCGACATTTGTCATTTCTTGTTTAACAATTAAAAAATATCAAAAAAGGCCGGTAAATGCCGGCTTTTTTTTATTATTTTTCGCTGTTTACGGCGTAATAATATTCCAATTTTTCGTGGTCATAATCCTCTATTCTGCCCGATGGTAATACCAACATACGGGTAATACCGATTTGTTCGACAAAGTCCGGATTATGGCTGACCACGATAATTGTGCCGGTAAAATCCCTGAAATTATCACCAATCACGCGTTGCGTTTCGGGGTCTAGGTGATTCGTTGGTTCGTCCAGAATCAGTATATTTGCACGGCGCAATAAAATCTTGGCCAATGCAACGCGGGCGCGTTCCCCAGGCGACAGCACAGACACCTGTTTGAATACGTCCATATCATAGAACAAGAAATTCGCCAGCACCGCGCGCAGTTGTTGATCGGTGTAATCGTCGCTGGCGACATTTTCTAGAATTGTTTTGTCGGGTGACAATCCCTCTAATTCCTGTGCATAGTATGCAATGTCGGTTTTTGGGTTTATATCAATCGTTCCGCGTTCTGGGGCAAGCACACCCATTATCAATTTCAGCAGTGTTGATTTACCCGTACCATTTTCACCACAGATTAAAAAGCGTTCACCACCCGTGATAATAAATGATAAATTTCTGTATAATAACTTTGCATTTGGATACCGAAACCACAGGTTATCAACCATAATCGGGTAACGGGCACCATCACGCATGGGCGATAAATCCATCTTTAATTTTTTATACGCGGTTTCGCGTTCAATTCTGTTTTTCAGCACATGTTCCAAAATCGCCGCACAAACATTACCCGCGTGTTTCATCGCGTGGTTGGTCGGACTGGCGGCATTTGCGCGCGCCACAAAATCAGACAGGTGTTTAATCTGGCGTTCTTGGTTTTCAATCGCCTTGGCGCGGGCACGTTTTAATTCACGTAATTTTATATGATAATCATCATAGTTTCCGGAAAACACAGATATCTTTTTGGCAACTTTGTCCACATACAGAATCTTGTTCACGATATTGTTCAAAAATTCGCAATCGTGACTGATAATCAAAACCATACCATGATATTTTTTCAGGTAATTACAAACCCAATCCTTGGTCGTTGCGTCCAAATGATTTGTCGGTTCGTCCAGTAATAAAATTTCCGCCATAGAATATAATAATCGCGCAAATGCAACCTTGGATTTTTGACCACCAGACAGGTCGCGCAACCGCATGTCCAGCATATCTGAATCAATATGCATATTGTCGATAATTTCCAACAAAGTATCTTCGGCGGTATAACATTCGTAATAATCCAGTTCGGATTGTATATTGTCTATGTCCGATTGAACCTGTGCGTCATCGGGCGTGTCCGCAATTTGTTGATAGAGGTTTTGCAGGCGTTCTTCCAGTTTAGCGATTGGACGCCCCGTTGTTAAAAATTCCCAAACGGTTATTTCTGGATTTGTTATTTCGATTGTCTGTGGTAAATACCCCAATCGCGCGCCGCCGGTATCAATGCGGCCCGCGTCCGGTGATAATTCACCCAATATCAATTTGAACAGTGTGGTTTTGCCCGCGCCATTTACACCAACAATACCAACCTTGTCCCGCGGCGACAGGTTAAATTCGGCGTTGTTATACACAACCGTTGTGCCAAATGATAAAGATAGAGATGACGCATGCATGTTGAAAAAAATCACTCTGAAATCATTTGTTCCAGTTTTTCTGTGTACTTTGCAATTTCGCTGTCGATAGCGGAAATCCGCCCATGCGCGTCATCGTCCGCATTGCCACGCAATATATCGGTGGTTAACTTTTGTTTTTGTTCGTGTAATTTTTTCAGATAATTTTGCAACTTTAACGACGTGATATAACGTTCCGCACCACGCGCATCCATATTCATATCGGGCGCGTCACCATCCAACGAAATATTCAGTTTTGCTAAAAATTCCGCATGACGTTCCGCGATTTCTGGAAATTTGTTTGTGATAAATACCAGTGTATTGCGCGTAATTGCATCAATTTCGGGAACGGCAATTTGTGCCGATTGTGGTTTGCGTGACCATTTGTGCCACTGATTAAACTTGCGCGAATTGTATTCGTTTTCATATTCCGCGCGCAACGCCACATCTGCAATTTTGTCTGTTTCAGATTTTAAGAATTTTTCCGCCTGTGCACGTCCACCTGGGGTTGATATAACATAATTGTTGTTCGCTGTATTCCACAAAAAATCGGTCAGGTTTTCCGCCGCATCAATAATCACGCGCATGGCGTCCGCACCGGAATTTTTCAAAACCTCGTCCGGATCTTTGCCACCGGTAACAAATGCAAATCTGACATCGGAATCATCGCGCACAAACGGCAAAACAATGTCTGCGGCGCGAACCGCGGCCTTGCGTCCAGCATTATCGCCATCAAAACAAAATACGATATTACGATTTGCCTTGCACAGGATTGCCAAATGATCTTCGGTCAATGCCGTACCTAATGGTGCAACCGTTTCAGGAAAACCGTGGCATTGCATTTGAATGGCGTCAATTTGCCCCTCTACAATAATAGTGCGATTATTGCGGTGAATATTTTCGCGGGCAAAATTAAATCCAAAAATCGTTTTACGTTTATGAAATATTTCCGTGTCCGATGTGTTGATATATTTGGGTTCTGAACCATCCAAACTGCGACCTGAAAAAGCGACAATTTGTCCGCGCGCTGAAAATATAGGAAACATCAATTTATCGCGAAAGAAATCATACATACCATAATCACCGCGCCGACATAAACCTGTCCCCAGCAAAATATCTTGTTTTGTATTTATAAATTTATTTGCGATAAAATTATTTTTCGGCGCATACCCCAAACGATACTTCTTTATCATATCATCGGTAAATCCGCGACGACGAATGTATTCCAATGCAATCGCGCCGGCGGGTGTAAATAATTGCTTTTGGTATTCCGCCGCCGCGCGTTCCATAATATCAAAGTACGATTCTTCGCGGGCGACAATTTTCGGATCACGTGGTTTGAATTCTGGCAATTTCATACCTGCCATATCGGCCAGTTCTTTGATTGCGTCAACAAACCCAACATTTTCCGATTTCATCGTAAACGAAATAATATCGCCATGTTCGCCGCACCCGAAACAATGATAAAACCCCTTGTCTTCGTTCACAGAAAAACTGGGCGTTTTTTCATTATGAAATGGACAACAGCCCCAATAATTTTGCCCCTTTTTGGTCAATGGCACACGACGCGACACCACGTCCACGATTGACAGACGTGTACGCAATTCATCTGTAAAATTTTTATCGTAATTTGCCATTACTTTGCTTTTTTACGAAAACGCGTACTTGGTTTCTTGTTGTTGATTAAATCAATCGCCGTTTCTAAATCAGGTTGTGATTTTACCGAAACATTTACCTTGTTCGATGAAATATATGCACCATAACGCCCCGTTGGGTAATAATAAATCATCTGGTCTGTTGCCGGATTTTTCCCCAGTTCAATCGGTTCTGCTTTCTTTGGGCCGCCCGCCAATAATTCGCGCGCCGCGTCCAACGTGATTGTGTCGGCGGTGTAATTTTTCGCCGCGGCGTTTTTCTGGCCGTCGGTCACATAAGGACCAAATCGTCCGACACGGAATGAAATACCATCACCCAAATCAATAGGTGTATTTGTGGGTGTTACCATTGTGTCCACCGTGTCTGATGCTGGTGCGGCGACGTTTGATAAATGCTGGGTATAATTACATGTTGGGTAATTTTCGCACCCGATAAATGCACCAAATTTTGATAATTTGATACCTAATTTTCCACCACACTTTGGACATTTATCATTGCCATCTGGGAACAAGTGGTGATGCATAACGTGATTGATTTCGTCGATAATTTCGGCTGTTTTAATACCGCGCGCGCCATCAATCATTGATTCTGTTGGTGTCCAGAATGCACGCAACGCTGCAACTTTTTCCTGTTTGCCATTTGATACATCGTCCAATGTATCTTCAGTTTTTGCGGTAAAGTTCACATCAACCAATTCATTAAAATATTTGGCCAGATATGCCGCAATAACCCAACCACCGGATGTCGGGTGGAAACGACGTTGTTTGTCTTGTTCAACATAGCCGCGGTCAACGATTGTCGACATAATTGTTGCATAGGTTGATGGACGCCCGATTCCCAATTCTTCCAGTTTTTTAACCAGTGACGCTTCGGTATAACGTGCGGGTGGTTGTGTAAAGTGTTGTTCAGGTGTCAGTTCTGTAATCGTAACCGCGTCACCCACGGACAGTGCCGGCAATTTAGATTCCGCCGTGTCCGCATCGTCATCGCGTGATTCGGTATATACCCGCATAAAGCCATCAAATATGCGCGTGGTACCAACCGCATGGAAAATCGCGCTATGTGTATTGTTTTCTATATCTGCGGCCACACTGTCAAATTCTGCATTCGTCATTTGGCACGCAATCGTACGTTTCCAAATCAGGTTGTATAATTTTTCTTCGTCGCCTGACAAATTTGGCATCGCGTCGTCAAAGTGTGTTGGACGAATTGCCTCGTGCGCCTCTTGTGCGTTCTTGGATTTAGTAACATAAATGTTTGGTGATTTTGGAACAAACGCATCACCATATGTGCGACCAATATACGCGCGAATATCATTCACCGCGTCCGCCGACAAATTCGTTGCGTCCGTACGCATGTATGTAATCAAACCGTGTTCATACAGTTTTTGTGCGATGCTCATTGTGCGTTTGGACGAAAAGTATAATTTGCGCGCGGCCTCTTGCTGTAATGTACTGGTGGTAAATGGTGCGGCGGCACGACGTGATGTCTTTTTCTTGTCAATCGCAATGACGGTTGCCGCAATTTCAGGCACACCAACGTGTGACAGAACAGTGTCCATTTGTTCTTTATTTCCAATGGTCATCTTTTCAATTTTCTGACCATTTGCATATACTAACGATGCATTAAATTTTGCACCATGCGCATTGCACGCGGCGGCCAAAGACCAATATTCCACCGGTACAAAAGATTCAATTTCGCGTTCGCGATCAACAACCAATTTCACTGCAACCGACTGCACGCGCCCCGCCGATTTACCCAGATTGCGACGCCACAGCAATGGCGAAATTCCAAAACCAATCAGATAATCCAACGCGCGACGTACCATGTACGCATCAACCAAGTTTTGGTCAATATCGCGTGGATTTTCAATCGCGGATAAAACCGCTTTCTTGGTAATTTCGTGAAACGCAACACGATAAACTTTTTTACCGGTTAAAACTTTTTTCGCCTTCAATATATCAAGGATATGCCATGCGATGGCCTCGCCCTCGCGATCAGGGTCGGATGCCAAATACACTGCATCGGCCTTTTTCAGTTCGTCTATAATCAGTTTAATTTGTTTTTCCTTGCCCGCCATAATTTGCCATTTCATTTCGAAATTATGCGCGGTATCAACACTGCCGTTTTCTGGAACCAGATCACGAACATGACCAACCGACGCGATTACGCGCCAGCCCGCCCCCAGATATTTTTCAATCGTTTTTGCCTTTGATGGGGATTCCACAATCAACAGGTTCATAATACTAACTCCCTTTGGCAGATAATTGTTGGTCTTTGTGAATATGTGCATTTTGGGCCAGACCGAATCCAAACATCAGTGATAACAAACTGCTGCCACCAAATGACATCAACGGCAACGGTACGCCGACGGTTGGCATCAGCCCCAGCACCATGGAAATATTTATAAAGTAATAAATAAAAAAGTTCAACATAAAACCAAAACAGATAAGTTGTCCAAATCTGTTTCGACATGTTTTAGCACACCAAAACAGCACCAGAATAATCCACGCATATACCGCAATCAGCCCAAATGCGCCGATAAAGCCAAATTCTTCGCCCAGCATTGTAAATATAAAATCCGTTTGCTTTTCCGGCAGGAATGATTGCTGGGACTGTGATCCCTTCAAATACCCTTTGCCGGTCAGTCCCCCACTGCCGAATGCGATTTTTGCCTGATTTATTTGGTAACCCGCCCCTTGGGCGTCATGATCTGGGTTGATAAATGTAATAATTCGGTCTCGCTGATAATCATACAGGCCACCATACCACACAACTGGCATCGCCATCAGGCCCAGCACAATACCGATAATAAACCATTTCTTTTGCGCGCCAACAATGTAAAACATTCCGACGGTAATCATACCCATGGACAGTGCCGTACCCAAATCCGGCTGCATCACAATCAATCCAAACGGTATCAGCAACATTGTAATTGGCACGATATAGTTTTTCAGTTGCGACAGTTCCACAGAGTTCATCCATGCAAAGTACCGCGCCAGTGCCAACACCAATGCAATTTTTATCAGTTCTGATGGCTGAATATGAATAAAGCCCAGATTTAACCAACGCTGTGCGCCCATACCGGTGTGACCAACAAAAGTTACCAAAATAATCAAAACCAACGCTATTGCATAAATCATATACGCGGATTTAATCCATGTTTTGATATTGGTAAATGCCGCAAAAAAGAATACCACAAATCCAACCAGAATCTTTAACAGTTGCGACAATGCAAATGGCCGCCATGCGCCGCCACCCGCCGAATACAGCACAACAATAGACGTCGCCAAAACCAAACACATTGGAATAAACAGCGCGACAGAAAATCGCGACAGTTTTTCAGAAAATGTCATCATACTGGCGTTTGAAACGCGTGTCTGTCGTGCCATTTTATTTTCCGCCCTTTAATAGTTCGCGCATTGTTGCCGCCGCGGTGCGTGCGGCACTGCCACTGCCACCACTATGTTCGGTAATAACGCATACCGCGTACTTTGGATTGGTTGTTGGGGCATAACCCACAAACAAACCATGGTTACGCATTTCCCACTGCAACTGTTCATTTGTTAAAACGCCACTCTTGCGTTCGGCCTTGGAAATACTGCGCACCTGTGATGTACCGGTTTTACCACCCATCTTTGCACCATTGACGTTGATTGCACTGCCCGCGGCAGTACCGCCCTTTTTCGTGACCAATTCCAGTCCATTCAGCACATAGCGCAGATTTTGTGGTTGCAGCCCCAATGGCGCAAAGTTTGGATTTTTTGCATTTTCGTCCAGAATCAAACGTGGCACGACAACGCGATTTGATGCCGTGCGCGCCATCATAACCGCCAACTGCATACAGTTGGCCAGAATAAACCCTTGGCCAATCCCAGATATAACGGTATCACCATGCACCCAACGTGCACCCTTGTTTTTCTCTTTCCAATAACGGTCAGGAACGACACCGGTCATTTGGCGTGAAATAACGTCGTCTATGAATGTTTCGGTAAATCCCAGTTTGACCGCCATTTCACGAATTGCATCAATACCAATGCGCAATGCCACCTGATAGAAATATACGTCGCACGAATGTTGTAGCGCGCCCGCCAAATCAACCCAACCGTGCCCCTTGGATTCCCAACAGTGATAACGATGGTCACCATAGTCCCAATGCCCCGGACAGAAAATCTTTTCACGTGGGGTAATCGCGCCCGATTCCAACGCCGCCAGCGCAACAACAATCTTGAATGTTGAACCTGGGGGGTACAGCCCTTCGACCGCCTTGTTCATAAATGGTTTGGCGCGGTCAGTGCGCAACGATGAAATGTATTCATCACCATCATCGGCACTGAAATTATTCGGGTCAAAACTGGGCGTTGATACCATCGCCAGAACATCACCCGTTTCAATGTCCAGTGCGACACCGCACCCCGCCCTGTGTACAGTCAGCGCATCATACAGCACGCGTTGCGCCGCATCATTGATTGTGGTTTTTATGTTGCTGCCCGCCTGTGGTGCAATGTATTGTGATTTATCTTCGCCGGTGACGCGTCCAACCGCATTGGTAATCATAACGGTCTGGCCCGCCGTGCCCGCCAATGTATCATCAAAACGTTTTTCCAGCCCCGTAATACCCGTTGTGAAAAAAGGTGCGCTGGCAATCGGTTTACTGGGCGCACCGACATAACCAAATATCTGTGCACCGGCGGGCCCCAATTCATACACGCGGGCATAACCATTGGCCACACGCAATCCTGCCAGATTTTTCGCCTGCAATCCGGCCAGTTGTGCCCAGTTGGTATTTTCACTGACCAAAACCGGTTGAAAGCGTGGCTGTTTTCTGATTTTTTCGCGAATCTTTTTAACGCGTTTCGGTCGCAGGTTTAGTTCCGCTGTCACAATATCAACCAGTGCATCAATATCTGGTGCTTCTTCGGGAACGATGTATATCCTGTATATCGGCGTATCGCGGGAAATGGGTGTGCCACCGCGGGATAAAATCTTGCCGCGCTCTGGCAGATTCATCTGAATACGATATGAATTACTCTCGCTCTTTGCTGTGTATTCGCGATAGTTAAACACCTGCATCTGCAACATACGCAGAATCAACACAGACGTTAAAATTGTGCCACCTGTTAAAAACAATGCGGCGCGGCGGTCAAATGTGCGGGCAACTTCTTTATCTATCATTTTGCGCCCTCGCAATTAAAATCGTAATCGGTTTGTACAGCGCGCACAGCCAAACAAATGTCCACGCATCGCGCCCCAAATTTGCCCACCCAATATGTGCAAAAAACAGAATTAAAATTCCCACACCAACAAATACTGAAAACGGCATCAATGCGTTATTTGATGCCCGTGGCAGGTCAAAGAACGTCTGAAACCCATTCAGCGCATACGTCAGGCAATACAGCGATGTCCAGAAAAACAGAGTATTTGAATTATAATCAATCAAAAAACAAAACATCACAGATAGGCCCGCAAACCATGGCACAGGGCGCACAAAAGAACAGTAAAATATAGGAATCAACGCCAAAATGCCCGCTGGATTCCATACGGGCACGGCCAGACGCCACAGTGCAACCAATAACAGATATGGGCACGCACGGCGCAAAAAATTCAGGACATTTGTCTTCATTTATACTTGTCCGCATTGTCAAATTCCAACACCATAACACGTGTTAGTTGTGATACAGGTGTGATTTTAACATCGCTGTCATTTTCCATTGTGCCAATGGGAATGTTGGCTGGTAAAACACCACTGATATTACTGGTCACCAGTTTCAGTCCGCGTGCCGGCTGAAATTCAGGGTCACTGAAAAATCCCATTGTGGGGCGTTTCCCACCATTGCCGGCCATAAATCCATAAACGCCCGTGCCAACAACACGTACGGCAATATTTGAATCAGAATCAGTCAATGCCCGTACACGTGAAAATGTTGGTGCAACATCGGTAATAATACCAACCAAGTAACCATCTGTGGACGTGACGACCATGCCATTGGACAGGCCACTGCCCACCCCCTTGTTTATAATAAACGTGTTGTGATGAAATGCCGCGTTATCGTGAATAACATCAGCCAGAATTGTCGTACGTGGTTGCGCACGCACAATATCCAGTTCATGCTGTAATTTCACGTTTTCGTCCCGCGCGATATCACACGATACCTTGTCCGCCAATGCCGCGTCCAGACGTGCCCGTAATTCTTCGTTTTCACTGCGCAAATTTGCCAATTCGTGAATATTGGAAATCATATTTCCTGTTGCGCGCAACGGCCATGTTATAATATCGCCAACCGCGTGCGCCACAGGAACAACAATATGACCCATAGTATTCATGATTTTGTAATCCGGCTTTGCAACCATGATATATATGAACAGAATCGGCAGTGCCGCCGCGGCAAATGCGGATTTAATCAACGTACGCACACGCGAAGATAATTTGTTCTGGTTCATTGCCACCAAAGTTTAGCCGCTAAAACGCCAACATTCAATAAAAACTTGATTTTTTATTATGTTATGCCAAAATAGTGCCGTGTTGAAACAGTCCGAAATGGCAAAGGCATTGCCATCAGGACATAAAAAAAGGTGAAAAAATGCCAAAATTGAAAACAAAGTCGTACTTGAAAAAGCGCGCTTCTATGACTGCAACCGGTAAAATCCGTGTTGCCCGTAACGCCCACAAGAAACTGTTGCGTCACAAATCCACACGTGCAAACAATGCGGGTTCCAAACCACAGTATCTGAACGAAAACATGACCGGTCAGGCGAAAATCTTGGCCCCATATGGTTTGAAATAAGTAAAGGGGTGTTAAGATGGCAAGAGTAAAACGCGGTACAACCGTTAAACAGAAACATAATAAAATCTTGGCCCGTGCCAAAGGGTATCTGGGTCGCCACAGCACAACATACCGTGCCGCCCGTGAAAAAACGGAGAAAGCAGGCCAGTATGCATATCGTGATCGTCGTGCGAAAAAACGCGATTTCCGCGGTCTGTGGATTGTCCGTATCAACGCTGCTGTGCGTAATGCCGGCATGACATACAGCCAGTTCATGAACGGTCTGAAAAAGGCCGGCGTTGCCCTGGATCGCAAGGTCTTGGCAGAAATGGCGTATGCTGGGGACGAAAACTTCGCCAAATTGGTCGAGGTTGCAAAACGATTTAACAATGCCGAATCCAAATAACCCTTGGCGGCAGGCAGTTGTTTTGTCATAATAAAAGCCGTGAAGCATCACGGCTTTTATTTGTTTTACAAAGGTAAAGATATGCTGGAACAGATTAAAAATATAAAAAATTTAGATGAATTACAGGCATTGTACACGTCTGTATTTGGCAAAAATGGTACAATGACGGCCAAATTGAAACAGATGCGTGATTTGGACAATGATGCGCGCGCGGCGTTAAATGCTGAAAATACGAACCTGCGGGCGGCATTCAAAACGCGCCAAACAGAAATCGAAGAAGCAGATATGATGGCGCGCCTGTCTGCGCAAAAATTAGATGCGACACTGAATCCAATGCCAGAATCGCGTGGTGGTCTGCATCCACAAACACGTGCGTTGGCCGATATTTCTAAAATCTTGGAATCATTTGGATACACAATGCGCATCGGGCCAGAGGTCGAAGATGACTGGCACAACTTTACCGCACTGAACACACCGGAATATCACCCCGCGCGTGATATGCAGGACAGTTTCTTTTTGTTAAATGGCAATGTGCTGCGTACGCAAACATCGGCCATCCAGATTCACAGTATGGAAGAATTGGGTGTGCCAATTAAAATATTTGGTATTGGCGCAACATATCGCAAGGAAATGGACGCAACACACGCCCCAATGTTCCACCAAATCGAAGGATTGTATATCGACAAGAATATCACAATGTCGAACCTGATTGGTGACGTCAAGGCGTTCTTGCAACGGTTCTTTGAAATTGACGATGTTAAATTGCGTATTCGTCCATCGTATTTTCCATTTACCGAACCCAGTATTGAAATCGACCTGTTGTGGCAGGGTAAAAAGTGGTTGGAAATTATGGGGGCCGGAATGGTGCACCCAAATGTTCTGCGCAACTGCGGCATAAACCCAGATGAATATCAGGGATTTGCATTTGGATTTGGTTGGGACAGATTGGCAATGTTGAAATACGGCCTGAACGATATTCGCCAGTTCTATGATGGCGACATTCGTTGGTTGGAAAACGCGGATATTTAATGTGGGGGTTATGTTATGAAATGGACATTTGATTGGTTACAAGATTATTTGAAAACAAGCGCATCTGCCCAAGATGTGGCAGATACCCTGACCCGCACAGGGCTGGAGGTCGAAGATTTAATAATTCCAACCGCGCCTGTTGCGGCAAAAATTGTTAAATGCGACGCCATGCCGGACAGCGATCATCTGCATATATTACAGGTTGATGATGGCACGCCCGCACCACGTCAGGTTGTGTGTGGTGCGCCAAACGCGCGCGTGGGATTGGTTTCTGCGCTGGCACGCCCAGGGTGCGTTATTCAGGGCCGTGAAATCAAGGCCGGAAAATTGCGCGGTGTGATGTCAAATGGTATGATGTGCAGTGGCGCAGAATTGGGCATCAACGATGACAACAGTGGTATTATGGAGTTGCCCGCGGACAGCGTTATTGGTGCGCCGGTAATGGATATGCCAACCGTATTTGATGCGGGCATTACACCAAACCGTCCGGACTATCTGGCGGTGCGCGGGGTTGCGCGTGATTTGGCGGCTGCGGGCATTGGTGAATATATCGCGCCACATGATGAAACACTGGAATTGAAACACACGTCACGTAATGTGATTATTAAAACGGACAAATGTCCTGTGTATCAGTTCTGTGAAATTTCAAATATCACGGTGCTGCCATCGGACAAAAAAATTGCCACCCGTTTGGCGGCGATTGGTATCAATCCGAAAAACGCACCAATCGATGCAACAAACTATATCTGTTATGATATGGCACAACCAATGCATTGCTTTGATGCCGACGCAGTTCATGGTGATATTATTGTGCGTATGGCGGAAAATGGTGAAAAATTTACCGACCTGTTTGGGCACGAACATGAATTGACCGACAGCGATATGGTTATCACCGACAGTGACGGTATATTGGCGTTGGCGGGTGTGATTGGTGGTGCGCGTGGTGCAACAACCGATGCAACCAAAAATGTTATTTTGGAAAGCGCGTATTTTAATCCTGTGTCTGTGCGTAAATCGGCCAAGCGTATTGGCGTATCAACCGATGCATCATATCGCTATGAACGCGGTATTGACCCAACGATTACAGGTGTTGCGCTGGCACGTGCGGCACATATTATTATGGGCGCATGTGGCGGCGAAATCACGGGCGTTGGCATTGCGGGTAAAATCCCAGATTGCGCGCACGAAATCAAATATTCGCCAAATTTATTCTTGGCCAAGACGGGTATCGATATGCCGGCGGAAACCCAGCGTGAAATATTTGAACACTTGGGATTCAAAGTATCAGTGTCGGGCAATACGTGGAAAGTTACGCCACGTGCGGCACGTGTTGATATCACAATCCCAGAAAATTTGGTTGCAGAATTGTTGCGCATATACGGCTATGATAAATTGGCTGCGGCATCAACGCACACACCAACGGCGGCGGCAGTACATAATGATTTTTACCTGAATACAAAATCAGAATTGGCCGCACGCGGTCTGTACGAGGCGAAATCATTCGGGTTCGGTAATTCACGTGTTGAAAAATTACTGTCTGATAAACCATCAATCGCGGTTGCAAATCCAATTATTGCCGATATGGACACGGTACGTAATTCTTTGTTGGGTAATCTGTTACAGTTTATCGCAAATAATGAAAAGCGCGGCTATGCGGATTTGGCAATGTTTGAATTGGGCACGGTGTTCGATGGCGATACGCCGAATGCGCAACATACCCAGATTTGCATTGTGCGCACTGGCGCAAATGGGCCACGTCATTGGTCGGGCCGCAATCGCGCGTATGATATCTATGATGTAAAGGCGGACTTGATTGCACTGATGCAAGGCCAGCGTTTCACGGTTTTAACCGAAAACGCACCACAATGGGCGCATCCATTCAGATACGGCGCAATTTATCAGGGTAAAAAGAAAATCGCCGAATTTGGTGAACTGTCGCCAATGGTTGCGCGCGCGTTGAAAATCAAGACAAACGTCATGGTGGCGATTGTTGACGATGTTGCAAACCTGCCTGCACCACGCAAACAGCGCGAGGTTCAGTTGTCTGATTTTCAACCAATATCACGTGACTTTGCATTTATTGTTGATGGCGATACGCCGGCTGAAGAATTGGTGTCTGCGGCGCGCAGTGCGGACAAGCGTATTACTGATGCGGTTGTGTTCGATGCGTTTAATATGCCGGACGGCAATAAATCGATTGCGGTTGCAATTACAATCGTGCCAACCGACAATATGTCAGATGCGGATTTGATTGCATTGCAAAACGCGGTTATAAAAAATGTCGAAACCGCGTGTAATGCACGTATTCGTGATAAATAAAAAAGGCCGGCATTTGCCGGTCTTTTTTTATATTTTTTATACTGTTTTATCGGGCGCATTGCAAATATTTGCAACCGGACATTCGGCGCATTTTGGACGCAGCGCGCGACATGTATACCGCCCATGCATAACCATCACATGATTTACGATTGCGTGATATTTTTTTGGAATTATTTTTAGTAATTCTTGTTCAACCTTTTCTGGTGTATTTGCGTCCGCCCCAACCCAGCCATATCGATGTGCATTGCGGAAAACGTGCGTATCAACACCAATGTTTGGCGCGCCCCACAGTACGTTCATAACAACATTTGCGGTCTTTTGCCCAATGCCTGATAATTTCATCAGTTCATCGCGATTATGAAACTTTGCCGGAAATTTATAGTCCGCATCGTCATTACCATCGTATTCCATCAACTGGGACGCCAGACGAATAATACTGGTTGCCTTGTTGTTGAAGAAAGAGATAACACGTATATGTTGCTTTAACCCGTCCAGCCCCAGCGCAATCATTTTGGCAGGCGTCGGTGCAACGGCAAAGAGTTGGGGCGTAACCTCGTTCACCTTTTTATCGGTGGCCTGTGCCGACAATATTACCGCCACCGCAAATGTAAATTCATTCACAGAATATAATTCCGAACGAATGTCCATATTCAGACATTTTGGCACGGCGGTAAAATATTGTGTCGGCGTCATATTATACCATCTTTGTTATACCAATGGACAGAGTGTAACCTTCAATCTCGGTTTCGTATTCGCCATCACCGTGTGACATATCAACAATCAGTGCGTCGGACATAATGCGCGCGCGATGTTGTTCAATTGCCGCGGTCAATGCCGGTGCGGCACAGTATGTCAGTTTGATTCTGTCCGATACGTCCAGACCTGCGGTTTTACGCATATCTTGGATAAAGCGCAATGCGTCGTTGGCCAACCCTTCGGCAACCAATTCGGCATTGATTTCTGTATCCAACACAACCACGGCGGTGTTGTCCGGCAATGCCGCGCCAGTAATACCATCACGCACCGTCAGACGATTTTCAAATTCATCTGGGTTCAGGGCGTGTTCCGCCACAATCAGTTTGTCACCCATAAATTCATATTTGCCCTGCTTTACCGCCGGAATAATTTCGCGCAATGCGCCACCCAGACGCGCGCCAATCTTTGGCGTAATCAGGTAAATAAAACTGTCGGCAACATCACTGATATTTGGTGTGAAATCGACGTGTTTTACATTCAGTTCGTCGGCAATAATGTCTGCATATGCATGCAGGTCACCACCCGCAATCGTGATTTTGGCCAGTGGCAAACGATTGCGCAGTTTGTATTGTTCGCGCAACTGTTTTCCAACCGATACAACCGATTGCACGTGACGCATATCAGATACGATTTTTTCGTCCGCATCCGCCGCCATAGGGAACGATTCCAAATGTACGGATTCCGCCCCCGTCAGGTTTTTATAGATATATTCACTGATAAATGGTGCGAATGGTGCAATGCACTTGCACAGCGTCACCAACACATAATGCAGCGTGTTAAACGCATCGGCATCTTCGTCCCAGAAACGTGCGCGCGACCGACGAATGTACCAGTTATTCAATACGTCCAAGAAACGTACAAATTCCTTGATTGCAACATCTGGTTTATATTCGTCCAATGCCGCGCCAACAACGCGAATCAGTTCGTTTAATTCGGCAACAATGTATTTGTCCAATACATTGTCTGTGCTGTAATTGCCCGTTGCAACAACATTTCCGGCATTGGCATACAACGTAAAGAAATGATATGCATTCCACAGTGGTGTCAAAATTGTTTTCGTTGCATCACTGAATACCTTGCCCGCCATATCAATGGACACTGGTTCTGCCTTCATAAATCCGGATCCCAGTATGAATAAACGCACGGCGTCCGCGCCTGATTGTTCAATCTGTTCTTCGGGATTCACAAAATTCCCAACTGACTTGGACAATTTCTTTTTATGTTCGTCGACAATCATACCGTTTGCTGAAACCGTACGAAATGCAGGGCTGTCAAACAATGCGGTTGCCATAACCATCAATGAATAGAACCAACCACGGGTCTGATCTTGGCCTTCGATAATATAATCGGCTGGGAACGTTGCCGCGAACTTGTCGGCGTTTTCAAATGGGTAATGCAATGATGCAAATGGCATAGAGCCCGATTCAACCCAACAATCCAAAACGTCAGGAATACGTTTCCAACCGTCTTTTTCCAACGCGTCCAATGTTGGCCGATGCAGATCATTGATTTTTACACCGAAAAATTCTTCGATTTCGGCGATTGAACCAAATATCTTGTGTTCGCCATCACGCGTCCAAATCGGCAGTGGTGTTCCCCAGAAACGATTACGGGAAATAGACCATGGGCGCGCCCCCTCAATCCACGTCAAGAAACGATCGCCCGCCGATGTCCATTTGGTTTGGGTCTTGGTGATTTCAACCAAACGTTCACGGATTTTTGGCACATCAATATACCAAGAATCAGTTGCACGATAAATCAACTTTTCCTTGCTGCGTGGGCCATATGGGTACGAATGACGATGTTGTTCTTTCTTGACCAAATGACCATTTTCGCGCAGGTATGTCATAATCTTTGGGTTTGCTTCAAAAATATTTTCGCCCGCCCAGTCACGTACATCGGATGTATAATTACCATAATCATCAACGTTCAAGATTACTGGGAATTTCGCATCAACGTTTTTGGCCGCCCAAAAGTCGTCTTCGCCATATGCTGGTGCGATATGCACGATACCCGTACCATCGCCATCGGAAACATAGTCCGCTGGGATTACCTGATACAACAAATCAGATGTGCCGGCATAGTAATCAAACAACGGTGTGTATTTTAATCCAACCAAATCGCGACCAAACAGTTCACCAACCTGTGTTGCGTCTGCAAATTGCTTTTCATACGCCTTTAATCTGGATTCTGCAATGACATAAACCGCGCCATTGGCGTCACGCATACGCAGGTATTTCATATCAGGATTTACCGCCAACGCACTGTTCGCGGGCAGCGTCCATGGCGTTGTTGTCCATGCAATCGCGCGATCGCCATTTTCTAATTCAAACCACACGGTGATTGCATCGTCAGTGACATCTTGGTATTCACTGGATGCCTCTGAATTAGACAGAACCGTACCCAATTTCCAATCAAATGGATTTACACGATAATCTTTGTACAGCAGCCCCTTGTTATACAGTTCTTTGATTGCCCACATAACGGATTCCATGTAATTCTTGTCCATGGTGCGATATCCGTACCCGTCGCCACCATCAACCCAACGCCCAATACGTTCAATAAATTTCAACCATTCGGTTGAATATGTCATAACGTCTGCGCGGCACATATCACAGAACGCGGCAATACCGTCGGTTGCAACGATATCTTTGGCCTGACGATGCTGCTTTTTTTCAACCGAAGATTCCGCCGGTAACCCGTGACAATCCCAGCCCAATTCGCGCACAACATGACGTCCACGCATTGTCTGGTAACGCGAAATCATATCTTTGACCGCGGACACACCTAAATGTCCCCAGTGCGGCAAACCATTTGCAAACGGTGGCCCGTCATAGAATGAAAATGGGTGACCCAGTTTCGTCTGGTTCAGCGATTTATGAAATGTATCGTCGCTGCGCCAAAATTCCAGAACTTGGTGTTCCATCGCGGTAAAATCGGCACGTGGATCTGTCTTTGGGTATGCCATGTTTTGTGTCCTCTTTTGTCTTGTTTGTGCGTTTATTAAAAAAAACAGGCGCATATGCGCCCCAGCCACCGCCAAAGGCGCAGTGCCGGTTTATTTAATAATAATTATTGCTGTCTGTTTCATTACGGACAAATTTATACAATGAATTTGCCAGAAAATCAACATGTTTGTGTACGCCGCGTATTGTGATATAATTGTACTGATGTAAAACAAAGGATTTAACAATGACAAATAAGTTTTCGGACGCTGAACAGCGTCTGTTGATAAAGCGTCTGCAACGTTCTGGCGCGCGGGTTTTGAAAGATTTGGTGAACAAATATACGGACAACCTGACGTTTGTAGAGGCCAATCCACAATACGGTTGGGAATTACTTGGTATTGTAACGCCACAAAGTGTTATTATGTTAAACGGTGCGACGGGCGATATTTATGTCGAAGAAAATACCGAAAAATGGCGTTTTAACCGTAACAAGGATAAACAGTGGTATCGTGTGGGCTATACCCGCCCATTAGACATTATCGCGACAATCCCGCATGACGACATCGTCTATATCATGAATTGGGCACAGAAAAAACAGCAGAGTTATAACGCACGTATGGCCAAATCGGCGGGCCGGACATCGGGCGCAAAGAAATTGCCCCAGCATACACGATAAAATAAAAGCCGCGATAAACATCGCGGTTTTTGATTCTGGTGCCGGTGATAGGACTTGAACCTACGACCCCCTCATTACGAATGAGATGCTCTACCAGCTGAGCTACACCGGCACGGCGTGCATAATCATAGTATATGTAAAAACTAATTTCCACATTTTATTTTTATTGTTGTGCGGATTATGGTTTGCTAGGGTATATGTATAAATATCAAAAGGAGTAATTGATGCATTCATTCAAAACAACCGAACCATACCGTAATTTTGTAAATGGCATACCCGCCCAGAATACCGACATGGGCATAAAATGCCTGAAACAGATGTTGCGTGATCCAGATTTGCCATTGGATAACCGCGGCGCACCACATTATGCATATATCGGTAAAATGCGTATCAATTTTTGGCCGGCATACACCGTCGCGTGCGGCCATAACGAAATGCTGAAAATTCCAGATGCACAGGTTAAAAAAATCAAATTATTGATTGGTATGCGCGTATTTTGCGACATGTTGCGTGCAAAATAAACATGTATAAATATACAAAAAAACACCGGTATTTACCGGTGTTTTTTAACATTTAATTTTGCGCATTACGACCATTATACCCGCTGGTGTCATGCCAGCGATTCGTGACAGTGCGGCAATATTTTCCGGTCGCGCCGCTGTCAATTTTTCAACCAATTCATTGGTCAGACCAGGCATATTTGTGTAATCGATATCGCGCGGAATCTTTAATTCCATATCACGACGCACAGACGCGATTTCGCGCGCGTTGCGTGCAATATACCCCGCATAGAATTTATCGTTTTCATCTATTTCCGCTGCATGCAATGCTATCTTGGCGTCGCGCACGGTCGGCGTAATCAGACCGCATTCGACCGCCATATTACCCAATCGCGCAATAGCATTGTCCGCGCGTAGATTCAACCGATATTCCGCGCGTGACGAAAACATACGATACGGTTCGTCAACACCTAATGTCGTAATATCATCAATCAACACACCAATCATCGCGTTTGTGCGATTCAAATCTAACCGCGGTGCATTCAGTGCAAACGCTGCGGCGTTTGCGCCGGCAACGATACCTTGGGCGGCGGCCTCTTCGTACCCTGATGTGCCGTTGATTTGTCCAGCAAAGAATAGGCCCGCCATATCACGTGATTCCAGATAGTTGTTCAGTGCGCGCGCATCAATCGCATCGTATTCAATCGCGTATCCATAACGTGCAATGCGCGCATTTTCCAGCCCAGGAATCGTGCGAATCCACATGTCTTGGACGATGGCCCCAAAACTGGTTGAAATGCCGTTTGGGTAAATTAAATCACTGTCCAGCCCCTCGGGTTCTAAAAATACATGGTGCGACGTGTGATCTGGGAAACGCATCACCTTGTCTTCTAAACTGGGGCAATAACGTGGTCCTGTACCACGAATGTCACCGTTGTACATTGGGGCATCGGCAATATTGTCACGAATTATTTGATGCGTTTTTTCGGTTGTATGTGTGATATAGCATACCGCGGAATAATTATTGTCCGCATTTGGTGCGGAAAACCAATCGTGGGGCGTGTCACCCGCCTGTAATTCACATACGGAAAAATCAATACTGTCGCGATAAATACGCGCTGGTGTCCCTGTTTTCAAACGTAATAATTTGAAACCATTTTCGCGCAACACATCCGATATAACCGTATCATTTTCTTGGTACGTGCCATCATCTTGCAGACGGCCCGACGCAATCTTTTCCGTGCCACGCGTGACCAGTCCCCCTAAAAACGTCCCAGTGGTCAGTATGATTGAATTCGCGCGGTATGCACCATTTACAACCTTGTTTGGTAAATCCAGTGATGTAACCTTTTCAAATTTGATGGACAGCAGTGGCAATTCGTCCAGAATTTTTACAACCGCGTTGTGATACAGTTTGCGGTCAATCTGGGCGCGCAACGCGCGCGTCGCCGCGCCATGCGATGCGTTCAGGGTTCTGAAATGAATCCCCGCCGCGTCCGCCGCGCGTGGCATAACGCCCCCCATTGCGTCAATTTCCGCAACCATTTGCGATTTTCCAGGGCCACCGATACTGGGGTTGCACGACATTGCGCCTAAATCACTGTTCCGCAAGGTCAGCAACAATGTGCGCGCACCACTACGCGCAGATGCCGCCGCCGCTTCAACACCAGCGTGTCCGCCACCGATAACAATCACATCAAATTCGGTCATTGATTAAAAACGCCCCATACCACCATTGATATTTAATGTCTGGCCGTTGATATATGATGCCTCGTCTGACGCCAAGAACACACATGCGTTTGCAATGTCGTCTGGTGTGCCAAAACGACCAGCTGGAATCTGACTCAGATATGTTTTCTTTAATTCATCTGGTAATACGTCCGTCATTGGGGTTTGAATAAACCCAGGCGCGATGCAGTTTGCGGTGATACCACGCGAACCAACCTCGGCCGCGATGGATTTTGTCATTGCAATCATACCACCCTTGGACGCGGCATAGTTCGTCTGGCCCGCGCCGCCAATCACACCGATAATGGACGCCATATTGATAATACGGCCAAAACGATTTTTCATCATTGGCATAATCGCCGCACGGCACATTTTGAAGCATGCGCGCAGGTTTGTATTGATAACATCATCAAATTGTTCGTCGGACATACGCATCAACAAAGTGTCTTTTGTGATACCGGCGTTATTGACCAAGATATCGATTTTACCCGCTGCCTCTATCGTGTTCATAACCAATTCAACCGCGCCACCGTCCGCCGACAGGTCACATGGCAATTTAATAAACCCGTCGCCACCAAATTCAGATTCCAGTTTTGCAATATTGCGCCCAGACACAACGACCGTTGCGCCCGCATCGCGCATTTTGTGCGCGATTGCGCCACCAATACCACCTGTTGCACCTGTAATCAGCGCGACGCGCCCAGTTAAATCAAACATCTTTATATCTCCAATTTCTTTGCGTTTATTTCTGGACATATTCTGCCCGCCAATCCCGTCAGAACATTTCCCGGCCCGATTTCAATTTGTTCTGTGATACCTAATCGATGCATTTCCATCACGCTTTCGCGCCAACGAACACCGTGGGTCATTTGGTACACCAATTCGTCCTTGATTTCATTTACGTCCATCATTGGTGCGGCCGTTTTGTTTGCGATAAATGTTGCATTTGGTTGTGCAATTTCAATATGCGCCAATGCATCACGCATTTCGTCCGCCGCGGGCCCCTGCATACGGCAATGAACCGGCACAGATAACGCCAGTGGCATCGCGCGACGTGCACCCGCATCGTTGGCGTGCGCCAAAACATTTTCGACAGCATTGCATGCGCCCGAAACAACAACCTGATTTGGACAGTTGTCATTTGCAACATCGCATTCTGTGCCACGACACAAATCACGAACCACATCAATATCCAGCCCCAAAATCACGGCGGTCAATCCTGTGCCAGCCGGTGCCGCGCGCTGCATCGCATCGCCGCGCAGGCGCAACAACCGCGCCGTGTCGCGCAACGATAATGCGCCCGCCGCACACAGTGCTGTGTATTCGCCTAAACTGTGGCCGGCAACATATTCTGGTAATTTTTCGTGCGCTGCACGCAGCATCGCAATTGACGTTGCCATAATTGCTGGCTGAACATTTGCGGTCAATGTCAATTCGTCCATTGGGCCGTTAAAAATGATATCAGATAATTTTTGATTCAACGCATCATCAACCTCGTCAAATACGGCGCGGGCGATGGCGTTATTTTCATACAGTTCACGTCCCATGCCAACGGCCTGTGCGCCCTGACCTGGGAAAACAAAAATAGCAGACATATTCATTACCCTTGTTGTAATTACAATGGGAATTATACTTTGCGAATACTAAATTCGCAACCGCAATAATTTTGGCGGTAAAAATCAGATGTGCGCCCAATTTGCTGGCGTAATTTTTCGTCCCATTTTATGGGCACATAGCATGCGCCCAATGCGCCCTGCCCCGCGGCATCAACCTGTGATTGGTCTTTGTGCCGCGATACGCCAAATACGGACGCCACCGCGGTGTATCCGTGCGCACGTGCAAACGCGGCCGCATATTGAAACCTAAATTCAAAGCACCGGCTGCATCGCGCGCCGCGTTCAGGCGCATTTTCCAGTCCCGCAATGTGCGCACGCCATGCCGCATGGTCGTAATTGCCGATAGCATACTTTACACCCAATTTTTCACAATATTTGATTTGTTCATTCAGGCGTTTTGTATATTCTGATTCTGGAAAAATATTAGGGTTGAAAAACAGCACGATAAAATCGTCCACACCCGCAATTTCCCCATTTGCCAACTGCTGAATTGCACCGGCACTGCACGGCGCACAGCATGACATTAAAACCAGTTTTTCGTGTTCCATCTTACTTTACATACGCATCGCCGATTTTGGCATCTGCGCCCAGTTCAACAATTTCGTCGCCATTGTCATTTATACCCAGTTCTGCACCACTGCACATCATGCCAAATGATTCTGTGCCGGCAACAGTGCGCTGGGAAATTGGCTTTTTCATATTTGGCAATGTTGCGCCCACGGGGGCCAAGACGCCAATCATACTCGCACGCACATTTGGCGCACCGCACACGATTTGCAATTCATGGTGCGTGCCATCATCCACTGTCAATATATGCAGGTTTTCACGTGTCGGGTGATTTTTCACCGCAACAATTTTCGCCACAACCGGCACAATTTTGTTTTCGTTGCGTGGCGCATATTTTTCGGTCAGCTCTGCAACTGTTTCATCATCAATACGTGCAAACAGATTTTCTGGTACGACAAATTCTGCGCCATCGGCAATGCGATGTTCAAACGTTTCCGGCCATGTCATATCATGTGGCGCGGCAAAGATATTCTGTATCTTTTCCGCGGCATTTGGTATAAATGGTGCAGACACGCGTGCATACAGGTAAATCAACTGGAAACATTGGTTCAGCACCGCCGCCGCGCCCGCCACGTCACCGTTTTTGACCAGTGTCCATGGTTCGCACCGTGTCATATATTCGTTGCCAATCGCATACAGGCCACGCAATGCAACGGTCGCCGCGCGAAATTCGCATGCATCAAGTGCCGTGGTCAATTCGGACAATTTTTCATTTATCTGTTTTTCTAAATCAGCGTCTCGCGCGCCCGCCGCCGGCACGTTTGTGCCAAAATTCTTGGCGGTCAATTTGCAAACGCGTGAAACAAAGTTCCCCAACATACCGTTCAAATCCTTGTTCACAATGTCGGCAAAGCGCGCAAATGTGAAATCGGTGTCATCTGTTTCCGGTGCAGACGCAATCAGCGCATAACGCCACGCGTCGGCTGGTGCGATTTCAATCGCGCTGTCCAGAAATACGCCACGATGTTGGGATTTGGAAAATTTGCCACCTTCAAAGTTCAGGAAATTCATGGACTTTAACATATCGACGGTTTTCCAATTATCGTTCATCGCCAACTGCTGTTCTGGGAAAAATACCGCGTGGAATTTTACGTTGTCCTTGCCCATAAATTGTGCGTAGTGCGCGTCTGGATTTTTCCACCAATCGGCCCAGTTTTTGCGTGCGGCCTGTGATATGGAAACATAACCCCATGGCGCATCGAACCAAACATAGAATACCTTGTTCTCGTAACCAGATTTATTGACAGGAATCCCCCACGGCAAATCACGCGTAATTGATGTGTCGCGCAATTCATCTGATGCCCAACCGTTGGCAATCGCACTGGCGGTCTTTGACCATTTCGGCGCATGTGATTTTAACCATTCGCGCCATATGTCTTGGACACGTGACGCCATAAAGAATAAATTCTTGGTCGGACGCATTTCGACGTCACGCGCCCCCGAAATTGCACTGCGTGGGTTTTTCAGCTCGTCGGCCTCGTACGTTGCGCCGCATTTATCACATTGATCTCCACGCGCGTTTTCGTATCCGCACGCTGGACATGTCCCCAGTAACTGGCGATCAGCCAAAAACATATTGTCAGTCGCCGAATAAGGTTGCAGTGTTTCACGTTCCTCTATCAGCCCTTGGGCGTCCAAACGTGCGAACAATTCGTGAATCAGTTTTTCTTGTAATTTCGTATGCGTACGCCCATACAGGTCAAACGACAAATTAAAATCACGCACCGCGCGCAGGTGTTTTTCATACCACTTGTTCGCATAATCCGGAATAGACATACCGTCCGCCGCCGCGCCAACAACAACCGGCGTGCCGTGCTCGTCCGCCCCACAAACGTACAATACGTCACGCCCGCGTGCACGGCAAAAACGTGCATAGATATCCGATGGCAACCAGCAGCCAATCAAGTGCCCCAGATGCAATTCACCATTTACGTATGGTAATGCAGATGTAATTAAATATTTATTGCTTTTGTTTGTCATAATTATGCCCTGTTATTTTAATAAAAAAGCGACGCCCAACGGGGCGCCGCACAGAATCCCGTCAGAATTTTTTATTCAAGATTAGTTCTGCATTCGCATTATTTTAATTCCCAATAAATCTATGTTTATTGTCCGACTCTGTTATACTACGCCGCGACACTAAATTTTCAGCCCTTGCTGACGCTGCGGTGAAAATTTTGGTGGGTGGTATTGGACTCGAACCAACGACCTTTACGATGTCAACGTAACGCTCTAACCAACTGAGCTAACCACCCAAGCACCGCGAATTATAACAGAGTTTTTCTCGATTGCAACATTAAAAAAACACCGGCACGTGCCGGTATTTTTTATTCGTGGCGCAAACTGTCGATTGGGTTCAGTTTTGCGGCCTTGAACGCCGGCACAACGCCTGACGCCAGCCCAACAATCACCGCAACCGATACAGATAATATTACCGGCCACATTGAAAATGGCACGTTATACCCCAGCCACAGGCGACCAACCCCCTGGGACAGGCCGACACCAATAATCAGCCCTGCCATTGAACCCATAAACGAAATCAGAATTGATTCAGACAAGAACTGAATAATAATCTGGCGTTCGCGTGCGCCAATGGCCTTGCGAATACCGATTTCGCGTGTACGTTCCGCGACCGATACCAGCATCATGTTCATAATACCGATTGCGCCCACCAACAGCGATACTGCCGCAATCGCAATCAACAGCATCTTCATATATCCGGTGACGGTATTCATTGTTTCCATAACCTGTTTCATATCCATAATCTGGAAATCGTCGGCATCGGCATCTTTCAGTTTATGACGATTGCGCAACAATGATGTAATCTGTTCAATAACCAGATTATTATCGGCGTCCGAATACAGTTTCAGTGAAATCATCTGAACTGCGTTGGGAAAACGACTGCCCGACAGACGCTTTTTCAATGTCGTGATTGGAATCAGAATCATGTCGTCCTGACTGCCCATGGTGGAATCTCCCTTGGCCTTGGTGACGCCAATAACAACAAAAGGCGTGTTCTGAACACGAATTACCGTCCCGATTGGATCGTCGGGCAATCCTAGTTCTTCGGCCGTTGTGGGGCCAATTACGGCGTATGTGGACGCATTTCGCACCGCCGTGTCGTCAAAGAATGCACCCTTTTCAATTTCTATGTTTTGAACCGTTGTGTACCCTGGGTACACACCTGTCATTGATGTAGACCAGTTTTTGTTGCCGTACACCGCCTGTGCCCCCGACATTTGAACAGGACTGACGGCGGCAACATCTGGTAATTTGCCAATGTATTCGGCATCATCAATGGTCAGTGTTTGGCGATTACCACTGCGTACGCCACCAGTTTGTGCTGCGCCCGCGCGAATGATGATAGTTCCTGTGCCCAGTGATGAAAACTGATCTGTGATTTGTTTCTGTACTGTTTCGCCAACGGCCACCATAATAACCACCGCCATAACACCGATAACAATGCCCAACACGGTCAAGAAAGAACGGATTTTGTTTCCACTGATGGACAGCCAAGATTCTTTGAAAATATCGTTAAATGTCATTTTTACCCCCACAATTACAGTTTGTCATCGGTCTTGGGCATTTTGCCGTCATAATTGATACGTCCGTCACGAATGTGAATCAGACGGTCGGCATATCGCGCAATATCAAATTCGTGCGTAATCATAACGATTGTGATTCCCAATTCGCGATTTAATTCTGTAAAGAATTTCAAAATATCGTTTCCCATTTTGCTGTCCAACGCACCGGTTGGTTCGTCAGCCAGAATCAGTTTTGGGTTGCCTGCCAACGCACGCGCAATCGCAACACGCTGTTTCATACCGCCCGACAGTTGTGTTGGTAAATACGATTCAAATTTTTCCAATCCAACGCGTGCCAACATTTCACGCGCGCGCCGTACACGTTCCGCCATGGGCAGCCCGCGGTACATCAACGGCAACATTACATTGTCCAATACACTGCGTTTTGACAACAGATTAAATTGCTGGAAAACAAAACCGATATATTCGTTTCTGATTGTCGCCAATTCATCAGGCGTCATATTGGTAATATCGCGACCATACAATTCATATGTTCCCGACGTCGGTGTATCCAGCGCACCGATAATATTCATACACGTCGATTTGCCGGAACCAGATGGGCCCATAATTGCAACAAATTCGCCAACGTGCACATCAAAACTTATATCAAACAAAACCTGTTGTTCGCCACCCAATTCCACAGGAAAACTTTTGCAAATATCCTGCATAGAAATAACAATTTCAGATGACGGTTGTGACCTTTTCATAATATTTCCCCTTGGGCCATTATTATACACTGATTGTTTCAATTCGCCCAGAACAAACGCACGCCTGTGCGTGCGTTTTTTGTCCTTACATTGGGCCGCCGCCCGGGCCACCACCCATTCTGTTGGTGGTATTAGCGGTCTTTTGTCCGGTGCGACCGATAACCACACGATCGCCATCACGCAATTCGTCCGATATAATTTCTGTTTCGGTTGCCGTGGTCAGACCCTTGGTGTATGGAATCAAAATAATTTTGCCATCACGCTGAATTGCCAAGTGGTCATTTGGTGTCGCATCACCTGCATTATCAACAATGCCGTCAAATTTACGCAGTACCAATGCGGCATTTTGAACCTTGAACACGTCAAATTTTTCGGTTACGACGATTGTCACAAACGCGGTCATTCCTGGCATCAAACGCAGGTCAGAATTATCAACATCAATCACAACGGTATAAACAACAACGTTTGATGTTGTGGTGGGCGACAAACGAATCTGGCGTACAGTTCCATCAAATGTCTGGTCGGGGTACGCATCAACCGTGAATGTGACGGCCTGTCCTTCTTTGATAACACCAATGTCTGCTTCTGACACAGATGTTTCAATCTGCATCTGGGACAGGTCTTCGGCAATTTTGAACAGGTTTGGTGTCTGGAACGACGCCGCAACGGTTTGGCCAACATCAACCTCGCGCGCGATGACTGTGCCATCAACCGGCGATGTAATTGTTGCGTACCCCAGATTAGTTACCGCGCGATCATATTGCGACTGCATACGTTTAACCGATTGTTCGGCCTGTTCGTATGTGGTCTGGGATTGTTCCATTTCGGCACGCGAAATAAACCCTTCGTTATACAGGGTTTTGTTACGTTGATATTCGCTTTTTGCATAATTGCGCTGGGATTCTGCGCTGACCAGTGATGCCTTGGCCTCGTCCACAGACGCCTGTAATACAGACGGTTCAATTTCCAACAGGACGTCGCCCTTTTTCACCTTGGAATTAAAATCAACGTACAGTTTTTCAATCGTACCCGAAACCTGTGAACCGACGCTGACGGTGTTTAGTGGTTGAATTTCACCAGTTGCGGTTACAACCTGACGCATTTCACCACGTGTGATTTCCATGGTGGCTAGTGGTTCAACCTTTTGCGAGCCACCACCGAACAATGCGAAAATTCCCCACGCGATTGCGGCCAAGATTATAATCCACCATTTCTTGCGCCAAATCCATTTGCCTGCACGACGAATAAACGACGGCCGCGATTTTGTGGCGACAGTATTATTCTTGTGTTGCGCGTTCTGTGTTCTTTTCATTCTCTCCCTCCAATCCTACTTTAATTTCACCAATCGCCAATGCGACCGCCGCGCGTTTTGTGAACAAGTCATATTTCGCGGCATTATTTTGTTTTTGTGCATCAACCAATTCCGATTGGGCTGTTTGCCAATCCAACATGGTTGCACGTCCAACCTTGTACATACCGGCGGTGACACGTTCGCTTTCCGTTGCGGACTTTAACAGTGTTTCGGTCTGGGTCAACACGGTCTGGGCGGTTTTGTAATTCTGGTATGCAGTAAATATGTCCAACGTCGCATTATCAGCGGTGGCGCGTTCTTGTTCCAATGCCGCGTCATAGTTTGCCTGTGCCTGACGCACACCATACATATTTGCAAACCCCGCAAATATTGGCATGGATGCACGGATACCAATGCTGCCACTGATTTTATCAGACCCACTGTTGAAACTTTCCGACGGGGTATCATTCCATGCGACCGATCCCGATGCAGAAATGCTGGGCAGGTTTTTCAAAAATGATGCATTACGACGATGCCACGCTGCGTCCTTGTTGGCCGTGGCCTTTAACAGGTCGGGACGTGACTTTTGTGCAATTTCTATCAATTCTTCGACATTCTGGATTTCAGACGCGCGACCAAATTCAGATGGCATGTCGGCAATCTCGATTTCCTGTGTTGCAGGGAAAGACAATTTAGCCAACAATGCGCCCTTGGCAATTTCACGATTGTTTTTTGCGCGTTCCAAATCCAAATTACGACTGGCTAATGTGGTGTCGGCTTTCAGTACGTCGGCCTTGGCAACTGAACCCGCCTTGAACTTTTTGGCGGCAGTATCACGCGCGGTCTGGGCAACGGTGCGCAAACTCTCTGCGCTTTTGACGTCGGCGTCAGCATTCAGCAAATTATAGTATGCGCCAATAATGCCATAGATATAATTCTGGACATTTTCGTCATAGTCAAACCCCGCCGCACGCCATGAGGCCGTCAACTGGTTTACGTCCGCCAAACGCTTGCCAAAATCAAACAGTAAATATGATGCAGACAGTGACGCCCCATATGACCAATCGCCCCACTCTTTGTTACGATATGGCAATGATGCCGATGCAGACGCCGATACATTCGGCAGATAATTTGCATAACCAGCATTTTTTGCAAAACGCGCGGACTGCAATGCATAATAAGATGCCGTGGTTGTTGGGTTGCGGCACAGACCCAGATCCACCACCTGTGGCAGGTTCATACGCCCCGCTGGCACGGTTGTTCGCGTGGCACAATCGTCATCTGTGCCATATGCCAGCGTCGGCAGCAGGCATAAAAACAATGCTATTTTTCTCATATGCTCTCTCTTTCCCGTAAAATAATAAACATACTATATAATATAATTTTTCTGTTGAATTACAAATTTTTTTTTCTTAGTATATCTTCACACGATTGGCCTGGTGGCAGAGTGGTTATGCAGAGGACTGCAAATCCTTGTATGCCGGTTCGATTCCGACCCAGGCCTCCAAAAATTAAAACGCCCTTGCGGCGTTTTCATTTTTGGAAATCGTTGTCATTGAACCGGCCGGTTCGCATACGATATTTTTAGAGAGCAAAGAGCAGAGAGCAATGAAGCGCACCGGTCGGCGCGCTTGTTTCTTTCATGTCGTTTCAAATATAGACAAAAAATAAACTTTTTCACTTCATCACTATATCACTTACTCACTTTCCTTTGCTCTCTGCACTCTGCTCTTTGCTCTCTATATATAATTTGCATTTGAACTTTTTCCCTATATGTCCTAGTATTGTGGCATGATTGAAACGATAACATTGACTGATTTCAGGAATCATGCAACCGCACGCATAACAACGTGCGGGCATCGCAATGTTATCATTACCGGTCCAAATGGTGCGGGCAAAACCGCGGTACTCGAGGCCGTATCAATGCTGTCCGGTGACCGCGGTATGCGTGGCGCACCATGGGGCGAAATCGCGCGCTTTGGTGGTTCTGGCGGTTTTTCAGTATTTGCGGTATTATCAAACGATACCGAAATATCGGTTTACTTTAACGCGGGCGATACAAATCGTCACGCGCGTGTTGATGGCGATGCGGCGACATTGTCAGAATTGGCGACGTATCTGCATATAGTGTGGTTGACCCCACGTGAAGACAGATTATTTGTCGACAGTGCCGCCGATCGTCGCGCGTTCTTTGACCGATTGGTTGCCTGTTTTGATTCTGCGCACAGCGGCCGGATCCAGCGATTAGGAAAATTATTGTCAGAACGCGCATTTGCACTGAAAAGTGGTCGCGACGCGCATTGGTTAGATGCCATTGATGCCCAGATTGCCGCGACATCTGTTGCCATTGCTGACGCGCGCATAAAATACGCTGGCGAATTGAATTATTTCCTGATGGGTTCAGCGGTATCGGTTGCGGGTATTGTTGAAAAAATGTTGCTCTCGGGCGCACCTGCCGCGACCGCCGAACGCGAATACACGGAACACCTGGTCAATAATCGCGAATTAGTGGGCGATAAAATGGTGCTGGACGGCGCACACAAATCGGACTTTGGTGTGTTTAACACTGCGTTGAACCTGCCAGCAAATGTAACCAGCACTGGTCAGCAAAAAACCGCATTGTTAAATATTATTTTGGCGCACGCAAAATTGATTCACACAAAAACAGGTGCACGTCCATTGATTTTGTTGGACGAGGCCGCCGCCCATCTGGACGCCGCGGCGCGCGCAAATTTGTTTGCCGAACTGGGACGCGCCGATGCGCAGGTTTGGGCAACGGGTCTGGACATGAATGTTTTTTCTGATGTGCCTGACGCCGCATTTGTTGCTTGCGCTGATGGCGAAATAAATAATATACTGGCGGCGGAGAATTAAAAGACATGGCAAAAATTGATTATCAAACATTATTGGATAACGCGCTGAAATCCGTTGTCAAAGACGCGTTGATTCATGCACAGGTGAACGGTCTGGGTGATGGGACTCATTTCTTTATCACATTCAAAACGCGCGCCGTGGGCGTTGTTTTGCCGGATTTTCTGCGCATACGGTATCCAGACATTATGACGATTGTATTACAGTATTCGTATAATAATTTGCATGTATCCGACAAAGAATTTGGTGTGCAACTGACGTTTGATGGTCGTCCGTTTTTTATTCGTGTGCCGTTTTCCGCGTTGGTGGAATTCAAAGATCCGTCGGTTGATTTTATTTTAACCTTTCACCCAAAGGGTGGCGTTGCCGCTGCGGATAATGATATGGAATTGCCATTGGACGAACGGCCAGACACCGTCCCCGATCCAGGTCGCGTTGTATCGCTGGACGATTTCAGAAAGAATCGTAAATAAAAATGCCCCAACGGGGCATTTTTATTTAGAGAGCAAAGCGGAGACGAATGAACTTTGAACTCTGTACTTTGAACTTTAATAAAAACGCGGCAACGCCCCGTTTTTATTCTTGTTTTTCTTTCTGTTCTTGTTCGCCACTCAGGTAATTTTCCAACCAGTGATTATCGAACTTTAATGTTTGAACATCGCGGTTCTTTAACAATTTCTGTTGCAGTGGGATTGTCGTCTTGACACCTTCGATAACAAATTCGTCTAACGCACGTGTGGCACGCATAATGCACGCCGTGCGAGATTGCGCATGAACAATCAGTTTTGCAATCATCGAATCGTATGTTGGCGGTATGGTGTATCCGGTATAGACCGCGCTGTCCACGCGTACGCCCAGACCACCTGATGGTGCATACAATGTGATTTTCCCAGGGTTCGGAATAAACGTTTCTGGATCTTCGGCATTGATACGAAATTCAATCGCATGACCATGTGGGGCAATACTAGATTGTGCATAACCCAATTTTTCACCGGCGGCAACACGAATCTGTTCGCGCACCAAATCAATGCCATACACCATTTCAGTCACAGGGTGTTCAACCTGTAATCTGGTATTCATTTCCAAGAAATAGAATTTGCCATCTTGGAACATAAATTCAAATGTACCCGCGTTGGTATACCCCATCTTTTTGGCAGCGGTCTTGCAGACCTCTATCATATCGTCACGCTGTTTCTGGGTCAATGCCGCCGCTGGACATTCTTCCATAACCTTTTGATTTTTGCGTTGCAGTGAACAATCGCGTTCACCAAAAATCACAACGTTACCATGCGTGTCGCCCAATACCTGAAATTCAATATGACGTGGGTGCAACAATAATTTTTCCATATACAATGTGTCGTCGCCGAAACCACTGCGGGCTTCGTTCTTGGTAATCTGGAATGCGGCCGCCATTTCGTCGGCACTATGTACCGCGCGCATACCACGGCCACCACCACCGGCCGCGGCCTTTAACATAACGGGGTAACCGATTTTTTCGGCCCACTTTAACGCATCTTCGACTGTGTCAACCGCACCATCAGACCCCGGCACAACCGGCAGACCACATTCAATCGCAGTGTGCTTGGCATTGACCTTGTCGCCCATCTTGGTAATCATTTCTGGTGATGGGCCAATCCAAATCATTCCATGCTGAATAACCTTTTGTGCGAAATCCGCGCGTTCGGACAAAAAACCGTACCCTGGGTGAATTGCATCAGAATTGGTCAGCAATGCCGCCGTCAGAATTGCAGATTCGTTCAGATAAGAATCCTTGGATGGGCCCGGACCAATACACACAGATTCGTCCGCCAGTTGTACATGCATCGCGTTTTTATCAACTGTCGAATAAACGGCAACGGTGCGAATGCCCATGTCGCGACATGCGCGAATGATACGCAGTGCGATTTCACCGCGGTTGGCAATCAATACTTTTTTTATTTGTGACATGATTATTCAATAATAATTATTGGTTGATCAAATTCAACAGCTGCGCCGTCGGTCACCAAGATTTCTTTGACCGTGCCATCACGATCGGACTTGATTGGGTTAAATGTTTTCATTGCCTCTATCAATGCGACGGTATCGCCGGCCTTGATTTGTGCACCAACGGTTGTAAATGGTTTTGCGCCTGGTTCTGGGGCCAGATATGCAACACCAACCATTGGGGATTTCAGCGCATAGCCCGATGCCAGTGCGGCGGTTGCTGCGGCCTTGGTTTCGCCAGATACCGGCAAACTGGGCATAGCGACCGCGGTGGCCTGTTGCTTTGATAAATGAATGTGTTTGCGATAAACACCGAACAAGAACTGGCGTTCTAAATCTAATTCTGTGATACCCATTTCGTCCATTATTTTAGACATGGATTCAACAGTTGCACGAAAAGACATATTTTATAAACCTTTGTTTTTTATTCGTATATTTGTCCAAATTCTAGCACATTCATACCACTTGTCAAGGGACAGGGTCGTATCCATACCCGCCAAACGGGTTGCAGCGCAATATTCGTCGTAATGCCATCAGCCCCCCGCGCAACGCGCCGTATTTTGCAATCGCGCCGGCGGCATACTGGCTGCACGTGGGGGTAAAGCGGCATGCGGCGCGTCCGCCGATAATGGGTGAAATCGTCCGCTGGTATGCATGTACCAGCCACAATGCCACACGTTGCAGTGGCGAATATTTATTTTGCTGATTTTTTACCTTGCTTGCCATATTCATGTGCCAGATAGTTCAATGCGCGCGTCATTGCCGCGCGACCATCGTCACGTGCTGCGTCCAGAATTGCCCGACGTGCAATGAATACATAGTCCATGGTGTCCAGCATCTTGTCGCCGGTGGCACGAATCCAATCGCGTAATTTACGCTTGGCCAAATTGCGCTGAACGGCAAATTTGAACGTCCGCTTGGTCACAACCAGACCGAAACGCGGATCGTTGGCATCTTTTGCTGGTCTGGCACGAATGATAAAAAACGCACTGCGGGCCATTGGATCGTTGTCCGCCATCAGAAAGTCATTATGATTTTTTATTGTGTTTCTCATGCCGGCTATAATACCAGAATCTGGTAATAATCAAATAAAAAAGCATATTTTTTATTTTGGCGACCTTGATTTTTGTCATTACAGGTTTTATAGTGCAAAAAAATGGTTCATACCCAAGGATTTTGAAAAATGTATAACTGGTTGATGAAATTCTTTTCCGCAGATATGGCGATTGATTTGGGCACGGCAAATACCCTGATTTATGTCAAGGGGCGCGGAATTGTTCTGAACGAGCCATCGGTTGTTGCGGTGGCGGAAAACCGCTTGTTGGGGCGTAAAGAAATTCTGGCCGTCGGGGCCGAGGCAAAGCAGATGTTCGGTCGTACCCCTGGGACAATTACTGCCGTACGTCCACTGCGTGATGGTGTTATCGCGGATTTTGAGGTTGCCGAAGAAATGATTAAATATTTCATTCGCAAGGTTCACCGTAAAAACCCGTTGGCTGCACCACTGATTATTATTTGCGTGCCGTCATGCGCAACACAGGTGGAACGTCGTGCTATTCAAGAAGCCGCCGATGCCGCCGGTGCGCGCAAGGTTTATATTGTCGAAGAATCAACAGCGGCCGCGATTGGTGCGGGTCTGCCGGTGGAAAAGCCAGTTGGTTCTATGGTTCTGGACATTGGTGGTGGTACGACAGAGGTTGCAATTATGTCATTGGGCGGAATCGTGTACTCGCACGCCGTACGTACCGCTGGCGACCAGATGGATTTGGATATCATTGAATTTGTTCGCAAAAATAAAAACCTGTTGATTGGTGAAAATACCGCAGAAGAAATCAAGAAACGCATCGGTACCGCTATTATGCCAAAAGACAAGGCAAACGAACTAACAATGAAAATCAAGGGGCGCGATTTGCTGTCTGGGACACCACGCGAAACGGTTATTACCGAATCACAGATTGCAACTGCATTGGCCCAGACCGTTACCAAGATTGTTGACACCGTGCGTCAGGCATTGGAATTGACACCCCCAGAATTGTCTGCCGATATTGCTGATTTGGGTATTGCAATGACTGGTGGTGGTTCATTGTTGCGTGGGCTGGACGCGGCGATACGCGCGGCAACAGGACTGCCGGCATTTTTAGTCGATAACCCATTGGCATGTGTTGCATGTGGGTCTGGCAAAATGTTGTCCAGTTTGGATAAAAACAAACACATCTTGCAAACGATGTATTAAAAAACGCCGGCATTTGCCGGTGTTTTTTTTAGTGATAGAGTGACAAAGTGATACAGTGATAAAGTGCCAGCGGTACACTATCTATTATCTATGCTCTATTATCTATTCTCTAAAAAATGCCCCACACGGGGCATTTTTATTTTTTTGTTGCGGGTGCAATGATAATTGATTTGGTTCGTTCATCTGGTTTGGATTTAGATTCCAGTGTGCCATGTTCGCCAACCAATTCCATAATATGCGCAAACAATTCTGGAACGGCGTCCTTGCCGCGTGCCAAAACCTTTTTTGAACCACGGGTCATAACGGCAATCTTGACCTTGTTGCCCTGCCCCAGAAATTCAAAGACCTTTTTCATTTTGATATTCAGGTCATTTTCTTCGATAAACGGTTTTACCCAAACCTCTTTCATTTCGATTGTTTTCTGGTTCTTTTTCGCCTCGGCCGCGCGTTTTTTCTGTTCATACTTGAATTTGCCATAGTCCATAATTTTGACGATAGGCACAGCACCATTGGTGTTGATTTCAACCAAATCCAACCCATCGTCCATTGCCATCTGTAATGCAACCGATGTCTGCATAACGCCCAGATTTTGGCCGGTATTGCTGATTACTTGCACCGTTTTGGCAAATATACGATTGTTCATGCGTGGGCCCATATCCCGACGATTATCACGGTTAAATGCAGGTTTAATTGTAAACTCCTTTGTATGTTTCTGCAGAAATTATTTACTATTTTTCGGCACTTTTCAACAAATTTTGAATTTGTTGCAATGCATTCCACGCATCACGCTTTGCCGTTGGTTTTAACAACAGGTAATTTGGGTGGAAAATCGGCATGCATTTTACGCCAAATATGGTGTCTGCCACCACGCCATGCGCATGTGCCAGATTGACGTCTGCGATTTCCGTTGCGGACAATGTCCCCAGCGTCAGAATCAATTGTGGCGACAAAAATTCCAGCGCGCGATCAACAAATGGCCGAGCCAGATCCAATTCATTGCGCGATGGCGTGCGTCCCCCTGGGGTACGCCAGAACACCATCGGCAAAATAGATACGCATTCGCGTGACATTCCAATCGCGGCCAACATTTTATCCAGCAATTCGCCCGCCGGCCCCGTCAATATTTCACCACACGCATCGTCATCTGTGCTGGGAATATCGGTGATTATTACCAAACCGTTTGGATTTGGCGCAATGTGTGGTAACACAACACGGGTGGCCGCACTGCGCAATGGATGACCAAATTCTGCAATCATGCGCGTCAGTGCTGCAATGTCAGCCGGCCGCGACGCCATGGCACGTGCGGTTTGAATGGTAACACCAACCTCTGGCGCGATGGGGGGAACAATGGCGGTTGTCGCCCGCAGTGGTGCGGGACTGTCTGGCACGACATCAGGCACACCGGTGTCCGGCGCGGGCGCGGGTCGCGATGCACGATTTGCCGCCGCGACGGCTGCACTCTGTGCCATAGCGAACGGTATGTCAGACAATTCCCACCGCACGCCCGACAAAACTAAATCCTGCAACTGATTACACTGCATTTTTTGTTTTTCCTTGATTTTTCAAACATTTCAGTATAAGATAGAACACGAGCAACAGAAACTCAAGGGAGTATTTTCATGAAAATTAAAAACTTTGCTATGTTGGCTGGTGTTGCCGGCTTGTTGGCCGCTTGTGGCGGTTCCAGCATTGTTGAACCTGCTGACTTGAACGATCAACGCGTATTCTTTGCGTTCAATTCTTCGGATATTTCCGACGAAGCACGCGACAACCTGTTGGGCCAGTCGCTGTACATGAAGAACCACGCAGACACCAAAATCCAGATTGCTGGTAACTGCGACGAACGTGGTTCCACAGAATACAACTTGGCATTGGGTGCACGTCGTGCAAACGCGGCCAAGGCGGTTCTGGTCAAAGACGGCATTGAATCAAAACGTATTTCTACCATTTCTTATGGTAAAGAACGTCCATTGGTCAAGGGCACAGGCGAAGATGTCTGGAAGTTCAACCGTAACGCAACAACAACCGTTAAATAATAGTTGTTTAATTGCATAAAAAACACCGGCATTTACCGGTGTTTTTTTATACAGAGTAATGAGCAGAGAGCAGAGAGTAATTGGGGTGCGCCGTTGGCGCACGTGTTATTTGAACTTTGAACTCTGAACTTTGTACTTTTATTTCAGTCCCAGTTTTTCCTGCATCTGGCACAGTGTTGGTGTTTCTACGTCCAATGCGCCCGCGCGGCGAATCAGACCTGACAGCGCAAAAATCCCTTCAACAGTACCGACAACGGTTTCGCCCTTGGCAATCGCCATACCGCCCGCAAAATTACGGCTGGTGGCAGATGTCGCTGACAGGAACAAGTCCCCTATTCCGCATAAATCCAAGAATGTTTCGACTTTTGCGCCCAAGGCAATGCCGATTTGTGCAACCTCGCCCCAGGCGCGGGTGAATATCATCGCGCGTTCATTTTCGCCGGCTGCCGCCACCGAATTATAGCCCGCAATCAGCGCAACAGCGTTCTTGCCGACGCCACATATTTCCGCGCCGATAATGTCGTCGCTGGGGCTGATATATAATTGGTTGAATATTTCCCTGCCTGTCTGCAATGCAAGTATGCTACGTGTGGCCAGTGTTGAACCAGTCGGAATGCCGCGTGCAACCTCTGCTGCGAATTGCGGCCCAGACAGCACCGCCAAATCACGCGCCGCGGGTAATTCTGTTGCCATAATTTCAGACATAAATTCACCGGTTGCGGCTTCGGCACCCTTGGTGCAAATAATAACCGGTTGGCCGCAATAGTACAGTGCCGCATTGCGCACGGTTTCGCGGAAAAACGCCGCTGGTGTAACAATCAGCCACGCGTCGCATTCGCCCATATCGGCCATATTTGTTGTAACAGACAGTTTTGCTGGTGACACAACCCCATCAAAATCTTTTTTTGCACCATCATAAGACCACAGAACCGCGTCCGCACCCCCACGTGCAACAATCGTACCCAATGCGGTGCCCCATGCGCCCGCGCCAATAATACCTACCTTCATTTCAGTTTCCTCAATTTCTTTTGCAACGCGGGCTTACTTGTCCAACCGTCGCCAGATAAATCAATCGCCGCCTGATACGCTTTGCGTGCTTGTTCAACATTGCCGACTGCCGCGTACATATCGCCCAAATGCATATACAACAACGAACATTCATGTGTGCGTTCGGTAACCTCTTCCATAATCTTGATGCCTTCGGCCGTGCCTTCGCGGGCGGCAACCGTCACGCCAACTGCGTCCCACGCGCGCACATTGCGAATATCACGAATTAAAACCCGCATCGCGTAATCATATGCGTTGTCCAGTTCTTGATTCTGGGCCGCCCATACCAACGCCTGTATAATCATACCATCGCCGTCCATGGCCAGAACCTCGGTCGCGGAATTTATATCACGCTGGGCATCGTCATATTTGCCAAATACATAGTGCGTGTACGCCCGATTGCGCAAGAAACGGGCACGTCCACCTTCGGTCAAATTCGGGTTGTCCAACGCCTGCTTTATCGTGCGTAGTGCCGCGCGATAGCGTCCTTGATGCACATGGTATCCGACCAAGCGTTCCACCGCCGGCACAAACAATGGATTTATTTTTACAACGCGTTCCAGTGTTGCGATGTTACCGTCCCGCTCTGCATTGCGCAGAACGCCAAACAGATAATATGGACTAGATGAGTCAATGCGGTCAAAATACGTTTGGTAATTGCCACCATTGTTAAAGAAAAACTGGCCCAGATAATAGTTGATTGCGTCATTATTATTACCAAAATTTGGGCTGGTAATTTCTGCGAATCGCAGCATCAACAACGACAAATCAGAATATATCATAATCTGGGTGTGTGATACGGTCTGAACCAAACTGAACGCCAGTGCATTTTTTGTCCCCGCAAAGGTTTCCCACGTGGGAATGTCCGTGTATTCCAACATATACATACCGCCCAAATGCGACGTAAAATCACGGCGCAATGCGTCCGCCGCATCATTCATACCATTGTGAATATAGAACGACATAATATATCTGTAATCGTTTATATTCATAAAATCACAGCGTACCCGTGCAAATTCGGCGGCGGCACGTTTTATGTTACCGGTTTCAGCGTAAATTTGCCCACGCATAAACGATTTCCATGCATTATTGGTTAGGGTGCTGTCGACGAACTTTAATGCCTCTGTCCGGCGATTATTGCCAATCATTGACCAAATTTTGAACGGCGCCATCAATGCGGATTTATCGTTTTTATGTCGCTTATAGAACGCGTCCCAATCATCATTTGCAACCAGATATGCGTCATAAATCAGTTTTGCTGCGGGCGCAGTCGCTTTTTTCAAATCACCAGCATTTTCCGGTATTTTACCAGATAAAAATTCAGCTAAATAGCGTGCATTCTGTACCACGTCAAATTGTACGTTACGCGTGACGTTTGAAAATTCGACGGCACGGTCAAAATCATTCACATATATCGCGTGGCGCGCAGCCAGATATGCCCCATGTGGTGTAATCGGAAATTCGTGCAACAATGGCGCGGGTGGTATGCTTGCGTGATTCCAAATTGCGACGCCCGCCCCAAGTACCGTGGCCAAACACGCCGCCCCAATAAATAAACTTTCTATTTTTTTCATAACTGTGCTAGAATACCGCGTATGAATAATAAAGTCAAATTTGAACAGTACGCAGATATGTTACGCACATGGTCAACCAAAATGAATTTGGTTGCGCCCAGTACGCTGTCTGACATTGAAAATCGTCATTTTGCCGATTCGGCGCAACTGGCAGATGTTTTGCCATCGGACGCACAAATTGTCGATTTGGGCAGTGGGGCTGGATTCCCTGGGATTGTGTTGGCAATTTTAGGCTGGCACGTGACATGTATTGAATCAATTGGTAAAAAGGTCGCGTTTCTGAATGCGGTCAAAGAACGTCTGGATTTACAGAATTTGACGATTTACCATGGTCGTGTCGAAGATTTTGTTAAAAAAATGCCGGCAAATACCGGCAATATTGTGTTCACAGCACGTGCGTTTGCGCCACTGATTAAAATTTTTGACTATGTTGCCAAAACAAAATGCCGGCTTTTTTTGCTAAAAGGCCGGGAAATATCGGCAGAAATTGCGACCGCACAAACCAAATATAAATTTGATTATGAATTGGTAAAATCACGCACCGGCGATGGGCATATTATAATTATCAAAAAATGCCGGTAATTTCATATGAAATAAGCAATAATTTGTTGAAATCAGCGTGTTTTAGCATTTATTAAAAATGGTGGTTTTTGGCCGGTAACGTCGCTGGCGGATTCGACAAATTTTTTCACATCGTCCAGTAATTTTTTGCGCATATTGACATCTGCAAACACCCATGGGTTCACACGCCCACGCAGTGAATTAAACGACCACATTGGGGCCCACATATCGGATTCAGGACAGAATAACATGTCGTGGTATGGAAAACCGCACTGGTCATTTGGAATATATTTTTTGTTCAATATCGATTCGGTTGCCCGACGTATTGTCGTGCGATAAACACCGTGATTAAATTCAATTTGGAATTTTTGCAACGCGTATTTCATAACCAGCGTTGCAATTTCCGGTCTGTTGAAATCCAGTGGCCACGACATTTTCAATGTGTCTGCCATACGTGTTATATCGCGATCGGCACGTGCCAGACAATTTGATAGTGTAGGAAACCGACAACCGTGCGTGGCGCGCCAATCCAGCGCCTCTATAATTTCGGCCGCCGGCGCGATAATTTCATTCATCGCGGCAATCTGCCCGCGCACATACGGTGAATGTAATTTGTCTTGGTGGGTAAATATTGCCTTGCGTGCATGTTCAATCTCGTGCCGCTGAACCAGTGGTTTCATTTGGTTATTCATATTACAGAAATGCACAACATGTGCAGTGGTGTCTGTTGGTTCAAAATGAAAAACAACAACCCTGTTTTCGTATGGGAAAAACAATCCGGCAGCAGCCGTTTTAGAAACGTGATTAAAATTCGAATCGGACACGCGGATTGTATCGCTGGTAATTTTAAGCATCTGAACGGTTGAAAATTTGCCGGCATTTACCGGTGTTTTTTGATATTTTTTCACTCCGCCCCAACACAATAATGCGCTGGCGACAACAGATGTTGATAAAGTAAACAGTGTTTTGAACCGCATATTATAAATTGTATAACAAAATATACGCTTGTCAAACGGGCTTTATTTCATATGAAATAAATTTTATTAAACTGTAATTACTATGTTTTTTGTTTGCAAAATATAATTGCCTTGACCGATTCAGACCTTTTTATAATACTTGCAACATCAGAAAGGAATGGTGAAAAACGAATGGCAACAGTAATCGCATTTGCAAATCAAAAGGGTGGCGTTGGCAAAACAACAACTGCAATCAATATTGGCGCGTCATTGGCGGCAATTAAAAAGCGTGTTTTGCTGGTCGACTTGGATCCACAGGGTAATGCTGGAACAGGGCTTGGATTTGTGCGCAGCGCGCATCGCCAAAGTGTTTATGGCGTTATTATGGGCACGGCTGCGGCCGCCGACAATATTTTAACAACCGCCGTTCCAAATATGCATATTATGCCGTCCAGTATGGCGTTGGCGGGCGCGGAAATTGATTTGCTGGACGCTGATAACCGTGAATTTCGCCTGCGTGATGCGTTGGCAACGGTTGCATCGCACTATGATTATATATTATTGGATTGCCCGCCGACATTGGGGTATTTGACCATAAACGCATTGGTTGCGTCTGACTGGGTCGTTGTCCCGATGCAGTGCGAATTTTATTCATTAGAGGGGGTACAGCAATTATTGATGACAATTCGCGCCGTGCACGACAAGATAAATCCAAAATTGGCGGTGTTGGGGTTCTTGCTGACCATGTATGATCGTCGTTATGGTGTTACGCGTGCGGTTGATGATGACGTGCGTAAAACATTTGGCGACCAAGTGTTCAAAACCGTTGTTCCACGCAATGTTCGTGTATCCGAAGCACCCAGTTTCGGTAAACCGGCGTTATTCTATGATTTTAATTCAAGCGGCGCACAGGCGTATCTGCGCGTTGCAACCGAAATAATTCAAAAACTAGAAGGGGGCGAAAATGGCAACTAAGTTTGGATTGGGACGTGGTTTGGCCGATTTGCAAAACGAAATTGGCTTATCTGTGCCAGATATCACCGCATTGACCGGTGGTGACCGCGTTGTGGTAAAACAAATCCCGTTGGCGCAAATTGGCGCAAACCCCGACCAGCCGCGCAAGACCTTTACAGATGCTGAATTGGCGGATTTGGCGGCGTCTATAAAAGAGAAGGGCGTATTGCAGCCAATCTTGTTGCGTGCGGTTACAAATCGACCGTATATGTACGAAATTGTGGCGGGCGAACGCCGCTATCGCGCCAGCAAGATGGCGGGGCTGGCGGAAATCCCCGCATTGGTCAAGACGTTGGACGATGGCAATGCGATGGAAATTGCACTGATTGAAAATGTCCAGCGTGAAAACCTGAACCCAATAGAAGAGGCCGCCGCATACAAAAACATAATGGACAAGTGCGGCTATTCCATGGACGACATATCGCGCCTGATTAGTAAGTCAGAAAGTTATATTCGCAATATGCTGCGTATTTGTGCGTTGCCAGACACTGTCAAAGAAATGGTAAAATCGGGCGAATTGTCGGCATCGCATGCGCGTACAATCGCGGTTGCGGAAAATCCGGAGGAATTGGCACGCGAAATTGTCCAGAATCATTTGTCTGTGGCGGATGCGGCCACACGTGTAAAGCAGGGCGCACGTCGCAATACCAGTCGCGCATACACAAAAAAAACGATTGATGACGGTGTTCGTCGCGATATGGAGGGTCGCATTTCCAGTGCCATTGGCGCAAAAGTTAAAATATCAGAACGTCGTGGTGGCGCGGGCCAGATTGTAATATCATTTGCCACCCGCGTGCAACTGAACGAATTGGTTGAAAAACTGAGCAAATAACCATGCCCCGTGTGGGGCATTTTTTAGAGTTCAAATACCAAAGTTCAAAGTGCAAATAATGTGTGTCCGCCATTGGCGGACAAGTTTAATTTACTGGATTGCTTCACTGCGTTAGCGTAGACAGATGACCTCTGTACTTTATAAAAAAACACCGGCAAATGCCGGCGCGTCCCATCGTTGACATACAAATGGTGAAAGTAAATATGCGTTTCTCTATCCCGCGTCCATGCACATACAGTCCTGATCATAGCGTATTGATGACTGCAGAACGGTGGTTGTACAAGTTATTAGTGATACCGTTGCGTTGCATGTGTCGTACGATATGACGTATGTTCCTGTTTCATCACTGCTGGTGGTGTCGGCGCGCGAACACGTTGTCCCAGATAAAGTATATCCGTCTGGGCAACTGTAGCTTGAATCCGTCTGGCCGTTGGTGCAACAACAATATCCAGCGGGTGCGGTATTTAGACACTCTTCAATGTTCAGGCACACGGAGCGCGCCAGATTTGGCACGGCGATAATCGCCAGTGCGATACTTGTGATTATTTTTGCTTTCATTGTTTTACCCCCTGTTGTTTTTCGTACGAAAAAACCACCAAGTTATTTGGTGGTCAGGAGGCTGATAACAATTTTGTGAATTGTGTGCTTATTCAGTATATTCGCAACCCTCCTGACCAGTTGGTTCAGGAGTTATATTTTTCGTCGTAATAAAAAATGCGCCCGCGCGCACTTGGATCTTATTCCGACGCACAAAACGGGTTATCAGACCCCATCACGGCAACACGCCATGACAGTGCGATTATAAAAGAATCTTTTCCGATTTGCAACTGTTTAGAGCAGGGCGATTTATAAAAACTGACCCTTTACAATCGGCATTTTATCTTGTACATTTAGACCGATAAAACAAAGGTACAATTATGGACGACAAAAAATTATCGTTTGAAGATGCGTACAAGCAACTGACCGAATTGGTCAAGAAAATGGAATCTGGCGAATTGCCATTGGCGGATTCTGTGGCGGCGTACGAACAGGGTATCAAGTTAAAAGCGTATTGCGAACAGTTACTGAAAGAAGCAGAATTGAAAATCGAAACGTTAAAGGTTGAAACGCAAGCATAGGCGCGTCGCAAGATGGAAAAACCAAAACTGACCCCCGTTATGCAACAGTACATGGATATGAAATCTGAAAATCCAGATGCACTGTTGATGTTTCGGTTGGGGGACTTTTACGAATCTTTTTTCGAAGATGCAAAGATAATCAGCCAAAATTTGGGGCTGGTTTTGACGGCGCGTGGCACGGACGGCGATGGCGCGGACATTCCGATGTGCGGGATTCCATGGCATGCGGCGGACAATTATTTCGGCCGCTTGGTTCGCGCAGGGTTCAAGGTTGCGCTGGTTGAACAAATGGAGACCCCCGCCCAGGCCAAGGCGCGCGGTCATAAATACATAGAACGCAAAATCATTCGTGTTCTGACATCGGGGACATTGACAGATGAAAATTTGCTGACGCCGAAAAATTCTAATTTCTTGGTTGCGGTTGTGCCAAATGCCGATGCATTTGATATCGCGGGGTGTGATATTTCAACGGGTGAATTTTTTGTTGGTCGCACCGCCGACGTATTGGATGATTTGGTTCGCATAAATCCGGCAGAGGTTATTTACCCCGAACGCGACGCGGAAACAGAAACAATTCAACACCTGCGTGATGTGTTCAAGACAACACCGGTGTACGAAAAATTGTATCACCGTGCGGACATTGACCAGATTGTATCGCGCGTGTTTTCGGGTGCGATTGATGGCAATGTGGCGGCAACGCCCGCAATGTCTGCGATTCAAATTCTGGCGGGGTATTTGTTTAATACCCAGCGCGACGCCACAACGACATTTCGTGCGCCGTATGTATTCAAATCAGGCGCGCAATTATTGATTGATTCTGCCACATGGCGCAGTTTGGAAATAGATGCCCCGATATCAGATGGCGGCGCATGTTTGATTGATGTTCTGGACGTGACCAAGACCGCGGCTGGCGCGCGTAAATTGCGTGGTTATTTGCGCACATTGTCGGGCGACGCCACGGAAATTCGCAACCGTCAGGAACATATTGGTCATATGATTTTGAACAGTGACGTTATGGCGACCGTTGCGGCGTCATTGGCGTCTGTACCGGATGTCGGGCGCAGTTTGACGCGCCTGTTGTCGGGACGCGGAACGCCACGCGATATGCGTCATGTGGCGGATTTCTTGATTGAATTGCCGAATTTCAAAATGATGGGCCCGCGTTTGGATGCTGGTCTGGCGGCACAATTTGCGAATATAAATACGCATAATGATTTGGCAATAAAGTTGTCGCATGCGTTGGCCGATGAATTACCGACATTTTTCCGTGATGGTGGGGTGATACGTGATGGATTTGATGTTGCGCTGGACAATATGCGCGCATTGGCCCACGGGGCCAAGGAAACAATCGCGGGCCTGCAATCACAGTATGCAACCCAGACCGGCGTGCACACACTGAAAATCAAATACAATAATGTTCTGGGGTATTTTATCGAAGTGCCATCGGCACGTGCCGACGCGCTGATGATGCCAGAATCAGGATTTATACATCGCCAGACATTGGCGGGCAATATGCGTTTCACCACCGCGCAACTGATTGATTTGGACAATAATGTGCGCAGTGCAGCCGAGCGCGCGACAGGTATTGAAAATGATATTATTGCAAATCTGATTGCGGACATCCGCGCGATATCTGATGATTTGCTGTCTGTGGCGGATTTACTGGCGGATTTGGATGTGTGGTATGCGCTGGCCACGGTGGCACGTGATTATGGTTGGGTACGACCAAGTATTACCGATGACGGCGCGTTTGACATCGTGGGCGGGCGTCACCCCGTGATTGAATCAGTATTACGCAGGCGTGGCGACAATTTTGTTAAAAACGATTGTAATTTGAACGTGCGTCCGATTGCATTGCTGACCGGCCCGAATATGGCGGGTAAATCAACATACTTGCGCCAGAATGCATTGATTGTTGTGCTGGCGCATTTGGGGTCGTTTGTGCCGGCATCGCGCGCGACGATTGGTATCTGTGACCAATTATTCAGCCGTGTTGGCGCATCAGACAATCTGGCCGCGGGACAATCGACATTCATGGTGGAAATGAGCGAGACCGCCAACATCTTGCGTCGCGCGACCAAGAAATCATTTATCATTTTTGATGAAATCGGACGTGGTACGGCAACGTATGATGGTATGGCGATTGCACAGGCGGTGTTGGAATATCTGGACGAATTGTCACCACGCACATTGTTTGCCACGCACTATCATGAATTGACGGCATTGGTTGGCGATGATGCGGGGCGTTTGCATCATGTGTCGTGCCTGACCATTGATGTACGCGAACATAATAACGACATTGTATTTATGCATAAAATTGTGGCGGGTGTTGCCAACCGTTCATATGGCATACACGTCGCCAAAATGGCGGGCATGCCGGCATCGGTTGTCGCCCGTGCAGAATCTGTTTTGGCCGGGTTGGAGGGGGCGCGCACCACAACAGAAAATATCACACCCGCACCGGTTGCAACGCCTGCGCCGAAAAAGCCATCGCGTGTGATGCAGCCGAATGATACAACACAACTGACGTTGTTCGGGTAAAGAACCAAAGGACGCCCCCCACATGAAGACCAGAGTAAAAATCGCATTCAAAACACCGTTTTATGAACCAAATTATGCCGAGTTTTACAATCCACTGGTTCTGACAGAATTTTTGCGCCATCTGGATTTTATGAAAACGCACGTTGCAACGCATTTGACGGTCGGTATGCCGGAAATTCAACTGGGGTTGCGTACGATTGTGCACGATGGTGGCAATGAATATATTTCAAAGGTTGCGTGGTCTGCGCGTGTGCTGGTCGGGCGTGATGTTCGCATTGATGGTGCGCGGGTGTTTGCAACCGTTCCGATGGACGCGCCACTGCGTCTGGAAAATGGTGACGTTGCGCGCCAGTGGCGTGAAATATTGGTCGACACGTCGAAATACAGCGCGGTTATTGATAACGCGACAATGACACAACTGTGGCCGCATTGCCGCAAAGATAAAACAGAATTTGCGCGGTTTATGACCGAATTTGCCCGCGCACAGAGCAAAATAAAGCGTCGTTAAAATGGCATGTGGTTGGATTATTTTGGACAAAGAAAGTGGCCTGTTTAGTCGCACGGCCAGCACGCGTGTCGCGCGCCTGTTTGGGGCGCGTACGTCGGGGCACATTGGCACACTTGACCCAATGGCGTCGGGTGTGTTGCCGATTGCGGTTGGTGCGGCAACCAAAATGATACCATTTGTCGAAGACGCACATGAAAACATCAAAGAATACCTATTTTCTATGCGGTTTGGCGTCGCCACTGACACATTGGACATCACAGGCCGCGAAACCCTGCGTAATGATTTTACGCCAACGGTTGATGCTGTGATGGGCGCGCTGCCCCAATTTATAGGGGAAATTTCCCAAATTCCGCCGGCATACAGCGCGGTGCACATCGCGGGTCGGCGCGCATATGAATTGGCACGTGGGGGCATGGACGCCACGCCCGCGCCGCGTAACGTGCATATCTATGCGCTGGAATTTCTGGGGCGCGACGGGTCTGATTGGAATTTTTGCCTGCGGTGCAGTCGTGGGACATATGTCCGCGCATTGGTGCGCGATATCGCGCGGGCGGTCGGGGCCATCGCCACGACAACGATGATACGTCGCACCCAATCGGGCGCGTTTGATATAAAAAATGCGGTGACACTTGATTTTCTGGAAAAACTGGTCAATAATGGCACAGATATCAAGGATTTCTTGAAATCACCAGACCATGGACTGGGGGACATTCCGGTTGTGTGTCTGGACGATAAATCGGCCGATTTATATAAAAACGGCGGGTTTATTCAAACGGGTGGTGCGGTCGGTCTGCATCGCGTTTATTCTGGTGACGTGTTCATTGGAATAGGGCGAATTGACGATACTGGCATGCTGCGCCCCAAACGAACAATTTAACGAAAAACAAAGGAAAAACGTAATGTCCGTTACAAAAGAAAAAAAAGGCGAATTGATTGCCGCTTTCAAAACAACAGAAAAAGATAATGGCGGTTCCGCTGCATCTCAGGTTGCTGTTTTGACAGAACGCATTCGCAATTTGACCAAGCATATGAAAGAAAACCACAAAGACGAACACTCTAAACGTGGTTTGTTGTTGATGGTAAATCGTCGCAAAAAATTGTTGGCGTACATCAAAAAGAACAGTGTTGCTGAATACGAAGAACTGATTAAAAAATTAGGTCTGCGTAAGTAATCAAAGCCCGCCCTGTGGCGGGTTTTATTGCTTTTTTTTATATTCATGGGAATATGTCAAACCAAACAACATATGGTAGCATGCATGTCTGTAAAATCGTTTGCGACAAATTTATTGTGCGCGTTTATCCCCAGCAAATCTGTGCGACATCGTATTCGTGTGCGTGCGCATTTTGATATCAAATCGTATATTGATTTTGCGGTGCGTGACGCAGGGTTGAGTAATCCTAGCGTTCGCACGTACCAAGGGCACAACGGCATGAAAAAGATAATTGTTGTTTTGAATAATACGGTCGCGTATAAATTCCCGCTGGTTGCCGCCCGTGCAGACAGCCCGCGTCGCGAAAAAATGTTCGCAGATGCATTTCGTAATGTGTCACCGGTGCGTTTGCCAAAAATGGAATTGTTGCAATTTCGCGGAATGGATGTGCTGAAATACGAATTCATCACGGGCGAAACGTTGGGAACAATGCGCCCGCGCGACGTTCGCCGCCACGCAGATAAAATCGCAACCCAACTGGCGGCATTTATTTACCAGATTGGCGCATCTGACCCGGCGGAATTAAAATCATTACGCCCCCGTGACGCACGGCCCGGATTTATGCGAGGGTGGTATCACGGGGACATCGGCGGCAATTTTATTGTGAATCCAGAAACGGGCGATATTGTTGCATTTATTGACTGGGAAACAGCGGGATTTTGCGATTGGACGAACGACATAATGGCGGCGTATCGCTTTATGTCAAAGCGCGGATTTGGCGACGTTATGGTGCGAACAGTTTTGGAATATGGTCACCTGTATGCAGCAGGGCAGGTCAAAAAAGGTAAATGAAAATATTTGCATCAACGCAAATATTATTTAATAATCAAGCGGTGCGAAGGGGAAATTGTTCATTCTTGCATTTTGCGCAAATGCAAAAACGAATAATTTTTCTTCGCATTGAATAACAAACTTACAAACTAATGGAGAAAAATAATGTTGTTTGGTTTATTTGATAAAGGTGAACACGCACATTTGAATAATCCTGTTGTGGTCGAAGTGCCATATGGTGACGAAGTGTTGCGTTTGGAAACAGGTCGCATGGCAAAGCAGGCCAATGGTGCCGTATTGGCAACAATGGGCGGCACAATGGTTTTGGCAACCGTCTGTGCGGAAAAGACCGCGGTCGAAGGGCAGGATTTCTTTCCGTTGACTGTTGACTATCAGGAAAAATTCGCGTCTGCTGGTCGTATTCCAGGGTCACGTGACAGACGCGAGGGCAAGGCATCAACCGCTGAAACATTGATTGCGCGTTTGATTGACCGCCCGATTCGTCCACTGTTCCCAGAAACATTCAAGAACAAGGTTCAGATTATCGCACAAACATTTTCGTATGATAAAAAGAACCAGCCAGATATCTTGGCCATGATTGCGTCATCTGCGGCGTTGGCATTGTCTGGTGTTCCATTTGCTGGCCCGATTGGTGCGGCGCGTGTTGGTTACATGGACGGCAAATATATCTTGAATCCGTCCAAAAAGGTTACCGAAGATTCCGAAATGGATTTGGTCGTTGCGGCAACCAAAGACGGCGTTCTGATGGTTGAATCAGAAATCGGCGAATTGGACGAAAAGACAACGCTGGGTGCGGTGAAATTTGGTTTCGATGCGCAACAGGTTGTAATTCAGGCAATCAACGAATTGACCGAAAAATGCGGCAAAGAGCGTTGGGCAACACCTGAAAAGTCCGCAGAATATGTTGCAATGGAATCTGATTTTGAACGCTTTGCAGGCGACATTGAAAACGCATTGCAAATCAAGGAAAAATTGGTTCGTTTGGATACATTGGCGGGCATTCATTCCGCGGCCAAGGCACGTATCCCAGAATTGTTCCCAGATACAACAACGGCAACATCTACATTGGAATCATTTGCAGATGAAATCGTTGAAAACATCACTGCACGAATTATGCGCGGCAACATCTTGGCGGGCAAACCACGTATTGATGGTCGTGATACAAAAACTGTACGTCCAATCGAAATTGAATTGGGTGTATTGCCACGCGCACATGGCTCGGCCCTGTTTACGCGCGGCGAAACACAGGCATTGGTGTCGCTGACATTGGGCGGCGGCAAAGATGCATTGCCATTGGAATCTTTGGATGGTGCCGAAGAACGCGATTTTATCTTGAACTATAATTTCCCAGGTTATTCCGTGGGCGAGGCCAAGGGTCTGAAATCCCCAGGGCGTCGCGAATTGGGTCATGGTAATTTGGCATGGCGCGCGTTGCACCCAATGGTGCCCAGCCGTGAAAAATTCGACTATGTAATCCGCGTTGTATCCGATATTTTGGAATCCAATGGTTCATCGTCAATGGCGACAACATGTGGCGCAACATTGGCAATGATGGACGGTGGCGTTCCATTGACGCGTCCAGTTGCGGGTATCGCCATGGGTTTGATAAAAGAGGGCGATGATTACGCAATCTTGACCGATATTTTGGGCGACGAAGACCACTTGGGCGATATGGATTTCAAGGTAACGGGTACTGATCGTGGTATCACCGCGTTACAGATGGATATTAAAATCACATCTATCACATTTGAAATCATGGAAAAGGCATTGGCACAGGCAAAAGATGGCCGCATGCACATCTTGGGCAAAATCGAGAAAGCAATCAAAGCCCCACGTGACCATGTGTCTGAATTTGCTCCGCAGGCGTACACCATGAAAATCAACCCAGACAAGGTTCGTGATGTTATCGGCAAGGGTGGCAGTGTGATTCAGGCATTGACGCGCGAAACCAACACTCAAATTGATTTGGAAGATGATGGTACTGTGAAAATTATGGCCACAACCAAGGAAGAGGCCGAAGCCGCCATCGCGCGCATCAAAGACATCGTGGCTGAACCCGAGGTTGGTATGATTTATGCCGGTACTGTGTCGGGGGTCAAAGATTTCGGTCTGTTTGTAAAAATCTTGAACGGATTTGAATCGATGGTTCATATTTCTGAAATCACAGGCGAACGCATTGCCAAGATTGAAGACACCAAGATTCACGAAGGCGACAAGGTTTATGTCCGCTATCTGGGTGCGGACAAACGTGGCAAAACACGTATGTCCATGGTCGGTATTGACCAGAAAACAGGTCACGAAATCGCTGACTAACATATGGTTTGCGCCCCTGAAATACGGGGCGCATTTAGTACATGGGGGATTTGATATGGATATGGAGAATTTAATGGCACAGGCCGCTGATTTGCAAAACAAAGTATCGGCCGCACAGGAAAAATTGGCGTCAATGCGCGTGTCCGGAATTGCCGAAAATGGCGCGTGCGTAATAACAATGTCTGGTAAATACGATTTGGTGGGATTGGCCATTCGACCAGACGTGTTGGCGCGTGGCGCAGACGCGGTCGCGGCATTAGTTGCTGCGGCATATAACGATGCCAAGGCCAAGGCCGACGCCGTAATTGACGAAGTTATGGGCGAAGCCACCGCTGGTATGCCGATGCCAGAATAAAAAACTGGACAAACGGTAAAAAATCAATTATGATTTGCCAGCTTTGGATGTTTAGCTCAGTTGATTAGAGCATCTCGTTTACACCGAGAGGGTCGGGGGTTTGAGTCCCTCAACATCCACCAAGATAAAATAAAAACCACCCACGCGGTGGTTTTTGTTTTATCTTTTGTGTGTATATTTTGGGACGAAAACCCCGGGGTTTGACAATGAGTAAGTGAAAACAAGTAACGCGCAGTTTGAACGCTAACGAATGCCCCGCAGGCGTATGCCGAGGGAATCCCTCAACATCCACCATCTATTCCCCTCCATCGGAGGGGTGTTTTTATGCCTTGCATAAACACGGGGAGGGTTGGCGCACCAATCCCGAATTGCTGATTTCACCGCCATTTATGGCGGTTTAATTTTTAGCATGGCGTTGCGGACGCATTTACCCATCTATTCTCTATTATCTATGCTCTATTATCTCTCTTTACGTTCTTGCGTGGGGGATTTTTTGTGGTAAAATACCCCCAAAAAGGAGAAAGCATAATGAAAAAATTTACAGTTTTTGCTGCCATGGCGGCAATTTTAGCGGGGTGCACCACCACCAACCCATACACCGGCGAATCACAAACATCCAAGGCCGTATGGGGCACCGCAATCGGCGCGGCAACGGGTGCGGCGACCGGCGCACTGGTATCGGGTAATCGTGGCAAGGGCGCATTGGTCGGCGGACTGGCAGGCGCGGCCGTTGGTGGTGGCGTTGGTTACTATCTGGACGTGCAAGAGGCCGAATTACGCCAAGAATTGGCATCAACCGGCGTTAGTGTTGTTCGCGACAATGACAGTATTCGTTTGGTGATGCCGGGCAATATCACGTTCCAAACAGATTCGGCGGATATCAATGCGGGATTCTATGCAACATTGAATTCTGTGGCCAAAGTTTTGAATAAATACAGCAATTCAACTGTCATGGTGTCGGGCTATACCGACAGCACGGGCAGTGCGGATTACAATCAGACCTTGTCGCGTAATCGTGCAAACGCGGTTGCGGCGTATCTGCAAGGTCAGGGCGTCAAGGCATCGCGTTTCGAGATTCTGGGCATGGGCCCGTCCAATCCAATCGCGTCAAATTCCGATGCAGCGGGGCGTCAACAGAACAGACGTGTTGAAATTAAAATTATTCCAAATAAATAAAAAAACGGGGCATTTGCCTCGTTTTTTTATGAAAGCAAATTTAATCTTTATTTTTCAGTTGTAATCAGTTATCATTTGAATGAATCTGCAAGGGATTGTAGGTTCGGGACTTAGAACATCCCCGCATCACACGGCGCAGGTGCGTCGTAATCCGTATGCGGTGCGTTTGCGCCGTTATTTTAACCCAGACCCATTGGTCGGGGTTCCGTGTGATATACAACAGGTTTTACCAAAATCGCGCGGGGGCATTTGTGAGTGCTTGTTCTAAGACCCCGACCGCCAATTTCCCTTGGCGGTTTATTTTTGTCCAGCAAAAAGGGAAATATAATGAAAATATCTGTGATAATACCGGCGTACAATTGTGAAAAATATATTGTACAGGCATTGACGAACATACAAACACAAGATTTTGATGTATCAGAAATAGAAACTGTAATTGTGTTGGATGGCTGCACAGATAACACCGATGAACTTATAAATGATTTTATCAAACAGCACCCGCATATGAATATTCGCGTAATCACACATGATGTAAATATGGGGCCGGCCGTATCACGAAATGACGCGATTGTGGTTGCGCGTGGCGATTATATTCATTTTATGGATGCGGACGACTGTATAAATACGTCTTTTTACCACAGGTTATATGATGCATGCGCGCGTACCAATGCAGATGTTGCTGTTTCAGAATACATAAACGAACGTTATCCAGAAAACAGTGTATTATTTGACACAGAATTGGTTTTGATGCACCCCCAAGACAAGTTAGATATAACGCATGTTGATATGCACGGATACTCGTGGCGTTATTTGATATCGCGTAGATTTTGGTTAAAAAACAAATTTAGTTTCCCGCGCGATATTAAATATTGCGAAGATATGTTACCAATGACGCAAATGGTGATTACGGCGGCGCGTCTGGTGTGCGTGCCAGGCGCGCGATATGTTTATAAATTCAGAAATGGGTCTATGTTGACCACAAAAAGCACAAAGTCACAACGTGATTCTGATTGGCGTCATGCAAAGCGCGACGTGTTTTCGTGCCTGACGCAAAATGATTTACAACGTGGTGGTGATAAGCTTTCGCTTGTGCGGTATAAGTTATTTGGCATTTTGCCGGTAATCATCGTACGCGTAAATGCGGCACGAACAACAGAAAAATATTACTTGTTTGGCATATTACCGATATTAAAAGTGCGTTTAACCAAGTATGTACGCCCATGGCGTGTGTAATTGGATGTTTATTTTTTTGCATTATTTAATCGCAGTTGCCCGCATGCAGAACCAATATCGCTACCGCGTTCGCGGCGAATGCGCGCGTGAATACCGTTTTTAATCAGTATATCTTGGAATCTGTGCACGGCATTGCCAGATGGCGATGCAAAATCGCGTTCATCAACCGCGTTCCATGGTATCAAATTCACCATGCAGTTTTTCCCGCGCAACAGTTCGGACAACATTTCGGCATATTCTGGCGTGCAATTAAACAGTACTACATCGCCATGTGCATTTTTTCGCGCCAGTAATATGTATTCAATCATCAACTGGCGATTATGCAGCGCTGTAAATTCATCGGCGGCGGCCAATACATCTGCCAATTTATATTTATTATTTATCGGCATAATTTGCCCGCGCAGTTCGTCGGTTGGTGCGTGCAGCGATATTGCCAAATTGATTGGCCGGCCCCACGCAATCAGTTCGCTAATCCCAGGCACAATTCCGCATGTCGAAATCGTAATACGACGCCACCCGATGCCCATATCGCGATTCGCGCGTTCACAGAATCCGATAACATTTTCAGTATTCTGTAATGGTTCGCCTGTGCCCATCACAACAATATGCGACACGTCACCATTATTTGCGTCGCCATTTGCACGAATTGGACGTTCGCGCGCCGCATCACGCCCACAACGCAATTCCCATTGTGCGACCAAGATTTGCGAAAATATTTCGTCCGCGGTTAAATTGCGTTTCAGCCCCAACAACGTACTGGCACAAAATTTGCAGCCCATGGCGCAACCGGCCTGTGAACTGACGCATACGCTGTTGCCATATGTTGTGCGCATCAACACGCATTCAATCTGTTCGCAATCGTTCAGTTCCAACAAGAATTTTGTTGTTTCGCCATCGGCCGATTCCAGTTTCTTGACGATTTTTACCGGCAAAGTTTGCGCCGCCGTATCCAGATCGTGACGCAGTGCATCGGGCAAATTTTTCATCACAGAAAAATCAGGCGCACCCCGATTTAACCATTCGCGAATTTGCTTTGCACGAAATCGTGGTTGCCCCATATCGGTTATGAACTTTTCCAGTTCACCATCGGTGAAATTAAATAAAATTGGTTTCATAATTTATATCTGTCGTCGTTTATAACAACCACCGCTTTACGGCGCAGTTGTTTCAGTTGTTGGTCTGCGATAAACATTGCCTGTTTGTATGTGGCGTTTTGCTTTATCATTTCGTCCAGTTTACCGTATTCTTTGGTCTTTTTGGTGCTGCATATCAATAATACACTGCGATCAACGACCGGTGACCACGTGAGGGTCGGCAATGTCGCCACGCGCGCACGGATATCAGACGATAATTCGTATTGCAGCGCGGTGAACTTTTGCGGCGCACCACCCAAATTTTCCGCCATTGTAACCGCATCATCGCATGATTTTGGTGTGGTCAGTTTTGCCGCAACATCAGCGGGAATATCAACCAGACGTACGATGGTCATCTCAATCGGCAATCCGTTTTCGCGCGCGATTTCGGCGCGTTCGGCATCAATTTCTTCGCGGGATACATCAACCGTTGGCATAATGGTACGACCAACAATAATCTGCCATGCGATTTCGGCACGCAATGCACTGCGCGCCATCGCGCGTTCAGATTCAGACATGTCGCCCAAATTCATTTTTTTCAGTTCTTTGTCCACAACATCATCTTCGGGTACGGCATGAAAGTTTTGCGCATATGCGATTTTGACATTGTCATCAATAATGCTCTGTAATGCAACACGACGATTGTCGGTTGGATTTTTTCCCTGACGCGACATCAGTTTAACGCGTGCGGTGATATCGGTGTCGGTAATCGGTGTGCCATTTACCGATGCAATAATGCTGGCGGCATATGCTGGTGCGCCCATCATCATAAATGCGCCCGCCAAAATCAGATTTAACTGTTTCATCTGTCCTTTCCCCGTTTCATGTTTAATACTGTTGGCCATTGATACTCATTCCAATGCGGAACTGGAACGTAGTTGTTCCGACATAGTCCCCCTTGACCGCGTTATCACGACGGTATTCCATAGACATGTAATAACATGGGTGTGTATAGAACACGCCGCCAGTATGACGCTGGAACGCACCGGCTGTCATGTTATATATTGAATTAAAGCGCACCGCCCAACGTGGTGTCAACTGGATACCAAAGCCACCCATGATTTCATTGATAGAATCATTTCGGGTGTATGCATCAATAAGTTGCTGTGACCAGATGTGACCAATGTTCAAATATGTCCCCGCACTGTGGGTCAGGTATGCGGACGTTTCAACGTGGCGCAATGCCAAGTCATTACGCGCCAAACGGAATCGACTGGTCAATTCCAACCACTTCATGTTGTTAAAACCAACACGCCCGACATAGTCCGACGCGCCATTCAAAAATCCGCTATTTGGATCAATGGTATCGCGATCTTGGAAATCATATGTTTGGCCCAAGAACACTTCAAATGAACGCCCATCTGAGTTAAATGCCGCCCAACGAACACCATAATCGGCATAATTACTGTTTTCCCATAAATCCAGACCTGCAAAACGCTTGTTCGAAAACAGTGTTGCGTCCGACAGCAATGCGCCCACCGAATCATTGTTTGCCGCAAATGTCGCGTCATCAATATGGCGCATAATTGTCAAACGCGCGCGCGGTTCGATAACCTGTGTCCATGTGTCAGACGGGCGAAACAACGGCAATCCCCATTCAACATATCCACTGGGCAAGAAACGATTTTTCAGTCCCGAAAACTTTTGCCCATCAATCAAATCGGTATTATCAAAATTATACACGTCATATCGGGCATCTAAACTGAGTGTCAGGCGATTGCCACCCCACAATGTCCATGGCGACGTAATACGCGCATCGCCAATCATACGCTGTGATGCCGTCCCAGAACCAGAAATTCCCAAAATATCCGCACCAAATGTTGCGTACGTTTCAGCAAACAAGGGTGATGTTTGGTGTGTGGCACGAATGTTTGGTAAAATATCGCCCGATGGGGTTGCCACCCATGTGTTGTACGTACGCAATTCTTGGAATATATGTGCATCGGCAACGACATAACTGCTCTGCCCAAACAGTTCCAGCGTTGCCCCCGAATCCAAATATGGTTGGTCGCCATAGAGCCCATATTTCTGTAAATATGTTTTATCAGATGCGCGTTCCAAGAATATCGTTGCACGCGCGTTATCGCCCAATTCAATTATATCGTTGTTAAATATGTGCCAACGATTTTCACCCGCGCGATTGTGTGTAAACGATCCGTTGGTCTGGGATTCAGAATGCGCTGTATTCAAACGATGTTCAATTTGTACCAACGGGTTTTCTTGGGTCAGGTACGACATCGTAACCGTCATGTCGTGCGTATCCGACAGGTACAAATACAACGGGATGTTGATCTGTGTCCCCATCTGGTTGGTGGATTTCAAATCTGGCATCAAAAATCCGGTCTTGTGCTTTACCCCCGGATCTGGCATAGAAAAATACGGAAACCACAACGCTGGCACACCATAAATCCACATCACCGGATTATGGAAACTGAGCATACGCGTTTCCATATCGTGCACTGTACGTGTTGTTGAAATTTGCCACGCATCGCCAATGTCGTCGCAGTCATCGCATGCCGTAAATGTTGCATTGTATGCAATTGTGTCGTCGCCATTGCGCACGACATTGTCTGATTCGATGTACACATGTTCACCCAGCCAGATTTTTATATCGTCCCCCGACAGGTTTGTCCCATCACGCGACAGATATGAATCCGTCAGTGTTAAACGCTGGCCCGATGCATTTGTGATTTCGGTGGCACCGGTTGTTTTAATTGATTCCGTGCGCACATCATATTCAATTTTATCTGATTTAATGGTCTTGGGCATATTTGGGTCAATGGCCATCGCCATGGCAGACACGGCGGAAAACATCGGCAGAAAAATCGGAATCAGTCGTTTCATTTCTTACACAACGCAATCAGTATACCACCCAGAACCAACATCTGAACCCCAGCCAATACAACAAAGTCCGTAAAACTGGTCACCATATTTGATGCCGACATAAATCCCGCCATTGTAATTGCCATCGCCAATACCGCCATTGCGGGCGCGAAACTGGCGCGGCGACGCAACAATGACGAACGTAACAACACCAATGTGCACAACGCCGCCAATACCAGATTCATAATCGGGCTTAAAAAACGTGTGCACAGTTCGGACAAAACCTGCTTGTGCTGTTTTTCGGTTGGGGCATTCAATACGGTCTTGACCAATTCCAGTGTCGGTACACGTCTGACCTTGAAGCCGTTATCGTCACCGCGCTCGGTCAAATTCAAATCCATATCAAACGCATCAAATGTGCCGGTGGTCATTGCACCATTATTACGTGCCTGTAATGCGCCATTGCTCATAACAATGGACAGGCCGCGTGCCGTCGATACCAATTTACCCTTTTCGGCAAAAATCGTCAGCGGTGATTTCTTGTCCCGCATATCAGACAACATAACCTGTGACAGGTCGTGACCAGACACCTTGTCCACATAGACGACCAGCCCGTCCGCCAGTGGGGTAAACGCCCCCTCTTGTAATTTCATATGCGCCAAGCCATAGCGCAGATTCCATTGCGTGCTGTAAAACCGCGCCTGTGATACCGGCACGGCCCAAATATTCAACGCAAAATGCAACGCTGTCAATACCGCTGCCAATTTCAACGCCGGCCGCGCCAGTTGCCGTGGCGACAATCCGACCGACGCCATAACGGTGATTTCATTGTCGGCAATCAGTTTGTTATACACAAATATCACCGCGATAAATGTCACAAATGGAATAATAATAGACACAATAAACGGTAACATCAACACCGTCAACCCCAGAAAATTGCTGAGTGCGATACCGTAACTGAGCAAGAATTTCAGCATAGACATAATCTGTACCATCCACGCCAATCCGGTCAGCACCAGCAACAGCATAACAAAAATTGCGACCAACTGGCGCGAAAAATATCTGTTCAGTATTCTCATACCCCGCAGTATAAAGCGCAAAAGCAGACCCGTCAAATATATATTGCTAATTTTCCTTGCTTTCTGGCGATTCGGTGGTAATAATACAAACGTTCTTAAAAAGTTTTTTTAGGGGCGGGGTTGAAAAACCCCGCCCTTATAAGTAAAAACATATCACAAACGAAGGAGAAAAATAAATGTCTTTTGTTTCTATGCCCCGTCAGGACTTGCTGTTGGCCATTGACTCGTTGGCCCAAGACAAGCAGATTGATCGCGAAATCGTGATTGAATCATTAGAGGCAGCAATCGCCAAAATTGCTAAACACAAATATGGCGAAGAATTTGACATCATGGCGACCATTGACCGCAAAAATGGGGCAATATATGTCAAACGTTTGTTCACTGTTATTGCGTCCCCAGAATCCGTGGGCGATGAATACGATGCCAACACTATGTTGACGGTTGCGCAGGCGAAAAAATACGCCCAAAACCCAACAGTTGGCGATGTTGTCGAAGATCCGTTGCCAGAACCAGAATTTGGTCGTATGGCATTCCAGACCGCAAAACAGATTATGACAACCCGCGTCCGTGACGCAGAAAAGGGTCGTCAGTACGAAGAATTCAAAGATACCATCGGCGACATTGTGTCTGGCATTGTTAAACGTATCGAATTTGGTAACGTTTTCGTTGATATCAATGGCAAGGCCGAAGGTTACATCAAGGGCAGCGAACTGATTCCTGGTGAACGCTTGGCGGTGGGTGATCGCGTCCGCGCATTGATTATGGATGTTACGCGTTCTAATTCGGGGCCACAGATTTTCTTGACCCGTACACACCCAATGTTCATGGAAAAATTATTTGTCCAAGAAGTGCCAGAAATTTATGAGGGGGTTATTAAAATTAAATCTGTGTCACGTGCGCCTGGGTCACACGCAAAAATTGCCGTGGAAACCCAAGATCCATCAATTGACGCCGTCGGTATGACTGTCGGTATCAAGGGTACACGTATTCAGCCGGTTATCAACGAATGCCATGGTGAAAAGATTGACGTAATTCTGTATTCTGATGACCCAGCGGTATTTATTGTCAATGCAATGCAACCGGCCAAAGTTGCCAAGATTATCGTTGACGAAGACACGCGCAGTGCGGCCGTTGTCGTTACCGAAGATCAACAATCATTGGCAATCGGTCGCCGTGGCCAGAACGTACGTTTGGCATCGCAGTTGACGGGCTGGAACATTGACGTTATGAACGAAGCCGAAGAACAAGAACGTCGTACCAAAGAATTCAAGGAAAAAACAGAATTGTTTATCCGTGCGCTGGACGTTGATGAAATGATTGCACATCTGCTGATTACCGAAGGGTTCCGTACCGTCGAAGAAATCGCATTTGTTGATGTATCTGAATTGGAATCCATCGAAGGGTTCAACCCAGAATTGGCAACAGAATTGCAGAACCGTGCCAAGGACTATTTGACCAAGGTTGAACAAGAATACATTGACAATGGTCATGCAATGGGTATGTCTGACGACTTGTTAAAATTCGATTTTGTAAAACGCCCAATCATTATGAAACTGGGTGAAAACGGTGTCAAATCATTGTCTGACTTGGCGGATTTGGCAACCGACGAATTGGTCGAAATCTTGGGCGAAGACACAATGTCTGCGCGTTTGGCGGGTCGTGTTATTATGAAGGCGCGCGAACTGGCATACGGCATAACCCAAGGGGACGCAGAATAATAAAAAACCGCGGTGCGAACAGCGTCGCGGGTATTGATGCAACTAATACGGGGGTAAAATATATGGCAACACTGACATTGGGAAAATCTGTAACCATTGATGCGGTGCAAAGCAAAAGGGGCGATGCGGTACGTGTTGAGCGTCGCCGGCGCGTTGTTGCACCTGGGACACGTGAATTGCGCGAAGAACCAGTTGCGCCAGCCGCGACTAAAAACGCCGCAGATGAAAAATTGCGTGCTGTATTAGAGGCCGCCCGTGCCCGTGAAGAGCAACGTCGCGCGCGAGAGGTTGAAGAAGAAGCCGCGCGCGCCGCGCGCGAAGCGGAAATCGCACGCGAGGCCGCAGAATACGAACACGTGAAATCGCAACTGGCGGCGCGCGAAAGTGTTGCTGCGCCCGCACCAGAAAAAACAGTCGTGGCGCAAACCCAATCTGCGAAAAAGCCCGCTGCTGTGCAATCTCAATCGCAAACGCCCGCACAGCAGGCCCAACAGCATCATGCGTTCCGTGGCCCGCGCGATGACGACGAAGACAATGCCCGCCCGTATGGCAATCGTCACAATTCGTCCAAGAAAGATTTCAAAAAATCAGGAAAAATTTCCTTGCATGATATTGTCATTGGCGATGGCGACGATGATGATGAAATCGGTATTCGCGGTGCGAACCGCCGTCGCAGCGAAGCGTCATTGAAACGTTTTCGTGAAAAGGCGCGCGCAATCTTTAACGCGCCCCAGAAAATTGAACATGTTGTTCAACTGGGTGAAACAATTACCGTAAAAGATTTAGCGGCCGCCATGGCGGAAAAGGTTGGCAATGTCATCAAAAAATTGATGGAAATGGGTATGATGGCGTCCCAGAACCAATCAATTGATGCCGATACCGCTGAATTGGTTGCAACCGAATTTGGCGCAACGGTCAAACATGTTGTGACAAAACCGTATGCGGATCAACTGGATCGCGAACCTGATCCTGCGCACATGCAACCGCGTGCACCAGTTGTTACCGTTGTGGGGCATGTTGATCATGGTAAAACGTCCCTGCTGGACGCTATGCGTAATGCGCACGTTGCCGCGGGCGAGGCCGGCGGTATCACCCAGCACGTTTCCGCGTACGAGGTTAAAACCAAATCAGGCGCAGAAATCACATTCTTGGATACCCCGGGACACGAAACATTTACCGCTATGCGTGCACGTGGTGCGCAAATGGCGGATATCGTTGTACTGGTTGTTGCGGCAAACGATTCCATCATGCCCCAGACCATAGAGGCGATAAATCATATTCGTGCGGCCAAAGTTCCATTTATTGTCGCAATTAATAAAATTGATTTGCCAGAGGCGAATCCAACCCGCGTTAAAACTGACCTGTTGCAACAAGAGGTTCAGGTCGAAGATATGGGGGGTGATGTCCAGTGTGTTGAAATTTCTGCAACAAAGCATATTGGTTTAGATAAACTGGAAGAAGCAATTCTGTTACAGGCCGATATGATGGACTTAAAGGCCGACCCAGACATGCCCGCCGTCGCATATGTGGTAGAGGCGAAAATGGAAAAAGGTCTGGGCGCAACAGCAACCATTCTGATGCGTCAGGGCACATTAAAGATTGGCGATGTATTCGTTGTTGGTGAAACATTCGGTCGCGTGCGTGGCCTGATAAATTCTGCGGGCGAACGTGTAAAATCCGTACGTCCTGGGCAACCAGCGGTTGTTTTGGGACTGGACAGTGTTCCAAATGCGGGTGACGAATTGCGCGTTATGGACGCCGAGGCACAAACCCGCGAAGTTGCCGCACATCGTGTACAACAGGCCAAGGACAAGGCCAATGCTGTTAAACGTTCGTCATTGGAAGAGTTGTTTGCACGTCGCGATGAATCCAAGAAATTGGTGTTGCCAATTATCTTGCGCGCCGATGTTCAGGGCAGTGTAGAGGCCATTACCGACATGTTGCGCGATATTCATACCGACAAGGCGTCTGTTGAAATCTTGTCATCTGGCGTTGGCCAGATTACAGAGGGCGATATTCGTCTGGCCACGGCATCTGGTGCGGTAATCATTGCGTTTAATGTTCGTGCTGACGCCGCGGTTCGCGATATGGCGCGTGCGGGCAATGTAGACATTCGCTATCACAGTGTTGTGTACCGCATTACCGACGAAATCAAAGAAATTTTGTCTGGTAAACTGGCCCCAGAAAAGAAAGAAAACTTTATTGGTTATGCCGATGTTATCGCATTGTTCACGGTGGGCAAGGGCGTCCGTGTTGCGGGGTGCCGCCTGACCGAAGGTGTGATAAAGAAAGACGCGTTTGTTCGTTTGCTGCGCAACAATGTTGTTATCTATGATGGCAAGATTGGCGAAATGCGCCGCGAAAAGAACGAGGTCAAAGAAGTATCTGTTGCCGGCGTTGAATTTGGTATGTCTTTTGACAAGTATAATGACTTGAAAGAAGGCGATCGCGTCGAATGTTACGAGGTACAAGAAGTTCGCGCACAACTGTAAAAACGGGGCATCGCCCCGTTTTTAATTCCCCTCCATCAGGAGGGGTGTCGCACGCAAGTGCGACGGGGAGGGTTACTGTTTGGTATATAACAAATGCCCCAAACGGGGGCATTTGTTATTTTGTCTGTCCTGTGGCGGCGTCAAATTTTTGCCGACCAACGATAATCGTGCCATCGGCATATGTCGGTGCGGATTGCGTGTCCACCGCGGCGCGCCAGTAAATTGCACCATCGCGCATACGAACCGCATACAGATTATCGTCCGTCCCAACAACAAACGCCGCCGTATCCGTGATAACAAATGGGTGCGCCGTACCGATATATGCACACCATTTCTTGGCGCCTGATGTCGCATTTATTGCACAGAATGCATCGCCCAACCCGCCGGCATAAACCGTGCCGTTATGCAGCATAATTGGCGCGACAATGTCAACAACCGATGCGCCACCGGTCATATTGCTGGGGCGAAAGACGTCCGCAATCCACGCAATGTTACGGGTTTTGGTGTCAACCTTGATAACCTCGCCCGTGGTCAGACCCGCATAAACGTATTTCCCGCTGCATATGGGTTTCATATCACTGCGCACAGAATTTGGTGTTGGAAATCCGCTGAATATTTTGCGGTCGCCATTTTTGATTACGTTCGATGCGTCTTGGGTATATGGACAATTTGCGTCTGCGTCACCCGTGACTGCCACCGCTGGCAAATCCGCGATGGTCTGGTTCAGTGCAACGGGCGCACTGGTTGCAAATATTGCATTGCGCGTCCCTGGTAAAATTGGGTCATGCTTTGCGCATCCCCCCAACACCACCATCATACCGGTCAAAACTATTGCAGATTTACGCATCATTCCCTTCCTGTGAATCGTATTTAACGTAATGTCTGGGCATTGGCGGAAACGACCGCTGGTGCGTCCGCGTCATTGATAATAACGTCCAACCATTTGTTCGCGCTGTCGCGGTCACCCGATGCCAGATATTTCTGGGCAACAACCAAACGCGAAGTGTAATAAAATGGTGACTTCTTCGTGTTCAAATCAGCCAAGTATTTTTCAACGTCCGCCGACGTCATGTCATCACCACGCAGGGCAATAATGTGCATCTTGGCCAAATCGCGGAAATCACGCGTCGCACCGTTTTTCGCCAGCTCTTCTAATTTAGCAACGTCGTTGTCCAACACGTACGCTTGGAACAGTGCCAAATCAGCGTTTGCCCCCGATGCATTTCTCGCAATCCCCGCCAACGCATTTGCGTCCATATTCAGAACCGCGGTTTCATAATTTTCGGCCATGGCCATTTTGTTAGCGCGATGTGTACGAACACCAATCTGAACCGCCGTCACAATAATCAGCAATGATAATGCGCCAACAATCATAGATTTGGAATATTTCTTGATGAAAGCCAACGTTTTGTCGTTATTGACTTCTTCCCAAACCTCGCGATACAGGGCGTCTTCGGCGTAATCTTCGCGTGTTTTCTTTGGGGCTTTGACCTTGTTCTTTCTTTCCAAAATAGATGCCATTGAAAAATCTCCTGTTTGAATGGTGTCCTTGATAAATCTTATTTTATTGCTATACTATAAAAGTTATGAAAAAGCAAATCAAGAACACGTTACCAGCAGCAAAAAATACCAGTTTGGTTGCCGCCCGTGGGGTCAGCGACGAAACGGGGCTGGCACAGTATATTCAAACGGTTCAGAAAATTCCGATTCTGTCTGCCGAAGAAGAATATGAATATGCCAATCAATGGGTAAAAAATCAGGACAAGGTTGCAGCTGAAAAGTTGGTGGCCAGCCACCTGCGACTGGTGGTGTCGGTTGCGTATGATTTCAAGAATTATGGTATTCCTGTTGGTGAACTGATTGCCAGTGGTAATATGGGCCTGATGCAGGCATTACAGAAATTTGACCCTGAAAAGGGATTCCGTTTTTCAACATACGCGATGTTCTGGATTCGTGCGGAAATCTATGAAACGATTTTGAATAATTGGTCAATCGTCAAAATCGGCACATCGGCAAACCAGAAACGCGTATTCTTTAATCTGGCGCGCGCAAAGCGTGCATTGGGCATTATGGACAACAATCTGTCCGATGACCAAACAAAACAGATTGCAGATTACCTGTCCGTGCCGGAAAACGATGTTCGCCGTATGTCAACCCGCGTGTCCGCGCGTGACGTATCGCTGAACGCGCCGGCGCATTCTGATGATGACACACGCGACGTTTTGTCTAATATGCCCGATGATAAAACCGATATTCAAAACACAATTGAAGAATTGGAATTCAAGCGGCGTGGATACGACCTGTTGCGTCGCCATTTGTCTGAATTGCCCGAACGTGATCGCGACATCTTGCGCGCACGGCGATTGACCGATCCGGCGTTCACACTGGAATCGCTGTCCCAGAAATATGGTATATCGCGTGAACGTGTGCGCCAAATCGAAGAACGCGCATTTAACAAATTGCGTGATGCTATTTTACAAGAAGCCCAAGGGAACAAATAAATGACAAAACACCCGTTGCGCATGGCGTATGCCGCATTGGCGATGATTGCGCTGAACACGTCGGCGCATGCGATTGAATATAAATATGATGGTGCAACATTCAAATTGACAGGTTACGGCACCGCTGGATTGATAGAACCCGATTTTAACCAGCCAGAATTTGTTGGCGATTGGCGCGTTCGTGGCCAGATGAACTATGCGGTCGGTGCGGGGCAATCATTAGGCGCGGTATATTCCATTGATGCCGCCGCCATTGACGAGGACAAGTTTATGCGCGAGGCATTTTTGTTCACCGAAGATCGCAATATAGGCCGGATTGAAATTGGCTTTACAGATTCCATTGCGCGCAAATTGGCGGTGGGATTGCCCGATGTCGGCGGCCTGCGCGTGAACGATAAACCGCTGTTCTATAAACGTATTCACCCCGATGGCACAGTGATATCAGATACGTCATTGACCACGGGACGCAGCGCATTGCGCGCCAATATTGCATCTGCCCCAAAAAGTGGTGCACAATACGGCCTGTCGGTGGCGGGTATGACCGATGATTATGATTATACCATTGATGCGGGATTAAAAATCCGCCGCCCAAATGGCAAGACCAAGACCGCATATGCACTTGGTGCATCATTTATGTCAAACCCAAACGGTTTCAGTCAGGATTCATACACGCCTGACGTCTATGCCGATTGGCGTGCCCAGGTGTCCGCCGGAATGAACCTGCAATATAACAGTTGGATTTGGGGAATTACCGCGCGTGTGATTTACGATGAAAATCCAATTGGCACGGCGTCCGATGGTCTGTCTGCGGGTACGGGTATCAGTTATGATTTGTTAAAATATACATTGTCATTGACATATATTTTTTCGGACACGGGTATTTGGCAACACGACATACGCGACTATGACGACAATACGATTGTTGGATCGTTTCGATATAAATACAGCGAAAATGTCGATGGTTGGATATCACTGGGCTGGACGTCCGAAACGCCATTTTTGTCCGCCGGTATGCGCCTGACATTTTAGTGATAAAAAAATCAGTGCGCCAAACGGCGCACTATCTATTATCTATGCTCTAATAAAAAATGGGGCATTGCCCCGTTTTTTATTCCTGTGGCAATTCGGCCAGTAATTGACCCAAACGTTCCATTGTTACCGTATCGTTTAACGCAACGGCGATTGTGTTTGCTGAATTCAAATCACTGCGTGCCGCATTTACATCACCATTTTGCAGGTTCAGCGCTGCGGACTTTTCAAAATACGACATCGCACGGCTGGACAACGCTTCGCGTTCTTCGGCGGTGGTTACGCCCTGAATCTGTTCAGAAATAACGCGCACAGCCGATGTATAATCTGCGATTGCACTGGCATAATCACCAACGGCAGTGTATGCCTCTGCACGGTCGGCATATACGGTCGGGTTGACAGCACCAGATTCGTGTGACAATGAATTTGTATAGTCGGCAATCGCGCCCTGCCAGTTCTTTAACCACAAATTCAACTGGCCGCGTTTTGCATACAAATCACGCATAGACAGAATCTTGTTCGGTTGTGTGGTTTGTGCTGCCAATGCGTTGTTGATATCATTCAATGCGGCATTGTAATCTTCCAGACGGGCATTCAACAATGCGCGATCATAATACGCAACCGCATTCACAGAATCTGCGTCAATCGCGGCATTGAAATCGTCCAACGCATTGCGATAGTTGCCGGTCTGCATATACGCTTCGCCACGCAAGATATACGTATCAACCGATGCATTGCCCGCATCAATGGCGGTGGTCAAATCCGCGATTGCGGCATCCACATCACCCGCCAGCAATTTTGTTTTGCCCTGTTCATAGTAATCAGATGCCTGCATCAATGCTTCTTCGGTGATTTCAACATTGGGCTTTGGCGCGTTCAAAACATCATGGCTGCGTCCCAGAATATAGAATGTTGACGCGATAAAGAACAAAATGATAAACCAGTAAATATAAATTGACAGTGACCATGGATTAAAGCATGTCTTTTGATTCTGTACGATTGGCGTAACCTTGATTGGTGCATTATTGGCGCGACGTGTGGCTGTGGTGCGCTTTGTGGCTGCCTTGGGTGCGGATTGTTTTTTCATTGTAAAATCTCCCTTCCTGTTTGATACCAGAATATTAGAAAGAATTTAACAACGCGTCAATTGTTTTCTGTGGAATAATGCGAATTTTGCCAACGGGTAATTTACCCAATTCAATATTGCCAAATGATATGCGGTGCAATTTGCGCACCGGTGCGCCACATGCGCGCAGGACAATGCGTACCTCGTTCTTTTTCCCTTCGGTCACGGTGACGCGCAATTCGCCGTTTTTCAAAACATCAATTTGCATCGGGCGATATGACACGCCATCAACGGTTATGCCACGTCGCGCCGCGTCCAATCCTGAAAAGTCACTGGTGTTCACCGTTGCCAAATACGTGCGCGGAATATGCGATGACGGCAATGTCAGTTTTCGTGCCAACGCACCATCATTTGTCATCAGCAACAAGCCCGTTGTCTTGTAATCCAAACGCCCCACGTATTTCAGATTTTTATATTCATCTGGCAACACGTCATATATTGTTTTGCGTCCACGTGGGTCACGTGCGGTTGTCATTGTGTTCAACGGTTTGTGAAATGCGTACAGTTCGGTTTGCGCGCGCGCCTGAATGGGTGCGCCATCAATCGCAACGACGTCGCCATCGGACACAAAGAACACCGGACTGTCGATAGCAGTGCCATTTACCGTAACGCGTCGCGACGCAATCAAATCTTCGGCTGCGCGGCGTGATGCCGCACCGGCGTCTGCGATAAATTTTGCAATACGAACCGTCATTCAGTTATGCGCCCCACCGCGATTGCCGCCGCCAATTCGGCGCGCAAAATTGTTTTGCCCAGTGATATACCAATCGCACCCGCCGCGTCCAATGCCGCAAATTCAGCGTCTGAAAATCCCCCTTCGGGCCCGACCAAGATTTTATCTGTTTTTGCCGCCGCTGGGATTTGCTTGCCATACGCCGCACGTTCGTCGGCAAATACCATATGCGACAAATCTAAATCTGAAAATTTAACCTCTGGTAAAATTACGGGCACACTGTTGCGGTTGGATTGCTCGGCGGCCTCGGTCGCTATCTTTTCCATACGTTTCCAATTTGTGTGGTGCGCGGTTGTGCGTTCGGTAATAACCGGCTGAAATGCCGCCACGCCCATCTGGGTTACCATATTGATTAAATCGTCCACACGCTTTATCGGGGCAAAATATAACACGACATTGCCCGATGGGTCATCGTGTGGTGTCTGTGCGCCAACGGCCAAGAATTTGCCATCATCTGACAGCGTCGCCATAAATTCGCGACCACCACCAAACACAATGCAATCGTGACGTCGCATTACGCGCATCAGGTAATGCGCTGCGTCCGCCGTCGCGGGCACATGCACGCCCGTCGCAACATCATTTCCGGCAAAGATTCGTGGAATATTTTTCATTTCCCCGCAATTCCTGATTTATAATCGGTTAAAAATATGATACAATCATAACACAATGGTTGCTAAGTTCAAGATTTTATCGGCTGGTGGTTCGTCCAAGGGCCTGAATATATTCAAGTCCAGCGCGTACAAGGAACACCAACGTACCCCCATGGCGCAGATTTTTTGGTCACTGCGCTGGGCGGTTGGTATTTGGTTGGTCTGTGCGGCGGCATTCAGTTTGTCATTTATCATTGAACATATCTGGCGGTATGGTTGGTCACCGGCGTCACTGACGTGGACACGTGTGTATTTGATGAATATGTTTACCAGTGGCGGTATGTCTGTGATTGCGGAAATTCCCGCATGGGTGTCGCGGTCGCTGATGCGCACGGATATTATGTGCATCACGCCGCTGTTGCCGATTATCGCGTATTACCTGATGGCGGACAACACATTGGTTGATGAATTTAACCCGTATGGCAAGGATAAGTTTGCCGAAAAATCATCAAACAAAGCGTCCAAGGAAGATATCGAGAAAATGGGCTTGCTGGGCGGGTTCATGATGGTTTTGGGTTATTTCAAGAAAAAGCCATTGATGATGAACGAATGTCTGTCTGCATTGTGCGTTGCGCCCCCCGGAACTGGTAAAACCCAAGGGGTGGTTTTTCCAACGATTTTTGAATGCAACAACGTGTCAATGATTATCAATGACCCAAAACCTGAATTGTACCAGAAATCGTCTGGTTATCGTTCAACGATTGGGCCGGTGTTCATTATGAACTGGGCGGGTCAGGACGATCCCGCGCGTGGCATTTATTATCCATCGTGGAATCCGCTGTCACCGGATCACGTGCCGGCAAATATGGAACAACGCGACCTGTACGTTGATTCTATGTGCAAGGTTTTGATTCAAGAAAACACCCAAGACCCGCATTGGAGTAATACCGGACGCGCCGGTCTGGCCGGTCTGGTGCACTTTATTATTTCCAAGGTTGAACGTGCCAAGGCCGACGATTATTTCTATGCACGCCTGACATCGGGTACATTTGATGCCGATGATGCGGCGGTGCTGTCGGATTATTACCTGTCGATGATGAATGATACAAACGCATATGCGGCACAGGCGGCATTACAGCGTGGCGAATTAAATGCAATGAATTATGTACACGTCGGCACGTGGGAAAACATTCCCCCCGCATGGATTGGACGCGAGGCATCATTTTCCATGATTCTGGATTGGCTGAACGCATCACAAATCGCAATGGCCGCGGATTTAGAAGAACGCCGTCGTGGTGGTGACCAAATGGTTATGATGGCAGATCCCATGCACGACCTGTTTATGGCCGCCGTGGACGAAGCCAGACATTATTCATACGCCCACCGCAGTGTTTTGGAATTGACCCAGTTGGCAAACACGCCGGACAAGGAACGTGGATCTATTCTGTCCACAATTCTGGCGGGATTGTCGATATTCCGTAATTCGGCGGTTCGTAACCGTACCAGCCATTCGGACTTTCACTTTTCGGATTTGCGTGGTCTGGTTGACCCGCGTGACGGCAAGGTTAAACCTGTGACGGTGTATTTGTCCATCAATATGGTCGATGCGCAGGCATTGAATCCAATTACGGCAATCTTTATTGAATTGATGACAAATTTCTTGCTGTCCAACGCGCCAAAGCAGATGCGTGATGGGCGTGAACTGGGGCCGTATCCGGTGCTGTTCGTACTGGACGAAATGCCCAAGATGCAAAAACTGGACGCCGTTATCCAAGGGCCGGATTTGGGTCGTGGTCAACAGGTGTCATACCTGATTATCGGTCAGGACTTGCACCAGATTCAGGAAAAATATGGCGCAGATGCCGCCGCCACCATCATTTCCACCACCGCGGCCAAGGTTGTGTTACGTCAAAACGACCCAGACACCGCCGACCGCTTTTCTAAGATGATGGGTTACAAGATGAAAATCAAGACCGACAAAGATGGCAAAGAATCCACCAGCGAAGAATTACTGTACACGCCAATGGATATCATGCGTCTGGCGGATAACAAACAACTGGTGATATTCCAAGGGTGGTATCATCGCCCGATTGAGGCAGACAAACAACCCGCATGGAAAGATCCGCGCCTGTCTGGATTTATGAAAATGGGCGCGTCCAGCCCGCTGCCTGAATTTTTAGTCCCATCGCATCATGCGGCATTGGGCTATGCCGGTGCACCGCGGTTCTATGACCCAATGACGGGTGAAACGAAAACATTATAAGCGTTGATGCAAATGCGCCGCATAGTTGTATTATCTTTGTCATTTTTACTGTGCGCATGTGCCGCCACGATGGAATCACAACTGGACGCGGTGCGTGCGGGCTATGTCGATGGTAATTATGTCGCGACGGCAAATGAATTTTCGTCGGGTGACAGTCCAGAATCCCAGAATAATTTGGAACTGTTGATTACCGCGGACAGTTTATTTCACGCAAACGAATTTGCCGCGTCGGACGCCGCATACGAAGAATTTAACCACCGTAACATCGACCTGACCTCGGGTGATTTAGGGCGCGAGGTTGCCGCGCTGCTGGGTGGTAATCTGGCCAACGATTATCGACCGTATATGTCGGACGCACTGTTTGTGTCGTATTATCAGTTGTGGAATGCGCTGGCACTGGGGAATTACGATAATGCGCGCGTGATTATCAATCAATCGTACGCCCGCCAGCAAGATATGTCGCGCGAATACGACGCACTGGTTAAACAGATTCAATCTGACAGTACTGAAAATTCCGAATTGGCATTGCAAATACAAAATGAAAATGCCCAGTGGCACGCGTTTCGCGATATTATGAATCCTGCATTGATGTATTTATCGGGATTATATTTCCTGAATACGGGAAATTTTGCCGATGCCAAAACATATCTGCGTCGTGCTGATGGTATGGCGGACGACAATAAATACATAAAAACGGACTTGCGCGCCGCCGCCGCCCGCACCACCCCAAAAAACACCATCTGGGTATTTATAGAGGACGGATTTGCACCAAAATTACACGAAGATCGCATGGATACATTTGTGGTGTTTTCGTCCGGCCCTGCAACATTATCATTGGCGGTATCCCAGCCGATGTTTGCCACCCCAATGTCAATGGTTGATGGCGCGCAAATCCTCGCCGATGTTGACGCATTGTTTATGACGGAATACACCCAATATCGCGTGAACGAGGTTCTGCGTGCATTCACGTCTGCCACGTCCAAGGCCGCACTGCAAGCCGCGTTGTATAATTCAGACAGTGATGCCGCGCCACTGATGGGATTGCTGGCCACAATGTACACATTGTCCACCACGAATGCAGAGGTTCGCACCTGGGCCACATTGCCCCAGCGCATATCGGTGTGGCGCACGACAAATGATAAAACCGGCTTGCTAGAAATAAAATCTGGTGGTAATCTGGTGGCAACGGCTGAAATTCCGACGGGGGGTAACTATCTGGTCTATGTTCGTTTGACAGGTGGCACGCCCGACGTCAAAACAATAAAGATAAAATAACAAACCAAAAGGAAAACGTATGAAAAAACTGATGCCTGTTGCGTTGTGTGCCGCGCTGTGCGCATGCGGCGAAACACGTGTTGTTGATTTGAATGACACGCGCGACGTTGCAACAATGCAAAATGTTATGGAATTAGAATATCGCGATTGGACAAACGCCGCGGAACAGATGACCAAATCAATGGTAAACAGCGGTGCTTTTGCGCGCGTTAAAAATCCTGTTGTCGCCATTGCCGACGTAGAAAACGATACAATGCAACGCTTTGACACCGATATATTGGTCAAGAAAATCCGCACAACGTTGGTAAATTCTGGTACAGCGCAGGTTACAACCAGTTTCCAAAATAAAAAGAAGACAGAAATCGGCTATGTTCCCGTCACGGCTGAAATGAAATCCGCGCAAATTGATGCATTGGGCGCATCCGCCGCATCGGTCAAGGCAAACGGTATCGCCGCGGTTGAATACGAACGTGACGCCGCCGAAGATGAAACAACGCATCAGGTACGTGCCACCCGTGGTAACGACGAATACGATGCGTCCACCATTGCCAAAAAGGGCACATTGGTTGCACCAAACCTGTCACTGTCGGGTAAGATGTTACAGCGTAATATGAAACTGCAATCAGGGTGGTTCTCGAACGTTGATACGCGCGTGGAATATTACCTGCAACTGACGTTGACCGATGTGAATACCGGCCTGTCAGTATGGGAAGATGAACAACCCATTGTCAAAGAAGGTGACCATGCCCCAACATGGTAAACAAACAAAAAACGCGCCAATGGCGCGTTTTTTATTATTGTGTTTTATTACATTACACATGCCAATGTTGCACTGGCATTCTTTAACATGAACCAGCCAATACGATAATCGGTCGCGTACACGGTGGCCAAAAATATCGCCAGCACCGCAATAACAAAAATCACATTTGCCTTTTTCCCATGCATGCAATACAGCGCGATGTTATAGAACAAGAACAACACGTACAAATCAATCAGCAAACTGATAATCCAAATTGACGTGCAATTAAACGCCAATGCGTTCAATACCAAAATTACCGGATACATAAAGAATATCGACGACAAACCCTTGATTGCGATTTCCCAATCGCGTTCGCCACCGGTAATTTCCGATACCAGCATCATCAGACCGCCCATCACAAACAGCAATGCCACCGCCAGTACGGGCACAATCACCACAGCGGTAAATACCGCGCCCAATGTAACCGTCGCGCCACCAATCAGACGCAAACACAGTACCAAAATGCCACCTAACAGACCATAAATAAACGCCTTTAACATGGATTCATCCATGTTACCGTCGGCAACGATTTTGGTAAAATAACGCTTTGGCTTTATAACAATATCACGCAGGTGCGTCAGGATTTTTTTTAGTTTTTGTTTCATTTTTTCACCCCCGATTTGATTATTTATATTTTTGCTTTATAATTACAAAAAATCAATGGAAAAGTTATGATTAAAATTACTATTGCAGGTCGTCCAAATACAGGAAAATCAACACTGTTCAACGGGTTGACTGGCACGCGCGATGCACTGGTTCATGACCGTCCGGGGGTCACCCGCGACAGTTTGACGGGCACTATGCGCGACCGCACATACCAGATTACAGATACTGCGGGTTTGGAAAATGCAAAAACAGGCATCGCCGCGGATTCAACGAATATGGCATTGGACGCGATTGTGGCATCAGATGCGGTACTGTTCGTCGTTGATGGTCGCGCGGGCATTACGGGTGCGGATTTGGATTGGGCACGCTTGGTTCATCGCAAGACGCGCGCACCGGTATTGCTGTTGGCAAATAAATGTGAATCGTCGCGTCGTATGGCCGATGTAAATGATTTTTATAAATTGGGCTTTGGCGCACCAACGGTAATTTCGGCGGAACATAAAATGGGTTTTGATGCAATTTATGAATTTGTCGATAAAATTGCCGCCACCCGCGACGCCGCGGACACCACCGTCGCCGATGATAAGCCCGCCGCCGAAAAATTAAAAATTGCAATTTTGGGCCAACCAAATGTTGGTAAATCAACATTTGTAAATCGTGTCTTGGGGGAAAAGCGTCAAATTGTCCGCGATGCCCCAGGCATTACACGTGACACGGTTAAAATCCCGACACGCTTTTACGGGCGCGATATTATTCTGATGGATACCGCTGGTCTGCGTCGCAAGGCGGGGGTGATAGATGACGTTGAAACATTGTCGGCATTGAAATCTTTGGACGCGATTGACAAGGCAGACGTGGTAATCCTGATGGTGGACGCCACCCGCAACATTGAAAATCAGGCACTGGGGATCGCGGCGCGCGTATATGACGCGGGCAAGATTTTATGTGTTGCCTTGAATAAATGGGATTTGGTTGAACCAGAAATTCGCGATGAAAAATTACTGAAATTGAAACATCAATTTGCAAATTCATTTCACCAGATTATCAAACCGATGATTTTGGCGGTATCGGCAGAAACTGGTATGGGTGTTCAGAATATGTTTCGTCGTATTTATGAACAGTGGGATATTTCATCTTCACAAGTCCCAACCAGTTTGATAAACCGTATTGTTGAAAAATTGGTCGCCACGCGCCAGCCGCCCATGTCGCGCCTGAAACGTCCGATGAAGATTAAATTTGCGCGGCAAACAGGTCGGCACCCGATGAAGATTACAATCAATGTTGGTGGTGCGTCTGATATTCCAGAATCATACACGCGTTACCTGCGCCGCGGGATTGCCACAGAATTAAAGTGGGAACATCTGCCGGTGGTGATTGAATATCACAAGGACGAAAATCCATTTGAAGATAAATAAAACAACGGACACAATTTTGTGTCCGTTGTTTATCAGTTATCTTTGTGTTGCAAAATTGCGGTAAATGTTGCGTCGGCAACCGGCGCACCGTCAACATACGCTGTGCCGTGGAATTTATGCAACGACATTTTTTGCATCAATAATTCAACATGCAATTCCAATACGTCGCCGGGGCGCACCATATGTGTGAACTTGATACGTTCCATGGTTGTAAAGTATCCCATGGATTTCCCATCATTATACCCTTGGCGTGCCATAACAATAAAACACGCGGTTTGGGCTAATGCTTCGACCTGTAAAACCCCGGGCATAATCGGTTCGTCTGGGAAGTGTCCTGCACACCAAAATTCATCATCACGCACATAGTGAATACCAATCCCGCTGTGTTCGTCATATTGGCGGATTTCATCAATCATGCGCATATTGCCACGATGTGGAATAACCTTTTCTATACCTTTGGCGTCAATAACCATTTTCACACCCCTCCGTCCGGATTATTTTAGTTTTTGCTCTGCTTTTTCAACCATGCATATTGACGGAAAAATTCCATCCCAGGGACTGCGGGATAACCCATTGCGCGCGTTCCATCGTCAACCGTGCGGAATACGCCACTGTGTGCGCCAACCTCTGCATCATTGCCGATATGAACACCGTTTGCCAATCCAACCTGACCGGCCAACAATGCGCGATCACCAATCACACATCCCCCCGCCATACCGGTTTGACCCGCAATAAAGCATTCCTTGCCAATTACACAACCGTGTGCAATCTGGCACAAGTTATCAATCTTGGTCCCGTCGCCAACAACAGTATCTGTCATTGCACCACGGTCAATGCATGTGTTTGAACCAACCGACACGCGGTCGCCCAGAACGACGCGGCCAACATGCGGAATGAAAATGTTATGCCCATCTTGACGGGTGTAACCAAATCCATCTTTGCCAATGACCGCCCCAGAATTGATGACGCATTCCGCCCCAATGGTGGCGTTTTCAATATGCGCACCGGTCTGGACAATCGTTCCACGCCCCAGTGTAACATTGCGTCCAATATATGCATAGGGGTATATTTTCACATCTGGTTCAATAACCGCCCCGCGTTCAATTGTTGCAAATTGCCCGACATATGTGCTGCGACGATTGCGGAAGAATACACCACGTTCAACAATCGCATCACGGCTGATGCCAAATCGTGGCTTTTCGCGATAAATTTCGCCCAAGATTTTTACTATATTCCCACGTGGCGATGGCGTCACCAACAGCGTCGCACCCGCTGGGGCAAATTCTGCCTGTTCTGGCTGAACCAGAATAACGGTTGCGCGCGTGTTCTTTAATACCTCTATCGGTAATATTTTGAATGCCGCACTGTTGCGTTCCGTGGAATAGAACGCCAACTGGCCCGCCCGGGCATCTGCGATTGGCGCAACGCCACGCACAATGGCATTTGGGTCACCGCGTAATTCCAAGCCGAATTTTTCGGCCAGCTGACCGGCTGTTGTTTTGTTTGCCGCCGGTGCCAGCAAAGATCTGATTAGATTTAACATACCGCGATTATACGTGAAATCCAGCAAAGTGCAATCTTAAAATAACAGAGTTAAAAGTTCAGGGTTCAAAGTTCAAATGAATAAAGCAGTGCGCCATTTGGCGCACACATTATTTGCACTTTGAACTTTATAAAAAAACACCGGCATTTGCCGGCGTCTTTTTTTTAGAACCCTTTCGGTGTTTCCATTTTTATCTTGGATACTTTCTTGTCCAGTGCCTTGACAACTTCGTCTGTGATGTCCAGATTTGTGACATCTTTGCCTGTGCGGGCAAAACGACCATCAATTACCAATGACAGATTCTTTTTCGCAATAATAGCGTCAACAACAGGATCTAGATGTTTTGTCTGGATTTCGTTCAACGCTTTCTGATATGCAATCTCGATGCTCTGTGCACGTTCGGACAAATCACGCTGCAATTTCGCAACGCGGTTTTGATAGTCAACAACGCGACGTTGCAATGCCTCGCGCGACAGAATGTCCTGTGACTTTTCGATTTCTGTCTTTTCTTTTTCCAATGCCTTCTGGTCTTTGGTCAATTCATCACGCAATTTGGATTCATATGATTCTTTCTGTTCGCGCAATGCTTTCAGTGCCTTGGCGTCTGTTTGGATTGCGTCCATACGAATGATTGCAATACGCAAATCGGCACCGCGTGCGGCATCTGTGCTGACAGATTCAACCGATTCTGAAACGGATGCGCCACTGATTGTTGTGGCATCGCCCGTCTTGTGCAGTGCGCGCAGGCCAAATGCCCCCAGTACTGCAACGACAATAACAATTGCCGCGATGATACCAGTACGTGCGTATTTTTTTGCTGATGGATTTACCGGTGTTTTAGGTGTGTTTGCCATGATAACCTTCCTTTGTTAAATTGTTCTGGTCGCAGTATAGCAACAAAATTTTCAAATGAAAAGGGAAACTTATCCCCCATCAAAACAATCGTTACTTGACAGAATAAATTCCTAGCATATAGAATCCATGCGGTTAAACCAAGACAAAGGAAGATTATAAATGAGAAAAGTTTCAATAGTTGCCTTGGCGGGCATTATGGCGTTTTCTGCCCCAGCGCAGGCGTTTTTCTTTGATGGGCACTATGATTATACAACAGAACGTGGTCATCGCGTGGGTTCTACGGCGGCATTCATGGGCGAATTGGGTGACTGGTTTCAGATTTTGCTGCCTTTGTCGGCGTTGGCGTATTCCACATATATCGGTGATTACGAGGGGGTAAAGCAACTGGGCTATTCCGTTGGTTCAACATGGGCAACAACCGAAATTTTGAAGCGCACGATCCAAGAAGAACGCCCCAACGCGCCAGAGGGGGAAAAGGGGCAATCATTCCCATCTGGTCATACATCGTTTGCATTTTCCGGTGCGGCGTATTGGCAGCGCAGATATGGTTGGGCGGTTGGTGCACCAATGTACGCGGTTGCGTCATTTGTGGGCTATTCCCGTGTGCGTGTAAAGATGCACAACTGGTCTGACGTTGCGGCGGGTGCGGCGTTGGGTATTGGATTCAATTACCTGTTCACAGACCGTTACAACAACGAAACAACATCTGTATCACTGACACCAACCGATGGTGGTGCGTATCTGGGATTCAGAACAAAGTTTTAATGTGAAATTATCGTGCCGGAACAATACGAATTTCGACACGACGATTTGTCAGGCGACCGATGTCATCTTGGGCGGCAATCGGACGCGATGCACCGCGCGCAACAATAAACATGCGCGCGGTATTTATATCGTGCTGGGCCAAATGCACACCAACACGTTGCGCCATATCCATTGACAGCGCATGCGCAGATGTCGCGTCCATTGCATCGGTATAGCCCGCAATTTCAATAAATGTTGCGTCATATTTATTCAAGATTTTTGCAATCGTACGCAATGTGTCATCACCCGTTGCCGAAATTTCCGGCGCATTTAATTCCATAATCGCATCACGTACCAGAATTACAACAACATCCGTGCCCGCACGCTGAACCGAAATGCCAGATTTACGCAACGCATCATACAATGTGTATTCTACGTTTGCCATATATTGCACCGCAGCGGCATTGTCATTTGCAACCTTGTCCCCGTATTCGGCACTGTTTGGCAGCGTTTCATTGGAAATCAGTTTCCCGCCCGCCCCCAAATACACAGGGCGTTTTGCAATGCGGGCGGGTTCGGTCATGTCGGTAAAACTGGCCCCGCGCAGATATAGTGGCCATTGGCTGCGATTTGGGCTGTGATACGTCATGCAACCGCACAACGTTATTATGGCCAGTCCCGCAAAGATTTTTGTTACACTATTCAACGATAAATGAAACCTGATTTGTTGATGATGAAAAACATCTGGTGTCTGGGTCATATGTTGACCCATTTACCATAATAGATGTTGCCCACGATGGTGCGGCGGTTGAAAAATATTCGCATTCCGATTGCGTCAGTTCAACCAGATTGATAGAGAAAGACATTCCGTCCGCCGATGATGTAACAGACCATGCCGCCCCACCAATCGGTGCGGTATCATTCTGTAATGCACCTTCTTTTATCAAATAGTCAACCGATACACCAGTATAATCCCCGCGCATTTGTAATAATAATTTTGTGTCGCGGGCAATCTGTTGCAGAACCCGATTTGCAGTTGTGCGACGCATGTTGTTACGTAACATGCTGGCCGCCTGCCATGTGGCGGCGGTCATAATGCCAGCGATAGCCAGTACCCCAACAATCTCTATCAATGAACGTCCAGATTCTGTTTGCATGTATTCCCCCGAATTACGTGATTTATTTTGAGCCAACGATTTGTGCACCATCGAACAAGTCCATCGCGCTGGCCACCAATGGGTCGGATTCCAACGCCATTTGATTTTGTTCGGCGGCCGTGTGGACGTGATGCGATTCCGCTTCGCGCGAAAGTGTCCACGCATGGCCTGTTTTATCTTGCAGCCACATGGCCAGTTTTGATGCAAATGTTTCATCATTGCCACGATCAAAATATTTGATTGCCCCATCGGTGAAATCAACAACCTCTATATTAGTATCAAAATATGCGTGCAGCATGATGCCTTTGGATTTCTTTAATTCATCGCGCAATATATCCGCCGTTGTGATTTTCAGAAACTTTGGCTCATTTGTTGCAGGTGTTTGCGTGACAACAGAGGGGGCGGTTGGAGCACTGGCGCGTTCCATCTGTTGACGTTTCAGAATTTCGTTCACAGATGGCATGTCGGCAATATGCATCAATCGCACAATCAGCATATCAAAACATTGCTTTTGGTTATCAGACGCCTGTAATTCAGACACGGCTGCAACCATAACCTGCCATATGCGGGACAGAGTATTTAACGAAATGCGTTCATTGATTTTTTGAATCTGTTCGCGCTGATCCATTGTGTACGGTGATGTTGTGACGTCGCCCGCGTGCAGGGCGGGGTGCATACGTGTTGCCCAATGTGTCCATTCCATCATGTCGGTCAATAACATGGACAAATCCGCACCATTGGTGTAAATCTGGTCAACCTTGTCCAGTGCGGCGGCGGTGTCGCCCGACAATACCGTGTTCATCAGATCAACAACAACGCCACTGTCTGCGCGTTTCAACATAGCCAACACGGCCGCTTCGTCAACGTGCCCGCCAGTTTGGGCAATCGCCTGATCCAACAACGATAATCCATCACGTACTGAACCATCGGCGGCGCGCGCCAATAATTCATTTGCTGCATCAGACAGTTCAATTTTTTCCTGAGATGCAATCCATGCAAAATGTTTTTTCAGTGTTTCAACCGGCACGCGCACCAAATCAAAACGCTGGCATCGTGACAGAATGGTCACAGGCACTTTGCGAATTTCGGTGGTTGCCAAAATAAATATAACGTGTGCTGGTGGCTCTTCCAGTGTTTTTAGCAGTGCGTTAAACGCCGATGTCGACAACATATGAACTTCGTCGATAATATATACCTTGTATCGACCATTGGTTGGGCGATATTGCGCAGCATCCAAAATATCACGCATATTATCAACACCTGTGTGTGACGCCGCGTCGATTTCCATAACGTCAATATGCTGACCCGCAGCAATCGCACGACAGTTTTCACATACCCCACATGGTGTGGCGGTTGGGCCGTCTGATGACAGACAATTTAATGCCTTGGCTAAAATTCGCGCCGTACTGGTTTTCCCAGTTCCACGAATGCCAGTAAAAATATACGCATGTGCAATGCGTCCAGTATTGATTGCGGTGGTCAATGTTTTTACTAAAACATCTTGACCAATCAGCGATTGAAAATCTTGACTGCGGTATTTGCGCGCTAAAACTGTGTAATTGCTGTCCATGCCAAACTTCCTTTTGCTCGCAGGATAGCAAAACACAGTCAGATTTCAACAAAATTTAGAACAAGATTTTGCATCAATTTAATATAAAATCAGGCAGCGGGTTTTCGACCTCGTCCGACGCGGTTGCATCATCAGATTCTGTGTCAATCTCTGGTGCTGAAATCTTGTCTGCGGGGGTGCGCGTGGAATCAATTTTTCCCTGTTCGGCGGCAACGATACGACCATAGTGTTCGGCGGCCTGTAACAGGCGTTCGCGTTCAATTTCATCGGTGGTTTGACGGGCCTGATCAATATACTGTTTTCTTTTTTGACGCCATTTATGACAACGCTGAATCATCAGCCCGACAGACGATTGGTTTTTCTTGTTTTGCATTTTGTTTCTGTTGTTTCAAAAGGAAAATATTGTCGGCGATTTTTGTCGTCAACTCTCTAAACGAAACAGATGTTAAATCATCTTAAAACTGATTGCAATATTTTTTTTCAGTTGCTATTCTGTTCGGTATGTAGGAGGGGGCATATTCACTTGCCACGAAATCAAAGCGGAAATTTTTTATTACAGGCGTTGTTGGCGTTGACGTGTATTTTTGCGTTTATGCCGTTTTTTGCATCGCGTTTGGCGTCGCGCGACATGGCCGCCCAGATGTATTCCACCACACGCCAGATTGATAATGCTGCGGCAGCAGCACGTATATTTATTCGCGAAAATGCGCTTGCGTTGCCGTATAACGAAACGGTGGTATCGGGCACGCAATTTACGGATTTACTGGAACCGTATGGGCTGCCGTTGGGGTTCAGACCACAAACTGCACTGGGCCAGAATATCGCACTGGTTATTCACAAGGATTCCAGTCAGGTATCGGCATATTTGAAAATGACAGGCGGCGATTTATCGGGTATTCAAATAGCAGAACTGGTGCGTCGCATTGGATTCTATGCGGCGGCGGACGATAGGGCGCTGGTGGTGGCGATTGCGCTGGACGATGCGTATTCGGACATTGTGCGTCGTAATGATACGGATTTGGACGCGGGCGCATTCTTGACCAATTTGGAAATGAATGGTAATTCACTGACTAACGTTGGCGACATTATCGCAAACAGTGCGGGTTTTGATACGGGTGAAATTACAACACTGTCACTGACCGGAACAGAGAATGGACGCAAGGCAAAAAATTCTATTAAAAACGCAACCGCGGACAAGGCGGTATTCCAAAGTCCGGACGGCGAATCTGCGTTATCGTTGACCCGTGGCACGTTGTCGGTTGATTCTGTTGATGCGCGTACGGTTGCGGCGTTTGGCGATGCTGGAACATTTAACTCAAATACCGCATCGGTATATGATTTTGCCATGACGGCGGGGCGTACCAGTTTTACAGGTCCCGCGAATTGGTATGTGCGTGGTAACGTGGTCAGCGACAAGATGAATTTCAGTGTTGAACGATTGGAAATAAATTCTTTCCTGAATGCTGCGCGCGGCCAAGATGTGTATATTGACGAAGATTCTTTGAGTTATTCGTCATACAGTGGTATCAGCGTTGCGTCAATTGCTACATCAAATATTACAATGCGCGATCAGACGTCTGATGCATTATCGGACGGGGAAACAGGGGCGGTCATTTTAGATATTCGTCCCGCTGGCACATCTGTATTACCAGACGCATTTGTCAGCACAATAAACAATGACACGATTGCGCCACTGAAATCACCATCTGACTCAGACAATACAACAGTTACGTGCGGGACATTGATTGCGGACTTGGGCGGTTCTTATAATGCAAAATCATTGTCGCAATATATAATTTGCCAGTATTATTTTTGGCAACGCTTGGAACGACGTATTGATATCAAACAATGTATGTTAGACGGGGGCAGCAACTGTGATTAAATCGCGTATATTTTCGTCGCCCGCCACCCGTGGCACCAGTTTGACAGAGGTTATTCTGTCCATGGCAATCGTTGCGATTGCGGCACCCGTGCTGTATGCACAAATTACGGACACAACGTCGAATCTGCGCGATATGGCGATTGCACACCAGATTATAGAACTGCGTGATATTACATTGAACTATGTCCGTACTAACCAAGACCGCTGGCCTGATACGGTTCAAATTAAATTATCGGACGATGAATTGTCGCAAATATCACCGTCAATCACGGCCGGATTTATTGACAAGTATTCTGTTCGTGGCGCAACGATTACCGATGTGTATTTGGCGTTTGATATTGCAGATAATAAACTGGACGCACATCGTATCGCCCGCCATGTTGGTGCAGATGCCGCGATTGTGTCGCCTGATGGTGTGGCATATGGCGCAAATTGGGCGGTGTCTGCACCGGACTTTCACGAAGGATTATTAGTGTATCGCGTGTCGCGTGATGTCGCTGGATTGGATACGACAAAATACCTGCATCGCACGGCATCAGACGAAGAAAACCTGAACACCATGTTGCGCGATTTGAATATGGGGGGTAACAATATATACAATGTTGATGTGCTATCGGGCGTGTCCGCGCGGGTTCAAAATATGTCGGCAGTATTCGCGGGCATTGATGATATGACGGCGACTACCGCATATTTTCGCCGTGGCGCAAATGTTGATGGTGCGGGTGTCAAAATCAATTCTATGCGTGTGACGGGTGATATTTCTGGGTTCAGAACAATCAACGCGGACAGCATGAATGGTGCGGCATACACAACCAATGGTCGTATCGTAACCGACCGCGCAACCATAACCAATTCCGTAAATGTTGCGCGCGATTTGATTCTGAAATCAGATACGGTGCGAACAATCAGTGGATTTACGGGTATCAGTGCGAATTCTGTAAAAACACCATACGTATCTGCCCAAGAAATTGTTTTTTATGAAAACTTTGGATTGACCGTGTCGGGTGAATTGCTGATGTCAACAAATGCCCCGCTAAAATTGGGCAGTTGGACATTTCCAAACACCAAAGCACCGACATTTTCGAGTTTGACATTGTCGCGTGCTGTGTTACCCGCCGCACCCAATGCATCAGAATTTAATGCGATAATGCAAAGCGGTTGGAAATCCGCAACACCTCAAGAGGTCTTGCAGTAATGAAAACATCATTGAGTATCTTTTCTGCATCAAATACGTCGCGTGGCGGCATAATGGTTGAATTACTGTTGTCAGTTGCGTTGGCGACATTGATAATCCCGTTTTTGTTCCAATATCAAACACGAGCGGTTCGTCGCGCCGAAAATATTGTTATTGCCCGCGAAATGGAAAATATTCAGGGTGCATTGGAACGCTATATTGTTGCAAACCGTGAAAAATTGCTGGAAACAGTTGGCAAAAATATCACACGTCTGGAAATGGCGGATTTGGCGGATTATGGTCTGAATACAAATTTAATGGACAACGGCCGTGACTACCAATTACGCGTGTTGAAATCAAACGACGTGCGTGGCAAATCCACATTACAGGGTGTCGTTGTTATGTCAGACGCTGATATCACGCCAATGCGCACACGTGAAATTGTGGCAACTGGTGCGGGACAACTTGGTTTTGTGGACAATGCGCGTACGTATGGCGCGTTTGGCACATCGCGCACTGATAATGTTGATATGGGGATTATTGCAGCAAATGGTATCGTTGCCACGACATCGGTGAATCTGGACAATGCACTATATCTGTGGCGTGTGCCATCAGACGATGCGCGCGACGCAACAATGCAGGCGGGTTTGAATCTGGGCGGGCATGATATTACCGGTATGAAATTCTTGAACGCATCGTCGGTCGCATTGTCGGATAATTTAACACTGGGGCGTGCGGCGGTTTCCAGTTTGATATACCAAACACGCCCGACGTTGGACGGTACGTTCGGCATAAAAAATGCAACGGTATCTGGCACTATGTCGGCGGATTCGCGTACACTGAATGTGACGGGTACATTCAAATTGGCGGACATGGGTAAATTTTCCAGTTTTAATGTCGGTGACCTGTGGGTATCTAATTTGACATTGGGGGGACTATCCATCAGTGACAGCGAAAAAATCGCATTGTTACGCGTCACAGATTCGGTGGACATGACGTCGGGGTACATTACCGCGGTTTATGTGACGGTCGGATTCGCAGGTTCAATTACACCAAAATTGGCTGTCAGTAAAAAGATAGAAGATTCTGTGAACCCCGCTTATTATTGGAATCTAGAAAGTGGTGTGGCCAATCTGTCAGATATGACGTTGTTGGATTTGAATCGTATGGCATCGGTCGTGGCGCGTGATACGCGTGGCGACACGGCGTCGTACCAACTATTTGCAACCGTTGCCACAAACCAGAACGCAACGGCAGCGGATTTTATGAACGCATTGTCTGAAATCCAGACACGTGTTCGTGCGAAATATCGCTTGTTGAATTTGGAATAATATGTGGTATAAGTAGAATTATGAAAATAAAATGTGATTTTTGTCAGACAGAATATTCCGTTCCGTCTTTGCGTGGTGGTGCGGTGAAATGTGCGGTGTGTGACCACACTTGGACCCCCCCGCGTGGCAATGGTCGCGGTGCAGCAATGATGTTCTTTGCGGCGTTATGCGCGTTGCTGTCGGCGATTGTGTTCACGGTTGCGGTCATCACGCGCCATAAAATTGACAGTGCCAATGCCGCCCCATTGGTTGCACATGTTACATCGGTGCGCACAACCACGGACGCGGGTGGTATGCCGCGATTGGTGGTTGATGGCACGGTGCAAAATGTGTCTGATGATATCTATGGTGTGCCCGATTTGATTATTACGGCGCGCGATACAAACGGCAACATTATCACGCAACAGAAATTTATGCCGTCGGCAACGTTGCTGGACGCGGGAACACAGGTTCAGTTTTCACACACATTGTCGGGTTCGGCAATGGGGGTTAAACGTGTATCTGTGGAATTGGCAAACACAGGGACAGATAAATGAAGAAATTCGCACTGGCAGTGATTTCTGTGATTATACTGGTTGGTGCATCGCATGCCGATGATACGCCAACGGTCACCCGTGTCAGTGTTTTTTCCACCAGTACGGATTGGGAGGGGCTGACTGGTCTGACCCTGCATCAGTACACAGGGCGGTTTCGGATTGATAAGTCGTTGGTTGGACGTTCTGGGCTGGTTTTGTATTACTTGGATGGTTTTCCATGCTATGGATTGGGGTACGGTGTGCGCGTATGGCTGGGCCCAAATGGCGCAAGCGATGGCACGTTGCAAATTGCGTGTGTGTACCCACCAACCGAAATTAAATTCACATATCGTAATGCCACGCGCGATGCTGACCAATCGGTCAGCACGGGCATGCTGACGTGTCCGGTCACCGCCGATGCGCGCGAATTATCTATTGATTTGTCGCGCTGCACACGCGGTCGTGATTGGTCAGAATATAAATAGGTTTCTGATGTCTGATATTCGTTCATTTACGGTTTCTGATGATGGCGTGGGTGCGCGTTTGGATAAATTTTTGGCCGACCAGATACCCGAATTTTCGCGCAGTGAAATTCAGCGTTTCAATATTACATTAAATGGGGACAACGCACGTGCGGCGACACGCCTGCGTGTGGGCGACACAATAACGGTTGATATTCCCGCCCCAAAATCAGATGTTGCCGCCGATAATATTTCGTCGGACTTTGATTTGAATATTATTTACGAGGACGCCGACATCATCATCATTGATAAACCGCGTGGGGTTGTTATGTATCCGTCGGCGGGGAACAAGACCGGCACATTGGTTCAAAACGTGCTGGCGCATTGTCACCTGTCGGCATTGGGTGGGGACACGCGCCCTGGGGTCGTGCACCGCTTGGACAAGGATACCAGTGGCGTTATGGTGTTTGCCAAATCAGACGCGGCGTTTCGTGCGCTGGTAAAAACATTTTCAAGCCATGATTTGGTGCGCCGCTATGTCGCATTCGTGTGGGGTATCCCAAACTGGGAGGGTGCAGACATCACCGGTAACATTGCCCGTTCATCACGCAATCGCCAGAAAATGACAATGGTAAAATCTGGGGGAAAACCCGCGCATACACAGGTCAATGTTATGTCGGTGTGGCCGCGCGCGGGTGTGTCGGCATTTCGATGCAATTTGTTGACCGGTCGCACGCACCAGATACGCGTCCACCTGTCGGCACACGGTTTTCCGGTCTTGTGCGATCCGATCTATGGTCGCGCATCGGGGCGGCTGGCCAGCACACGCGACCCAGATTTGCTGGAATTTTTGCGTAACCATGATGGTCAGATGTTGCATGCCGAATATTTGGAATTCAGTCACCCGACCACAGGTGAACGCATGCATTTCAAATCGCACCTGCCGGACGATATGGAAACGCTGAAATGCATTCTGGACGATATTGGTTAAAAATACATTCGGGGGCATATCACCCCCGTCATTTTTGCCTGTGATTTCTTAGTTTTTTCTTTATCAATGTGGGATTTTATGATATACTAAATCATAAATAATGGAGTGGACAGAATGTTTTTACTGAAAAAAACTATCGGTTTTGTGGCGATTCTTGCATGTTTGCCCGCGGCATATGCGGCAACTGCACGCCCCAGTGTGATGAGCAATGCGGCGCGTCGTATGCCGACAATGTCGACATATGTGACCAGCACAACAACGTCAACAACAACGGCGTCCAATTTGCTGGCTAATGCCGAATGTATTGATGCATATACCTCTTGTATCAAGGGGGCTGATGCCTGTGGCAGCGGATTCGAAGAATGCACGACCAAGGTTCTGTTCCACGCAAAAATGCCACAATGCCTGTCCACATTGGCACAATGCAGTACGTCTGGGATTACCAGTTTGTTCGGCACGTCAAGCACAACCGCGCTGTCCACTGTTGCGTCCAAGAATACGTATGGCGAGGTTACAGATTACACATACCCCACCGACGGCAGTGTCTTGGGCCAGTTGATTGTTGGTGCGGCGATTTCTAATAAATACGACACATCAAACTGTGTTAAACGTTATACATCATGCTTAAAGAAAGAAAATGTTTGTGGTGCGGATTTTGAATTGTGTACAACAAACACCGAATTCAAAAAGCAGATGGTATTCTGCGATTCTACATTGGCGCGTTGCCAGTCCGACGGTAAAATCGAACTGTTCGGTTCAACAACGACCACAACAACCCCTGCGGCAACCAGCCGTATCGGTCAAATGATATCAGAGGGGGCGGCACTGGCGGCAATCAACGCTGTGTCCACATGTTACAAGGTTGTTGATCAATGTATCTTGAACGCGTGCGCAACAAACCCATACAAATGCTATGAAAACGCATCAACCCAGACGACTGCGCTGGTTGATGGTATCAACAGTGGCGATGCCGACGCGACAACGGGCGCAACAACGACTGTTGCCGACACGGTCAGCACATCTGCCATTGCGGCATATATCAAAAATTCTTGCTTGGACACCGTTGGTGCAAATAAATATTGCTATGCCACATTCTTGGGCAATGGCGCAATGCCAACCGCGTCCCAGTTAAAAGATGCCGATAATCAAGAAGAAGTTTATGACGAAGCGTACGCTGCGCGCATGAACACAGCGATGAAGGCGAAAATCACGGATTTGGTTGAAAAATTTGATACCCGTGCAAAGCAAAAGTGCGTTGACACAATCAAGACATGCGCAATGCGCGTATGTGGCGGTGGCAACGGCGCGGCATGCTATTCACAGGTATACGGTGCAACCGACAAATCCATCAACAATTCGGTCAGCTATGATGAAATCAAGACCGGTTGCGCGGCGGTTGTGAACACCGACCTGTATTGCAAATATGCGGCGACAAATCCAAATACAACCGGCACATATTCATATGCATATATCAATGCCGATGCATTTGACACATTGTTCCCAGAATACGAAGCGGGCGGCACCGATCCAATCGGCGTGATTGCATCCCTGAATGCAACATTGGCGAACACTTACAGCGATGCGGCCATTGCCCAAATGAAAAAGCAGTGCCAGTCCGTCGCAACCAGTTGTGTCAAGGCAATGTGCGGTTCTGATTACGTAAATTGCTATCGCAATCGTACAGATATCTATTCCAACCTGACCAGCACAGGCGACAGTTCATTTGATAAATCAATGAACAAGGTTGGCGGTGTATTGGATTACACGGTTGTACTGGGATTGTGCTTGGACACGGTCAAGAACGCATCTGTGTGTGAACAGCACTTGGCAATCGAACAGAATAAATTAAAGATTCAGAACAAATCTGGCACGGGCGCATGGACTGATGCAACGTCTGTACGTGGTGGCTGGATTGATGCGGGCGGTGCAACATCTGTGCCCGCGGACACAGAAAATGTCCAGTCATATGACGAAAATGGTAATGCTATCTGCACGGCCAGCAACGGCGACCAAGGCGTTTGCAACACCGTTGATGAAAACGGCAATGTGTATGACACACCGGTTATGGTTTCATACACAACATACCTGCAAACACAGGCGGCATCGTCATTGTTCAAAGATTTGATTTATGACATCGAAAAAGAAGCACAGGCGAAATACAATGCCAAATTGACCAAGGAACAAAACATGTGCCTGTCCAGCAATCAGGGTGGCATCATGGGGTCTAAGGACACTGGCAGTACATATATGTGGGTTAAACTGAAATCCACCAAAGTGCCCAAGACATACACTGTCAATGGTCTGAAAGCAAACCAGTTCACGGCCAGCAACGATTTGTATGGTTCGTTCTGCCGCGTGCGTGTGACACTGCAATCTGATGACAAGCGCATTCAGGAAAAATTGCAGAACGGCACAAATTGGTCAACTGCATACTTTGCCGTCGGCGACAGTTTCACATGTGGCAGCTGGATTCCAAATTCTGAATTAGAAGAAATCGCCAACGCCGTTGCTGATGACGCAACCGCAGACAAAGAAGCGGCCCAGAAACGTACCCGCACATGGATGACGGTATTGGGTGCGCTGGGTGGTACGGTTGGTGGCGCATATCTGGGCGCAAGTTTGCAAGATGGTTCTGCGTTCAGCAAATTGACTGGTCTGAACAAGGTTTCAGACAACCAGGACGCATCTGAAAAGGCGCGCAAATTATGCCAGCAATATGCACGTGATGCCAAGATAACGACAACAAACGCTGTCTTTGACAAATCGACATATGAAAATGGTGTGAACACGGCGATCGATTTCGCGTCACAGTTGAAAGTTGCGTCTGAAATTCAGAACTCGGTTTCGTCGGCATTCACCGCACTGGGCAATGATTGCACTGGCGATAACAAGGCGAAATGCGATGCATACAACACCGCGTTGGATCGTTTGAGCAACGCATGTCAATCTCAGGCGGATTTGGCCAGCGCATCTGGTAACAAGTCCAGCGCACAGAGCAAGACATGGATTGGTTCAACCATTGGTGCGGTGACTGTTGGTACGGCGGGTGCATTCCTGTTGAACCGCGCAACACGTGACATTCAGGATACAGAGATGGACGCCGCGCAAAAGGCCGCGTACAACGAATGGATGAACAGCGTTGGTAAACATATCAGTTGCTATGTTGGCGGGGACGAGGCCGGCACATACGGTGATATCATTACCACCAGCATTGAATAACAAAAAAACGCCCCACACGGGGCGTTTTAATTTTGTGGTATATGTCACTTTACGTGCTGTGACAAAAACTGTAATTTACGGCAGATTTCATCGCGTTTTATAGTGCGGTGGGTCATACGGGCATTCATAAAATCAACCGCCGTGCGAATTTGTTCGGTGTTGTATTTTTTCTGTATTATATTCAGTTCGTTAAATGGCCGATACAGAACCGTGTTGATAATCTTGCGCATGTATGGCTGGGTTTGGAAATTTGGCAAAACCTCCAGCGCGCCACAGTCCACCAACGTGTTCCCAATACAATTATCAGAATGGTCGCACAGGTTATACCACTTGAAATGTTCATATGGTGCATCTGGTACGGCATCGTGCAACCCATCGGCCAGTTTGCATATCAAATACCGCTCGCCACGCTGAATACTGATTCCAGCGGTTGCAACCTGTCGCCAGTGCACATTACCATAATACTTACGTCCTGACAGCAAGAAAGAGTTTTGTAATTCAGTATCATGCGCCCACGCAGCAAAAAATCTATGTTCACAGTTGCTGTGATATGTTTTCAGAATGTATGCGGGTGCACAACCCACAGAAATCATATGTGTTTTACCAAAACACCCCGCACCGACATACAGAATCTCGACCGGTTGTTTCAGTATGCGCGCCAGTTTGCGTTCCAAATCGTCCATTGCGGGCATCATGCGGTTGCATGCGTCAGGTGTGTCAGCACAATACGATTTAATCGCGGCATTTTTGAATATTCTGTGCAGGCGTGTGGTTACCACCCCACGTTTATTGCGTGGAATGTTTTGTAGCCATTCGTACGGAAACGCCCCTGGGTTTTGATAGCCCGCTAACGCCATTGCGTCCATTTCATCGGCGTCAACAGGCGCGTGTTTTAACCGGCGGGTCGCAGATTTTTTCATCGTGCCACGCGTCGCTGGCACAATAATTTGCACCATTTTATTAAAATCAATACCACGCAATTCATACAGGTCGCATCGCAGCGGATATTTTTTTATAAATGCCATAATATCGGCGAATATTTGTGGAATGCGATTGGCCCATTCGCGCATCATGGCGCGCGTGGCGGCATTGGTACGTGGTTGCACGTCCAGTGTTCTGTGTGCCGCCAACAGAATGACATTGTCAATATCGTCATCAAATTTTGTCTGTTTGCGTTGTACCGCGTTTTTCCACATGGCATATTGAAATTCGTTCATGATTTTCTTGCGACGTGCATCATCAATCGCCGCGTCCAGCGTTGGCGCAATAAACGTACTGCGGCCGGCGTGTATCGCAACGCGTGCTGCGCCACATATGTCGCTATCGTTAAAACTGGGCAGTATCAATTCACATACGGCGATTCCACAAATTACACGATGCGATTTTTCATAAAAGAACTTGTCCTTGTGTCGATACAATGGGAATGTTTGCAACGTGTCGTTGCCCATATCGCGCACGATGGTGCATTTGTCCGCCAATATGCGCTCAATCGTATTGTCCACGTCCGTCCACGTGCGCGGTATTGTAATTGTGCGTATCGGCCCACTGCCGACCATCGCCGTATTGGGGATTTCCTTGATGTCTGTGCCAAATTTTATCGATTCCAGATTATGGTTATAGCAAAACGCCCCGTTGTCAATGGCTTTCAATGTGTCGGGCAACGATAATGTGCGCATACGGGGCATATTGCACCCCACGTGCGCGCCAATGCGACGAACGCCGTCTGGCACGCATAACGTGCCATCTGCGGTTAAATCATCATTTGATATTGATACAAGAATCTCGTTTAAGATAATCATATTGTATATAATATACAAAATAGATATTTTGTCAACAATGTTTATGTCGCAGCAAAAATTGCAACCCAAATGTTTTTTTATCTTTCCAGTGCGTGGTTTTTGTGTTAAAATTACACATAACAGAGAGAGTATGAAATCCATAGCAAGATTTTTGTTGGTGGCCTTGTCGCTGGTGCCTGTGGACACGGCGTTGGCCGTTGTTGCGTCGACCCGTGGTGATAATTTGACCGCGTATAACGGTAATTCTGGGGCGGTGAACAACAACACATGGAATACATTGATGAACAGCCGCACCAGTGCGGTTGGCGAAGCGGCCACGGCTGATTTTGGTAATTGTAATGCGATTGTCCTGCGTTGTGCCCAGCCAAAGTGTGCATCCGGCGGTTGTACCGACATGACGGTTGCAACGTCTATTGTTGATGGCTGTGTCCGTTCGAACGAGGCATGCCAGCAATATGGCAGCGATTTGGTTTCGTATATCGCAGCGCAACTGGTCGCCAATTCCACGGCCAAGGTAAATGCCCAAACCGCGGCGGCACAAACGGCCGCGGCAAATGCGGCGGCACAACAAAATGCCCAACAATTACAGGCAATGCAGGCCCAAATGCAGCAAATGCAACAAACAATGGTCCAGCAAAACGCCGAAACGGTCGCCCAATTACAGAGTGCACTGGCCCAGCAACAGGAACAATTTGCGGCGGCGCAATCTGCATCGCAACCTGCGGCATCATCTGCGTCTGACAATACGGACGCTGTGCCCGACAATGGCCTGACGGTGGCGCAAAATGCGGCTGCTGCGGCTGGCGTGTCGGCTGACACATTGGCGCGCGAACAAATCACCGGCCAGATTTACGAAAAAATTGAAAATTCTGAAACCCAGATGAAGGCATTAAAGACCACAATGCAAGATGCCTTTACATACGCTGGGTGCGATACATCTGGCAATAATTGCACGGGCCCGCATCGTGTCAAGGCGTTCAAGCAACGCGCAATGAATTTCTTTGAACCGTATAATGCTGTGTTGGACGAGGTTTATGATGCCTTGATTCTGGCGCAATCGGTTGGTGTTGATATTTCCGATATTTACATGATGTTGAACGGCACGTGTAACGCGTGGGCACAATATATGTGCAGCGCAGGTCAGGTTATGCACTATACCGCAGATAATTGCGGTACAGACGGTGTTTCAATCGCAAAATCCAAAGTGTTACGCACAAAAACTGATGGTGGCGAAGAGGTTTATCTCAGAAACACTGGTGTTCTGGGGAATAATAAATCTTGCCGTGTGGGTCAGGTTGTGCCTATGTCCGATGGTGGGTGCCAGTTGGTGCGAATGCTGACCAGCACCGAAGAGGTTCGTCGTGAATGGCTGAATATTGCCGAAGGTGACGAAAGTCAATCAATCCGCGTCGGTTGTGCGTCCGAGGCCTTGGATAACTCCACCTTGTTCCGCAATCGCAAAAAACAGGCAACGATTGATATTGAAACGTTGGAACGCATTATTGAACAAGATGCGCCTGCCACGTTTACTGGTACTAAAACGCCAGAAAATAACGGCATAATATTTTGTAATGTTGGCGAGAAATTACAGGATTTACAGAAACACGCAACCTTGAAAACAATTCCGGCCAAGCTGTGTGCGAAATTGGACGCAACCGGCACGTCGCTGTCGCCGGACACAAATGCCACGACATGCGATTATATCCTGCCTGAATATGCAATGTGCACAACGCATGTGTACAACGTCGGCAAAACAGAAAATTCATCTGTCGCCGCTGAAAAGCAGGAAATGAAAGATGTCATTGCGTTAAAGACAACGATTATGACGCAACAGATAAAGGCCCAGTATGATTATCTGGACGCAACGATGCGTCGTCTGAAAACACAACTGGAAAAGGCGATTTTGACTACTAAATTACAGGCCGCGGGTGCTGGCACAACGTCTGATGGCGGTACGTCCATATCCGGCAATACGGGGGATACAAATATCTATCTGGCAGGAACACAGAATTGCAACAATATGAACACCACGGCAGAGGTTTTTACCTGCCTGCGCAGCAATTATAACTTGATTTACAATATGTCAAATGGTGGCACAAATATCACAACTGAATTGCGCAAACAGTTGGCCAATGACGTAGGTGTCGTGGTCAGTAATGCCGGTGGTGCAGGATTGACGCCGAATAACAGCAGTGGTTCACAAAACAGCAATAACAGGAACAATGTATTGTCTGGATTGCCGAATGTCACGGTTGATAATCAAACGGTTGATTGCAGTGTGGTCAGACAAGTCCAAGGTCGCAACGCGTTTCAGAAATGTTTGGCCCAGTTAAACATAGAAATTCGAAATGCAACCAGTAATCTAAATTCGCGCCAGCAACAGCAAAACCAAAACAATCTCAGATAATAAAAACCCGCCCTACGGCGGTTTTTTTTATTAGTGACAAAGTGATACAGAGATATGGTTTTAGAATATAAAACTTAAAAATGTGTCGCCTGCGGACTGCGTCCTTGCCGCAACCTGCGCTTCGCTTGGATTCATTCCTGCACAGACGATATATATATATGTGCTGCGCAACACTATCAACTGGATTGCTTCGTTACACTCGCAATGACAGTGCTTCTAGAACAAACTAAGTTCCCCTCCATTGGAGGGGTGTCCGCTAGGACGGGGTGGTCGAGAGAGTGCGTAATAATAAAATTAGTATTTTCAGACAAAAGACCACCTCCCCCTTCGGGTACTCCTCCACAGGAGGAGAACTT
>CAVGNU010000001.1:0-108408 GCA_963630775.1 Bacteroides fragilis | reverse complement strand
AACGTATGGGGCGCAACCCAAAGACAGGCGAGGCCGCGGTGATTTCTGCACGCCGCGTGGCATCGTTTCGCCCCAGCAATGAATTTAGACAACGCGTTGCAAAACACGAATAAAAAACCGCCCCACTGGGGCGTTTTTTTAGAGCATAGATAAGAGAGAATAGATAAAGAGAGCAAAGAGCAGAGAGCAGAGAGCAATGAAGTGCGCCATGCGGTGCAGGAGGGTCACCATTGCCCCGCAGGGACAAACAAACAAGACCACCTCCCCCTTCGGGTACTCCTCCGTGGAATCACCCACGAAATTTATCAATTTCGTGGGGCCCGATGGAGGAGAACTTGCTACGTTCTTGCTGCAGACCAAGTTCCCCTCCATTGGAGGGGTGTCCGCTAGGACGGGGTGGTCGAGAGAGTACATAATTATAGATTGATGCTTTCAGACACAAGACCACCTCCCCCTTCGGGTACTCCTCCACAGGAGGAGAACTTAGTCCGCAACAAGAACGATTATTACATTCTAGAAACTTGTCATTCCTGCGCAGGCAGGAATAGGGTCTTTGAAATTATCAGGATTCGTTTATGTACAATTTGTGTAAATTATAAAGGCCTCAACGTTTTGTATTTGGCTCACTGCGTTCGCACTGCTTAGTCCCTATTCCTGCCTTTGCCCACCCACAAAATCTTGCGATTTTGCGGGGCCCGGAGCAGGAATGACAAAGAAGGAAGGACACAGGTCCGTAGGCGACACATAAGAGAATACGCCGTTGGCGCGACTCTATTTACCTAGATTCCGTGGTCAAGCCACGGAATGACAATGCTTTTGGGATTTGATTCTTAAACTATATCACTGTATCACTGAATCACTCTCTCACTAACTAGTAACCCTCCCCGTCGCACTTACGTGCGACACCCCGCCGTGGGCGGGGAATTTGCTACGTTCTTGTTGCGGACTAAGTTACCCTCCGTGGAATCACCCACAAAATTTGCGGGGCCCGATAGAGGGGAATAAAAAAAACGGGGCGAGCCCCGTTTTTTTATTTACTGGTGATTGCGGCGACCCATTGGGTGGCTTCTAGTGCAGTAGTTGGGGCGTTACCCTCGATACCATTGACACTCATACATGTCTTGATCGTTGGCAGGCACGCATTCGTTGCCAATGTGTTGCTGGCACTCAGCGTAACATTTGTCGTGGTACTGATTGCAGAACTCTCGCAGGTCTTGCCATCACACGTATTCTTGTCTGCGTCATAATTATTTTGCGCCAAGCACGATGTAACATCAGATATGCAACTTTCAGCATAGTTGGCCAAAACGGTATCTTGCTTTGACTTTATCTGAATCAACGTACGCTGCAAGTATTCCTTGATAACATTGTTGACCGCATTATACTTTGCATTCTGGCCACTGCCCGTGTACGTGACGTCCTGACATTTATTCAAGACAGACATGCACATACCATAGTTCTTGCCACCTTCGTCATCATGATAACCAATCTTGTACTGCAAGAATTCCGACATACTGGTCGACGGATTTTTTGCCGATGTCGTCGTTACGGTCTTGTCAATATAGTCACTCAATGTAGCATCCGTTCCCCACGCGTTTTTCGTGTTGCTGCTATATTTCCAAGCATCATACAATGCGCCAGCGGTGTCGCCAGATTTACCAGGGGTGCTGCCGACGACGATTTTGCCATCAACAATGTATTTGCCCGATGGGTCAAGGCAGTTTTCATAATCAGATCCGCATACAAAATCGTCCTGCATGCAAGAGTCCAATGCATTGATGCACCCACGCAGGTCGTATGTATTCTTCTGTTGTGCAACCAACAGACGTGCCTTTTGCAAAACGCCCTTGGCATTGCGGACGGTCGCCGTCATTTGGTCGTTGGAATCAGTCAAACTGCGTTCATACGCGATACACTGTTTATCAATTTCCAAATCGTATGCATTTGTCACAACCGATGCATCAACCCCCTGGGCGGTGCAACTGTTCAAGACAGATGCCTTGCAACGTGCAGCGGCGGTTTTGTACAACTGTTCGCCACGCTGGTTGCTGATGCTGCTGGTGCTGGACGTTGTGTTCAAGAAAGAACTGAGGTCAAAACCAGTGCTGCTGACTGTAAAGTCCAACAGACCCGACAAATCCATGCTGATGCCAGAATCAGTTGATGTTGCAGTACCCGATTTTACACTGATAATCGCGTTTTTAATCTTGTCCAAATCGTTTTTCAACTGGGTATTATCGCTGGATTTTTGCATTTCCAGTTCGGCCGCAGTTTGCGTAAACAGGGTTTCCACCTCGTCCGCGGACAAACCGATGTATTGAATCTTTTGCGCGACATCTTGCAGGTCTTCGGTGGCCTGTTTCAATGCGTTTTCGGTCTTTTCATAATTTTTCAAATTGGCACTGCAGCTGCAACGACCCTGATTGTCGTCCAGCACGTTACAGAAATTATCCATACATGTTTGATACTGTGCCTTGCAGAAATCGGTCAATTCCGCTAATTCTTCGATACTGCTGGTATCGGTTGCCGTTGTTGTTGTGGTTGATGCCGTCGCCATACGAATTGTCGGCACACGGGCAGTTGTACTGTTCACACGCACCCCGACACGCCCCGTGTACAGTGGCGTATTTACCGTATCTGTTTGGACAATAGATGCGCGCGCAGATGTGCCCGTTGTTGGCACACTGCGTCGTGCAGAAACCGTCTTGGCCGCATTGTCGGCCGCGGTTGCACGGGTGGCGTTATTTGTTTGCGCGGTGCGCGATGCCGCCGCACGGGTTGCCGTGGTTGACGTACGCGCCGCAACGACGCGCCCCGTATTATTATTGCGTGCAGAAATTGTCCGCGTTGAAGACGCGCTGTTTGATACGCCACGCGACGATGCAACGCGCGCACCGGCGTTTCGTGGGCTGGCCGTGGTGTTTTTCACAGGCGCGGCTGGTTCAACATCGACAATTTCGTCCGCGACAGTGTCATCAGCAGCGTCATCGGCGACAACATCTGCATCGGCATATTCCATCACATCTTCGTAGTAGTATGATGGCGCAACCTCAGCAAATGCGGGCAATACCAGCAATCCACTTAATACAGCAATCAATCTTTTCATAGCGAAAAATTCCTTCCTAGTTATCAAGATTTTATCATAATAGGGACAATCGCGCAAACAAAAAAACAAATTTTCGTGCACATTCTAAATACTATCACGACAAGGTTTATTATCTTTTTTAATGAATTTCCTTGTCTTGTTTGTTCTTGTTATACTATAATTCACGCCAAAGGTTAAAAATTGTCCGCGCTCAAAAATGGTTTGATGTTTTTAATCACCCTGCCACTGTTGGGGTGCACAACCGTACCAACAACGACCGCAGACAAGCGTTTGGACAACCACACCCCAAAAATCACCCCCGTTGATTTTGACTATGACCCGATGCAAACGCCAATCGCGCAATGCTATGCCAATGAATTGACGGCGGGCGACGAAATTTCGGGTGCAACGTTGATTGACGATGGTCTGTCTGCGTTTGTTATTCGCGCAGCATTTGCACGTATGGCGACCAAGACAATCGACCTGCAAACATACATTTATAGTAATGATTTTTCGTCCAAGGTTTTGATTGGCGAACTGAAAAACGCCGCTGACCGCGGGGTCAAGGTTCGTATTTTGGTTGACGACTATGGCACAAATTCTGATATTGTGGACGTGATGTTATTGAACCAGCACCCGAATATAGAGGTCAAGGTTTTCAATACTGTCGCTAACCGTTCAAAATTGTTGTATTACCCACAATTCTTGATGGATTTTAACCGGTTAAATTCGCGTATGCATAACAAACTGTTCATTGTGGACAACGTTGCGTATATTACCGGCGGCCGCAACGTGGGCAGTAATTATTTCTATCCTGAAACATCGGCGAACTTTTCAGATACCGACGTTTTATTCTTGGGCGATATGACACGATACGCCACCGCCAGTTTTGACAAATATTGGAATCACCACTTGGCGATACCCGCCGACGTTTTTCCAAAGGCAAAGTCCAAAAAGGCGATGCGCAAACTGGAACAAAAGTTTATCGATATTCAGGAACGCAGTGCCGCCGATACCCGCATGTACAATACCGTGATTCAAATGGTGATGCGCAAGTACAAGCAAAAGAATTTCAATTTCAGTTGGGGGCACGGCAAATTCTTGGCCGACCCACCGTCCAAGGTTGAAATGACCATGTCCGAAAAACAGAAATACCGTGGTGAAATTGTGCGCGCGTTGCAACACCTGTGGGACGAAACAGACACGTCGGTATATGTTTCGGCGGCGTATTTTGTTCCTGGTCAGGGCGGACTGGAACACATGATGCGCGAAGAAAAATCGGGCGTACACATGACGATTGTGACAAATTCGCTGGCATCAACAAACGCGCCAACCGTGTATGCAAAATGGGAAAAATATCGCAAAAAACTGATTCAATCTGGCGCAGATGTGTACGAATTTATGTTGTCGGCTGAAAACCTGCGGGCAAAATATCACGACCGCGAACGCAAGCATTCCAATTTCTCGGTTCTGCACAGCAAGACAATGGTGTTTGATGACCGAATTTCTTGGATTGGCAGTTTTAATTTGGATCCACGCAGTGCGTATTTCAACACCGAAAATGTTGCGATTTTTGAAAGCCGCGAATTTGCGACTAAGTTACGTCAGATGATTATGGACGATACCAAGACATCGTGGCATGTAACATTGGACGCACACAATAATCCAGTATGGTCGGGCACACGCGCAACGGACAAGATGCCGCGCGAATACCACCATAACCCAGACACCAGCATATTTCGCCGTGGATGGAAAGTTATACTGCACCTGATTCCAGAAAAGTTTGTATAAAAACCGCCCCGCATGGGGCGTTTTTAGAGCATAGATAATAGAGAATAGATAATAGATTACGTGCGCCGATGGCGCAACCATTATTCACTAGATTGCTTCGTTACACTCGCAATGACAAAGGTGCTAAAACATACTAAATTCCCCTCCATTGGAGGGGTGTCCGCTAGGACGGGGTGGTCGAGAGAGCCCGTAATTATAGATTGATACTTTCTGACAAAAGACCACCTCCCCCTTCGGGTACTCCTCCACAGGAGGAGAACTTAGTCCGCGACAAGAATGTACTGAGTTCCCCTCTATCGGGCCCCGCAAAATTGATAAATTTTGTGGGTGATTTCGTGGAGGGGGGGCGCACGCAAGTGCGACGGGGTGGTCGAGAGAGTGCGTAATAATAAAATTAGTATTTTCAGACAAAAGACCACCTCCCCCTTCGGGTACTCCTCCACAGGAGGAGAACTTAGTCCGCAACAAGAACGGCTATTTGTATTTCTAGGAAGTTGTCATTCCTGCGCAGGCAGGAATAGGGTCTTTGAAATTACCGGTATTCGTTTATGTACAAAATTTATAAATTATGAATAATGTGATGTTTTGTATTTGGCTCGCGCGGCTCGCACTATTATGTGCGCTGCGCGCAACATCATAACCTAGATTCCGGTGGACACCACCCACAAAATCTTGCGATTTTGCGGGGCCCGGACAAGCCACGGAATGAATCCAAGCGAAGCGCAGGATGCGGCAAGGACGCAGTCCGCAGGCGACACGTTTTTAAGTTTTATATTCTAAAACTAAATCACTGTATCACTGAATCACTTACTCACTCTATCACTAACTAGTAACCCTCCCCGTCGCACTTACGTGCGACACCCCTCCGTGAAATCACCCACAAAATTTATCAATTTTGCGGGGCCCGATGGAGGGGAATAAAAACGGGGCGATGCCCCGTGTATTACTTTGATAATTGCTTTATTGCGTTTTGCGTGTCGGCAACAACCGTGTCCAGCGCAAATGACGTTGGCATATTGGTTGTATCTATATCGTTGACACGATATTTAACCTCTACCACATTATTGGCCAAATTCTTGGTTGAAATGACCAAACGAATTGGTGCAGCAATCAGGTCGGCATCTGCGAATTTTTCGCCAGCGCGCGCATCACGCGTATCCAACAAGGTTTCGATGCCCGCTGCACGCAAATCATTATAGATTTTTTCAGCGGTTGCGTTTGTTTTCCCATCTTTGTCCGTCAGGGCGATAACCTGAACCGCGAATGGCGCGGTTGCCATATTCCAACGTGGGCCGTATTCATCCGCACTCTCTTCCAAAATGGCGGCCATGGTGCGACCAACACCGATACCATAGCAACCCATAATCGGATTCTGTTCCGTGCCGTCGGCGGCGGTGTATGTCAGGTGCATAGATGCGGAATATTTTGTTCCCAACTGGAAAATATTACCGATTTCAATACCACGAACCTTGTGCATTGGTGCGCCACATTTTGGACAGACCTCGTTCCCATTGGCGACCATTTCTTTGTTCGCACGGAAACCGCAATCGCACAGGTAGATGGTATCTTCGCCCATTTCGTTTATCAGTTGAAATTCATGCGCAATGCTGCCGCCCATGTCACCGGTTGATGACAACACGTCCACAACGTTGCGCAGTCCACAACGTGCAAACACGCGTTTGTATGCGTCTAAAACGCGATAGTAATATTTTTCCAAGTCCGATTGTGAGGTGTGGAAAGAATACGCATCTTTCATAATAAATTCACGTGTACGAATCAGCCCCGCACGCACACGCAATTCATCACGGAATTTCGTTTGAATCTGGTACACCATAAATGGTAACTGGCGATACGTTGTCAGCACAGATTTGACGAAGTCGGTTACAACCTCTTCATGCGTGGGATTCAAAACATATTCTGCGCCACCACGGCCCTTGAATTTTGCAAGGACATCAACCGTATCATAACGGCCGGATTCACGCCAGATTTCCGCACCACTGACCACTGGCATCAAGATTTCCTGACCATCAACGGCGTCCATTTCTTCACGAATGATTTTTTCGATATTACGCACCACGCGCCAGCCCAATGGGGTCAAGGTATACCCTCCTTGGAATGTCTGGTAAATATAGCCCGCCTTGACCGCCATTTTATGACCCGCAGTTGTCGCGCCGGCAACATCGCCATACAACCGTTTTACACACAAATTTTCAATTTTCATTTTTCTGTCTTTTTGTCTTTTAATTCCATGTACTTGGTCGCAACCGTTTCTTGCAGTTGTTCTGCAATTTGCTTGCGATTCAATCCCGCGGTCGTCAATGTAGGCATCACGGTAATTTCCACACGAAAACCACCAACAATCATGATATGAAACACCTGCATAAAAGCACTGCGTTCACGCGCCGCGCGCGGACCCATATCAATCTTTTTATTATCAAAATACGCATAGTGATTGGCCAAATCATCATCTGAAATCGGCGTACCATCACGAAAGCGATAATTTACCACCATAGGTTGCACCGCAACATCAGAATTTTCAACAAAATTAAATAACGTACTTTTGAACGGCTTTACGTATGCACCGTTGGTGGTTGTCCCCTCTGGAAACAAGAACATCGGGTAATCAACATGCTTTACGCGTTCTTGGACGGTGCGCAGGGCCTCTAACGCATGTGATGGGCGGCGATCAACAAATACCACGCCGAATTTTTCAGACATCCAACCAACCAATGGCCAACGGCGAATGTCCGCCTTGGCAACAAAACTGCCCCCGAATGCAACAGGGAATGTTGCGATTTCGAACAGCGACAGATGATTGCAGACCACCAACAATGGGCGATGCGTCGACAATGTGCCATGGATGCGTACGCGAATGCCCGCCAACAGCAGCAATATTTTCATGAATACGCGCATGTACCAAACCGATACGCGACCACGTGACAATAAAAATACAATCGGCACCTGAATCACAACACCAATCCAGAACGCGATAAATTTCAACGTTCCAAATGCAATTTGAAAAACATTCGGGTGCGCGATGCGCTGTGATTTACTGCGCGCCATTTTCATCGTCCTTTTGCGCTTCTTTATCATTATCTTCGATAAATTCAACGTCCGCCGCATCTTCGCGTAATAAAAATTCCACAAATGCACCGATAACTTTCAATGGTGCGGTTACTGGCAACAACATAATTTTGCCCAATGTTTTCATTTTGCCATCTTTGACGGCAAAACCATCCAATGCATCTTCGCGACCCAAGAAGTGTTTCTGGTACGTGCGATCGATATCCTTGGTCTGCAACATGACGAACACATCATAAGAGTTAAATGTTTTATCGATAAACACACCCTTGCCAAATGTAGCACCCAAACGCAGATACCCCTTTATCAATGGCGTCATTTCGGAACGTGCATCGGCATCATCAACAAATGCACGTGGCAAAATACGCATCTGGGTCATTGCTGGATCGATGCTGGGGTCTATTTTTTCAGTCAGAACCGTTGCACGCAAATGTGACGGCGACAGGTTGTTATAGTACAAATACGATATCGCCTGTGCGGATTTTACCGGCTTGTTACCGACCCACGATGCAACACCGAACAAGACCAACACCTTGCGTCTGAAAACGTATTCAGACAAGCCCGCCCACAGCATACGCATCACCAACGCATTTTCACGGTATGCGCGATCAACGCATGCACGCGACATTTCGGCGATGTTGCCATTGACCTTTTTAATCTTGGAAATATTGTATTCACTTTCAGTATAAAAACCGCCCATTTTTTCAGCAGCAACACGGTCAATAATGCGGTATGTGCCAACAACGCGGCCATTATGAAATACCGCCATGTAATCAGCGAAACGGTCGAAAGAATCATATTCTTCGCGCAGGGCATGCTGTTCTTCGGTGGCGGATGCACCCTCTTCCTCTACAAATGCGGCATAGCGCAACTGGCGAACCTGTTTGCGTTCTTCTTTGTTACGGGTCAAACGGACTTCATAATCACGGACCTTGATAGTCATAAATCAATCCTTTTATATCAATTTATAACAGGAAGATTATCAAAGAACGTATATATTAGCAATTATTTTTATTTTTAACGAATTTACTGGTGCAGTGCGTCCGCCAATTCTGCAATCGCGATTGCATACCAATTTGAATTATTCCATTTCTTGATACGATAGAAATTCGGGTATGTCAAATACGCGGTTATTGCCGGCATTGGCGCGACATCCATATCAACAGCATTCGGGTCGGTTGGCGCAATCGCCGCATTCATACGCGCATCATTGATTGCGACGATGTCCGCAACCATCCCCGCCGACATATCGGTTGTTGGCAACGCGCGTCCATCGGGCAACGTTGCACCCAATGCCGCCCAATCAGACAATGTCTTTTTCGTTTTACCGTCCAACAACGACACATCAAAGTCCGCCGGCAGGACAACACGGCGCACAATGCGTTCGTTTTCATTCCAGCCCAATCGGTTCAGGTAATTACCCGCAGACATCATTGCGTCACCAACACTGCCACTGATGTCAATTTTGCCATCGCCATTGCCATCAACGCCATATGCCGCTAGTGTTGTCGGTATAAACTGGAAATGCCCCATTGCGCCGGCCCAACTGCCACCATAGTCACTGATATCATCGCCATTTTTATCGGCGATTTTCATCAACGCAATCAGTTGATTAGTAAAGAATGTTTGACGACGCCCCTCGTATATCAATGTAACGAATGCGTCACGCAGGGGGTGATCCGCCATACGCGCGCCATAGTTTGATTCCATACCCCAGAATGCCAAAATTACATGTGGTTGAACGCCATAGCGCGCATGCACACGATTTAACAACGTTGGGTATTTATTCGCCATTTTGCGGCCAGACGCGATACGCATTGGATTGACAGTACGATTCAAGTACCCGTCCAGCGTCAATTTGAACTCTGACTGATTCTGGTCACGCTTTACAATATTTGGAATAAACGCCGGATTTTTCAGTGCGGCATCTATGGTTTTCTTGGAAATTTTTTCCGCCGCCGCGCGCGTGCGAACCGTGTCCAGCACGCTTTCCCAGCGGGCCATATCAAACGCACCACGTTCGGCGATTGGTGGCGTGTCGGGCGCGGGCGCGGTTTCAACAATAACAACGGGGGCAGTGGGTGCGGGCGCAGCAACCGTGGTGGCGACTGGCACAGGCGCGGCAACCACAACCGGCGACGCGGCAACCACGGATGCAGGTGCGACAGCAATCGACGTCGGTGCGACATCTGCGCGCGCCGCAGCGGTGCACAGCAACGCCGTACACGCGATGCATGCAAAACGATTGTCCCATGTCATCAGACATATACCCCTTAGAATGCGTATTTAATACCCAGATGCAACCCAAACGATTGCCATGTTGCATGCTTTAACTGGTCACTGATTTTTTCAGTATGCGCCGGAACTGTTTCAATAATCGGATTGCCGTTATCGTCCAGAACGTATTGACCGTTTTCAATCAAGAACTGGGAATACGATGCAACGTACAATTCGCCACCGATTTTGCCAACGTGGAAACAATTTGTGTCAACCTTTAACGCCAACTGGACACGGTCAGACAATTTCATATTGTATTCCATTTCGGCGGTGTATGAATATGCACCATTTGATCCCTCGTCCAAGAAACTGGGGTTCTGTTGCCAATCGTCACGGTTTGGCCAAATCCCTTCTGACGAATATTTGGGCATACCCAACTGGACATAAAAACGCAACTTGTCCGTCAGGGTCATTTGCTTTTCCGCCTCGAGTCCGACATAGAATCCAGACCATGTTGTGTTATAGATATGCGTTGTGCCCGACACCAAAATTGGGCCATCGCCACCGATAATTACGCACTCGCCCGCCGCAACGCCCCATGGGGTTTCGCCCCACGCCGCATCATAGTCAATCGTTGTAAAGGATGTACCCAAATCAATATTGCTGGCAGCGGCACTGACCACCTTCAAATCTTCGGGCGACATGCATACCTGATACCAATCGTCGGGGGCATCAAAATCCTGTGGGCGGGAATAATAGTTCCCCTGGGCATCGCCATAGACATAATCCCCCTTGTCCGTCATCAATGGCAAATATATCCCCGGATTCGGGTAATAGTGATTGGACATTTCCAAGTTATGCTTGAAAATTTCATATCCAAATGACGGTGACAGCTTCCACCCACCAATGTCCCAAATATGATGCGCACCAATACCAAAACGGAAATGATCCGTGCGGCCGGACTGATCACCCACGGAAATGGTAAATATCCCCTCGGTCGGTTTGGATTCATCATACGGTTTCAGGTCATAATCCATGGACAGACCGCCATGCGACATTGAACCATGTGAATATTCCGCAAACGCAAACATGTCAAAGTTGCGCAAACTGAAATTATGCTGGGCCGCGACACCGATTTCATTGAATACCATGTCGTCCCATTCCAGCACGGAATTGACACCTGTTTCAAATTCAAAGTCCGCAAAACGACGCGTATATTTCGCCGTCAGTGTTGTTGCTGGTTCGTCCACCATCGCAATACCATTTGCGGTAATTGTGCCGGAATACTTTGGTTTTTCGGCGGTCTGGCGTGGTACTTGGTATGAATAAGAACGATTGCCGACAATTTGTTTATTGCCCGATTGACCGACGTATTTCGTGTACCCTTGGGATTGATACTGGCTGTAACCAATCTGGTTCGCGTTGGGCGCAGACGTGGTCTGATAGTATGATGGAGCACCCTCGGTCGCGGCATATGCCGCAACAGACGCGAAAACGCCACCTAAAAATGGTATTATTCCTGACTTCATTTCTTTTTCTTGGGGTTATTATATCATAATTTTTGCATACAAGAAAGAGTTTTCATTTATCACTTGCGCCACGCGCGATGCGCGGTACAATGCACGACATGAATAATCCGCACAATATTTACATTCACACCCCGTTTTGCATGTCAAAGTGCAAATATTGCGCGTTTTTTTCGCGCGCCTGCAGTGCGCCCGACTGGGACGCATTTGCGGACGGCATCGTGCGCGAAATTGAATTTTGGGCGCAAAAAATGGGACGAATTTCCGTTCCAACCGTGTTTTTTGGTGGCGGAACGCCATCGCTGATGCCAACAAAAACGTTTGGCCAAATTATGGGGGCGTTGCGCACGAATTTTAATATTACACCAGCGACCGAGGTCACATTGGAATCCAATCCAAAAACACTGGACGCGTTGCGCCTGCGTGAATTTATAGATGCCGGCGCCAATCGGTTATCGGTCGGCGTGCAACGATTGGACGACGAAACGTTACAATTTCTGGGGCGACGCCACAGTGTGCATGACGCGATGGAATTATTAGACACGGCGCGCCAATATGGACTGCGCGTGAATGCGGACTTTATTTATGGATTGCCGCACGATACGCCGGACACAGTAATAAAAATGTGCAATGCGATAAATGCGATTGGGTTGCGCCACGTGTCGATGTACGAATTGACCATTGAACCAGACACCGTGTTTGGTCATATGAATTTAGATATGCCATCAAACGATATGATGGCAGACATGTATACCGCCATTGGTGAAAATCTGACCACCCCGCGGTACGAGGTTTCAAACTATGCCGCCACGGGCGACGAATGCAAACACAATCAAAACGTGTGGGACGGTGCGCCATACATTGGAATCGGGCACGGCGCGGCGGGTCGCCCACAGATTGATGACGTCTGGTACGAACAGGTGGGCGGTGATATTTGGATGCGCCCGTTGTCGGGCGCAGCACGCGCGACCGAAAAAATCATAACCGGCATGCGCACCATGCGTGGCGCGGCTAAGACCGATGACGTAATGCAAATGATTGACACCGAATATGTGCGTGCGCACCCAGAATTAGTGGTGGATTGTGGCGATCGCATTCGCGCCACTGAAAAAGGTATTTTAATTCTGGACGATTTACTGGTACACTTGTGCAGGTAAGGAAAAACATGAAAAACAAATTGTTAAACATAATTGGGATTGTTGCGGTTATCATCGCATGCGTGGCCGCGCATCATTTCACAAAGCAAAGGAAGGTTATTATGAACTCTGGAATACAAATGGAAAATATGGACACATCTGTGAACCCAGGTGATGATTTTTATGATTTTGCAACCGGCGGGTGGCGCAAATCGCACCCTATTCCAGACGACTATACACGTTATGGCGTGTTTGAGGTTCTGCGTGATACGAACCTGAAACGCGTGCGTGAAATCGCCGAAAATGATGATGGCAAAATCGGCACGTTGTATAAAATCGCAATGAACACCGAACGCCTGAATGCCGACAAGACCACGCCCGTTGCCGCCCAGTTGGCGGAAATTGACGCAATAAAATCCGCCGCGGAATTGCCCGCTTTTTTGGGTCGCATGCACCGCATGACAACGGCGTTCTGGGGCGATGGGGTTGGTCTGGACGAAACAGACAGCACGCATTACCTGTATAATATTGGCCAAGGGGGACTGGGGCTGGCACGTGATTACTATTTTGATAACGACCCGAAAACAATTCAGGTTCGCAAAAAGTATCTGGAATTTATAACGCGCCAGATGAAAAACTTTGGCGTGCCGGTCAACGCACAGGAATTATACAATCTGGAACTGCGTATGGCGGGGTCATTTTACCCAAAGGAAAAATTGCGCGACCCACACGCGAACTATCACAAAATGACGATTGCAGAGATCAAAGAACGTTTTCCGAATTTTGATTGGGATGCATATCTGGCGGCACGTGGCGCAGCGCACGCAACACAAATCAATATTGCCCAGCCCGAGGCCATTGCCGAATCCATTGCCATTATGAATGATACGGATTTGAATCTGATTAAAACGTATTTGAAATATCAAATTGTGGGGGACGCCGACACACTGTTGGACGATGCGACGTACGAAATTGCATTTGATTTCTATAACCGCACCATGGCGGGCCAGAAAGAACCCAAACCACGCTGGAAACGTGCGGTGTCATTGTTGGACAGCACATTGGGCGAAGAAATCGGTCGCCTGTATGTCCAGAAATATTTCCCAGCCGATGCCAAGGCGCGTATGCAAACACTGGTTAAAAATTTGCAGCGCGCATTGGGCATACGCATTGAAAATCTGGAATGGATGTCCGATGCGACCAAGGCACAGGCACTGAAAAAACTGAACACGTTCCACGCGAAAATTGGTTACCCTGATAAATGGCGCGACTATTCCAAATTGCATATTGATGCGAATGCGTCACTGTGGGAAAATATGTTGGTGGTGTCGGCATTCGAAGATGAATTTTGGTTGAATAAAATCGGCGCAGAAAAAGACCCGACCCTGTGGTACATGAACGCCCACGAAATCAACGCATACTATGACCCATCAACGAACGAGGTTTGTTTCCCTGCGGGAATCTTGCAATACCCATTCTTTGATATGGCGGCGGATGATGCGTTTAACTATGGTGCAATCGGCAGCATTATTGGTCACGAAATGACACATGGGTTTGATGATTCCGGACGTCATTTTGACCGCGATGGTAATATGACCGATTGGTGGACGACGAACGATGCCGCGGGATTTGAAAAACGCGCGGATGTGTTGCGCGCACACTTTGATAAAATCGTGATTGCGGGTGACGTACACGCAAATGGTACATTCACGCTGGGCGAAAATCTGGCGGACTATGGCGGCATAACTGTATCGTTCACCGCGTATAAAAACTTTGGTGTGCTATCGGGTGATGTCGATGGGTTCACCGCCGACCAACGTTTCTTTATCGCATACGCGACATCTTGGGCACAGAATATTCGTGGCGACGAAGAATTACGCCTGACCAAGATTGATGAACATTCGTTGGCGAAAAATCGCGTCAATGGAATACTGCCACACATTACGGCGTGGTATGACGCGTTCAAAATCACGCCCGACGACGCGTTATACGTCGCCCCAGAAAACAGAATTAAACTGTGGTAATAAAAAATGCCCCATTCGGGGCATTTTTATTTATTGCTATCAATCCATTTGTCGATTGTTTCTTTATTGGTGGTCATGGTGTGGTCACTAAATTCCACCGCAATCGGCGTGGTGGTGGTTGCACCGCGCAGTTGCATTTCATGCGACATGTCGGCAACAACCGTGCCCGCCCAACCAGCATTGGTTGAAAACGCGGTTGCGGTCTTGCCCGTAAAATCCGTCCCACGCAGGAATGTCAGAACCGCAGGGGCCATTTTGTACCACCATGTCGGACTGCCCACGAAAACGTGCGAATACGCCGACACATCGACGGGTTTTATATCGGGGGTAAAGCCCGCCGCAACCTCACGCTGGCCCTGGGCCACGATATCGTCATACGTGCCGGTGTACGGGGTAACCGTCTGGATTTCAATCATGTCTGCACCGATACGTTGGGCAATTTGCTGCGCGACCGATGCGGTATTGCCCGACAGTGAATAATACACGACAACTGTATCTGGTGTTATCATTGCGCGCCCCCTGTGTCTGTTTTGCCCAACCATGTTTTCAGCGTATCATCAGACGATGACGCGGACGTGCCATAGATTGCCACACCATCGCGATGCGTGGCGTTTGGCGTCAGTTTTTCAATGTCTGTGAATACATTGCCAGCACCACTGCCCCCATGTGTATCAAATGGCGCAATCGTTTTGCCGTCAAAATTATTGTTGGTCAAAAATGTTCGTACGGGCGATGCCATTGTACCCCACCAACACGGCGTGCCAACGTATATCATGTCGTACTGGGACAGGTCGGGCGTTGCATTTATCGCGGGCAATGTGCCGTCTGTGATTTCTTGCTTTGCCACAACCGTTGTTTCGGTATAGTCCGCCGGATAATGATTCGCGTCGGCGGTTTCGATTCTGTATAAATCTGCGCCGGTGATTTTGGCAATCTTTTTCGCGACAATTTCGGTGTTACCACTGCGCGAATAGTATGCGACCAAATCGCGCGCGTCCGCCGCGCCGCACAGTGCCAATGCCGCACAAAGTGAAAAAGTAATTTTTTTCATTGCAATTCCTCCCTTGACTTTTCACAGTATAAACCCTAGATTTAACTCTAGGTCAAGAGGAAAATTATGCGTATTGGTGAAATTTCAAAAATCACAGGATTGTCAGAACACACATTGCGGTTCTATGAAAAAATGGGTTTGATGCCCGATGTTGCAAAGCGTGGTGGCGGCATTCGCGACTATTGCGATCGTGACATTGACCGATTAGGCATTATTGAATGTCTGAAAAAGACAGGTATGAGTTTGACAGACATTAAAACATTTATCGACTGGTGCGCAATGGGCGACAAAACGATACAACAGCGTTATGACATGTTTATCAATCGTCGCGCCGCGGTAATGGCCCAGATGGCCGAGATTCAAAAGATGCTGAAAATCATCGACTATAAAATCAAATATTATGACCGCGCACGCAAAGCGGGAACATTGGCGATATACGACGGCAAGAAATCCAAACTGCCATCATTCTTTGACGAATAATGTGCGCGCCAGACGGCGCGGCTGCTTACCGACAAAGATACCAGTTCCCAGAAGTACAATTTCGAACATAGAAAGACCACCTCCCCGCTACGCGGTACTCCTCCACAGGAGGAGAACTTGCTACGTTCTTGTTGCAGACCAAGTTCCCCTCCATCGGGCCCCGCAAAATTGATAAATTTTGTGGGTGATTTCGTGGAGGGGTGTCCGCTAGGACGGGGTGGTCTTTTATGATGTGCGCTGCGCGCGACTGTGATTCACTGGATTGCTTCGTTACACTCGCAATGAATCCAAGCGAAGCGCAGGATGCGGCAAGGACGTCAGTCCGCAGGCGACACGTTTTTTTAAGTTTTATATTCTAAAACTAAATCACTGTATCACTTTATCACTGTATCACTCTCTCACTAATAAAAATAACCACCGGCGATTGCTCGACGGTGGCTACTCCCTTCCTTCTGGTATTCCCAGAAACTGTTTTGACGCCTTGATTCAGACCCGCGGTTGCCCACGCATTATGCAGCGCGCGCAACAGACGACTTTTCTTCGATGTCGGCGGCGTCCATAATCTTTTTCGCTTCGGCAAAGACCATGCCTTTGACACGCAACGCCAATGTCTTTGTGTCCATGCTTTCGGCAGCTACTTCGAAATTATCTGTACGAATTTGCAATGAAACATACGCACCAACCAATGACGCACGTGGCAAATCTTCGATACTGCGTGGCGCGTTACCCAGACCAATTTTCAGTTCGTCGGCCAGCGATATAATCTGGCGATCTTCGTTCACCCAAACTGTTGTTGTTAAAACTTTGTTCAAGGCAATCATAATTTCCTTTATATTTTTTGGCATTGCGGGGCCCTCCTTTCGCTTTGGGTTTGTCGAAAATCTAATCTTGGAATGTATTTACATACGTATTTACATTTTTGCCAATTAAATTTTCATTTGTTTTTTGTTTTCGCCAGAAATCCGGTTTTTGGCGGTTTTCTGGGACTTTCGAAACCTTTTTTCCTTGTCTATACAAATATCTTAGAACAAAAACGAATCGCAGGTCAAGGGGAAAATTCATTTATTTTAATTTTATTTGAAAAAAGTTTAATTTTACTTTCCAGACCATAAAATCCCATAAAATAATTATAAATTGTCATTGACAACCAAAAATCCTCGTGCTACATTCCGTGTGAAGACGGAAAGGGAACGGCGAATACACCTAACAAACAAAGACCTGAAAATGTCATTGTTTCTCTCATCTTATGAAAATCGTTTGGATACCAAGGGGCGTATTTCAGTACCGGCCTCTTTCCGGTCTTCGGTGTCCAATGAAAAATTCGCGGGCGTTGTTTTATATCGTTCTTTTACCCATAATTGTATAGAGGGGCTGTCCATGTCCCGTATGGAACAGTTGGCGTCGGCAACGGACAAGATGGGTGTTTTTGATGACGCGTTGGACGATTTGTCAGCAATGCTGTTTGCGGACGCGCGCCCATTGGCATTTGATGTAACGGGCCGCATTGTTATTCCCGCCGATTTATTACAACACGCCGGTATCACAGACCGCGCCGTTTTTGTTGGTCGTGGCAACAGTTTTCAGATATGGAATCCGGACGCATTCCGCGCCGCACAGGCACAATCGCTGAACAACCTGCGCGCCGCCCGCCCGAATTTGAAGATTTGCGAATAAAAACGCCCCAAATTAGAGCATAGATAATAGAGAATAGATAATAGATTTTGTGCGCCGATGGCGCGGCTCTTCTATTTACCTGGATTCCGTGGTCAAGCCACGGAATGACAGTGCTTTTGGGACGTTATTCTAAAACTAAATCACTCTATCACTAATAAAAAACGGGGCGATGCCCCGCTGTGTTATTGTTCTGCTGCTATTTTGAACTCGTCACGGATTTTGGAAACCGATGCGGCCCGTTGGGCAATCAAATCATTCAGATTTGCGCTTGTTAAATCCGTTGCGTATTTCAGTGCGTTCGCGAATGCCAGCGCATCGCTGTTGCCATGGGTCTTGACCGCGAACCCTTGCAACCCCAAGAACACCGCACCCGCATACGAACGTGGGTCAATCTTGTGTTTCAGGCGTTTGAACACGTGCACCAAGAAAAACGCACCGACCATTGCCAAAACAGATTTTTTCAGGTTATCAACCAATACGCGTTTAATCAGTTTTGCCGTACCCTCGACCGTTTTTAGAACGATATTCCCAGTAAATCCGTCGGTGACAACAACCTGAACATTACCGCCACTGATGTCATTCCCCTCGACAAAGCCGATGTATTCGTATGGTAATTCATCTTTGTGTTCGTTCAAGACATGGTTCAAATGAACCAACGTGTCATTGCCCTTGGTTTCTTCGGCACCGATATTCAGGACGCCCAATTTTGGGCGTGGCATTTTACCGATAACCTCTGCATAAACCGTACCTAATACCGAAAAATCAAACAGGATTGTTTCGTCGCACTGAACATTTGCACCCAAATCCAAAACCACCACGCGTGAATCCCCACCACCCGATGGCAACATTGTTGTAATTGCTGGGCGCGCAATACCAGCCGTTGTTTTCAGCATCAGTTTGGACAGCGACATAAATATGCCAGTGTTACCTGCACTGACCACCGCGGCAGATTTGCCTTCGCGGACGTCTTTGATTGCCATGTACATGGATGTATCCTGCGCATGACGAATAACGTCGCGAACCTTGTCCGTGCCACGAATTACATTTGGTGCATCAATGACATCGCAATTACGCGCGACGCGTGGGTATTTCGCCAACATACGACGCAATAATGCCTCGTTCCCAAACAGGCGAAAGAACACCTTGCCTTCGCCATTTTGATACAAGAACTGGTTCATGCCACCCAAGACGGCCTTGGGCCCTTTGTCCCCCCCCATTGCATCAACAGAAATAATTTTCTTGTCTGACATATTTTTTACAATAAAAAAGCAGATATGCACGCGATGCGCTAAATCTGCCTCTCTATAATTCCTTGATTGAAATTATTTTGCACCACATGCAGGACAAACGTGATGCGGACGTTTCTTTTCACCACAGGTCTTGCATACTGTGCATGGCATGATAGACAGCGCATCGTGAGAACGACGTTGTGCTGTGCGTGCTTTACTTGTTTTACTTTTTGGCGTTGCCATTTTACTATCCTTTTTAATTTACAGTTTGATATTCTATAAAAATCCTGTGCAAATGCAAGGAAAACTTTAATCCGATATTACCTGGGCGACGAACATACCATGGTTGTGCATCAGACCGATAACCGCACTGTGATCGTCCAAGCCCATATAGAATTTGTACCCCTGTTTTTCCAATGCGATAATCGTTGCCAATTTGAATTCTGCGGTTGTGCCAGCATAGTCATGCGGTTTACAGAAAACACGTTTTTTAATGTTTGGCAACAAGGCATCTATGTGATGCTGAACCTTGTCCTGCCCCATGGCCCAACGACCGGTAATAAACACAATCGTGAAATCGCGCCCCAGTGTTTCCAGAATGCGTATCATATTTTCATTCGGTTCACCAAAGCGGTCATAGTTTGCGATTGCGAACTTTTTATTCACAACGCCATCAATATCACAAAAGATTGCGGGTATTTCTGTCATTGCATCGGTTGCAACAGGGCGCGATGTGCGCCCTGTTGCCTATGTTTCCCATCAGATATCCAACAACTGTTGCTGGGTATTGCCTTCGCGGGCCAAACGTTCTTCGCGTTCTTCTTCCTTGGCAATTTCGCGGACGCGACGTACGTACGCACCTGTGCCGATTGGAATCAAACGGCCAACAATCAAGTTTTCATTGATACCGACCAGTTTATCTGTTGCACCGCTGATTGCAGCGTCAACCAATACCTTGGTTGTCTGTTGGAACGATGCGTTCGAGATAAATGAACGTGATGTCAATGACGCGCGAGTCAAACCAACCAAGACCTGAGAGGCCTCGGCTACTTTGCCACCATCGTGGGCAACGCGGGCGTTTTCTTCTTCGAAATCAACGCGGTCAACAACCTGACCCATCAAGAATCCGGTGTCGCCTGGGTTTGTGATTTCAACGCGGCGCGTCATTTCGCGAATCAAAATTTCAATGTGCTTGTCGTTGATGACCACACCCTGCAAGCGATAAACTTGCTGAATCTGTTCAACCATAAACGTTGCCAACGCTTTCTGGCCCAAGATACGCAAAATATCCTGTGGCACTGGATCGCCATCGACCAGTTTATCGGCCTTGCGCACAACGTCGCCGCTGCGCACCATCAGATTTGTACCCTTTGGCACGGCGTATTCAACTGGGGCTGTACCATCTTCGGGATCAATGCGAATGATGATTTTGGATTTTGCATCTTCCAATTCAACCGTACCATCGATTTCCGCCAGCAATGCTGGGTTTGCAGGACGGCGCACTTCCAACAATTCGTTGACGCGTGGCAGACCGCCGGTAATATCGCCTGTCTTTTTCGCCTGAACTGGAATACGTGCCAGAATATCACCCGCCACAACCGATGCGCCGTTTGCAACGTTCAGCACCGAATACATAGGCAGCATGTATTCTGCAATCTTTTTACCACCCAACGAAATTACATTGCCGTTTGCATCGACCAAGCGGATTGCAGGTTGCAATGCCTTTTTCGTATTGGCCTTCCAGTTGATAACCTTGCGCGAAACGATACCGGTCATGGAATCAACCTCTTCTTGGTACGATACGTTTTCGACCAAGTCATTGAAGCTGACGATACCGTCTTTTTCAGCGATGATTGTGTTCGAATATGGATCCCATTCGGCAACCTTTGCGCCCTTTTCGACGGCGTCACCATCGTTGACAATCAACATAGCGGCGTATGGCAATGCGCACGAGAACAGTGTTTCCCCCTTGGCATCAACAACCGCCAATTCGCCATTACGCGACAGGACAACCACACGACCCGCGGTGTTTTTAATTGTGTTCACACCCGTCAGTTTGATTGTACCAGCAACTGGGACTTCGATAAAGTGGCTTTCTGCACCACCAGCCGCAACACCACCGATGTGGAATGTACGCAATGTCAACTGTGTGCCAGGTTCACCAATGGATTGGCCAGCGATAACGCCGACCGCTTCGCCGACATGAACCAGCGCATTACGCGACAAATCCATACCATAGCATTTTGCACACAGACCGTCACTGCAACATGTCAGAACACTGCGCACATCAACAGATGGCAGGCCCGATTCATTGATTTGTTTTGCAGCGGTTTTGGTAATCAATTCACCGGCAGGAACGATAACTTCCTTGGTAATTGGGTGAATGATGTCGTGTGCCGCCGTACGTCCCAGAACAACGTCGCCCAGCGCAACCGACAGGGTTGAACCCTGATACACCGGCTTTGCTGTGATGTATTCTGTCGTACCGCAATCGTGTTCAGTAATAACAGTATTCTGGGCCAATTCAACCAGACGACGAGTCAAGTAACCAGCGTCAGCGGTTTTCAACGCGGTATCCGACATACCTTTACGCGCACCGTGGGTGGACGTAAAGTATTCAGACATGGTCAGACCTTCCTTGAAGTTCGAAATAATAGGAACTTCAATAATAGAACCGTCTGGTTTCTGCATCATACCACGCATACCCGCCAACTGCTGAATCTGACGTTTTGAACCACGCGCCCCAGACAGAGCCATCATCAGAACCGAGTTCCAATTTTCGCCTGTTGTCTTGCCCAGTGCAGCATACGCCAAATCACCCAGTTTATCGGTTGTTTTCTGCCACAGGTCAATCAGTTTGTTGTGACGTTCACCGCCAGACAGCAAACCGTTCTGATACTGTGATTCAATTTCTTCGGCTGCCTTTTCAGCATCGGCAATCATGGTCTTCTTTTCTTCTGGAATGATAATATCGTCAAACCCGATGGAAATACCACTGCGCGCCGCCTGTTCAAAGCCGGTGTTCTTCAAATCGTCGGCCAGTTTAATCATCGCCTTGTCGCCACAACGTTCGTATGTTGTCGCCAACAGTGCCTTGATTTCTTTTACTGGCATAACCTTGTTCACCAAATCAAATGGCATCTTGTCAGATTTTGGCAACAGTTCGCCCAAAATCATACGACCGGCTGTTGTTTTATAAATCTGGCCATTGATACGCGCCACAATTGGTGTGTGCAACGTGATGGAATGATTTTCCAACGCCATTTTCACTTCGTCCATGTTTGCAAAACGTGGTGATTTATCTGTGTGTTCGCCATCAATCAGCGAGATATAGTACACACCCAAAACCATGTCCTGGGCCGGTACAATCATTGGTTCGCCGTTCGCAGGTGACAAAACGTTGTTAGACGACAGCATCAATGTGCGCGCTTCCAGTTGCGCTTCCAATGAAATTGGAACATGCACAGACATCTGGTCACCGTCAAAGTCAGCGTTAAAGCCCTTGCAGACCAGTGGGTGCAGACGGATTGCCTTGCCTTCAATCAAAACTGGTTCGAACGCCAACAGCGACAAACGGTGTAATGATGGCGCACGGTTCAACAGAACTGGATGCTGGTAAATAACCTTTTCCAAGATTTCCCAAACAACATCTTCGCCGTTTTCAACCATCTTGCGCGCGGTTTTCAATGTGTTTGCATAATCACCCGCCAACAGACGTGCATAAACGAATGGTTTGAACAATTCCAGTGCCATTGTCTTTGGCAAACCAACCTGATGCAATTTCAGTGATGGGCCCGACACAATAACCGAACGACCAGAATAGTCCACACGTTTACCCAACATGTTCATACGGAAACGACCGGATTTACCACGCAATGAATCAGACAATGATTTCAATGGACGACGGTTCTGGGAAACCATTGGACGTGCCTTGTGTCCGTTATCAAACAAGGAATCAACGGCTTCTTGCAACATACGCTTTTCGTTACGGACAATGATGTCTGGTGCATGCATTTCCTGAAAACGTTTCAGACGGTTATTACGAATAATAACACGACGATACAAATCGTTCAGGTCAGATGCCGCAACGTGACCCGCATCCAATGTTACCAATGGACGCATATCTGGTGGGATAACAGGAATGATATCTGGCAACATCCATGCTGGATCTGTTTTAGAATCCAAGAATGCTTCGACCAGTTTCAACTGTTTAATCAACCCTTTGCGTTTTGCTTCGGATTTTGTTTCTGCCAATTCAGCCCGCAGGCGTGTACGTTCGTCGCCCATGTCCAGATTGGCGATAATGTTGCGGACGCCTTCGGCACCGATACCGACGCGGAATGCGTCTGCGCCAAATTCTTCGACCGCGCTTTGATATTCATCTTCGCTGATGACATCGTATTGTTTCAGGTTGGTCAAACCCGGTTCAATAACAATGTATGCATCATACGAAATAACCTGTTCCAGTTTTTTCTGGGGCAGATTGTTCAACAATGTGGCAATTTTCCCTTCGCGCAAGAACCATGTGTGCGCAACAGGCATCGCCAATTTAATGTGTCCCATACGTTCACGACGAACGGACGAAGAACCAACTTCGACACCGCAACGTTCGCAAACAACGCCACGGAATTTGATTCTCTTATATTTTCCGCAGGCGCATTCGTAATCTTTGACTGGACCAAAAATCTGCTGGCAGAACAAACCTTCTGCCTCTGGTTTCAAAGAATGATAGTTGATAGTTTCGGGCTTTTTTACCTCGCCATGGGACCAAGACAGAATTTCTTCTGGTGACGCGATGGTGATGCGCAGGGCGTCAAACTGTTCCTTGGTTTCAATTTGTCCGAAAATCTTCTGCAACATATTGGTCATAAATTTTGCTCCTTTCAAGTCGCTGTTCAAAATGCCTTTGTCCGTGACGGCGTTGCCACCGCCACGGTCGATTTTTAGTCAATTTTCTTTGGTGTCATCGCCAGACCCAAACCACGCAATTCGCGAACGAATACGTTGAATGCTTCTGGTGTGCCGGTCTGGATATCGTTGCTGCCAGATATGATGGCTTCGTACATCTTGTTACGGCCGACGATATCGTCCGACTTGACAGTCAGCATTTCGCGCAGCAAGTGCGCAGCACCGTGTGCTTCCAATGCCCACACTTCCATTTCACCCAAACGCTGGCCACCCATGTGCGCCTTGCCAGACAATGGCTGTTGTGTTACCAACGAGTAATTGCCAATGGAACGCGCGTGAATCTTTTCATCAACAAAGTGATGCAGTTTCATCATGTACATAACACCAACGGTAACAGGACGGGCGAATTTTTCGCCAGTCATACCATCGTACATTGTGAACTGGCCAGATTCTGGCAGTTTTGCTAATTTCAGCATACTGCGAATGTCTTCGGGCGTTGCACCGTCGAATGTTGGGGTTGCCATTGGCACGCCATCGCGCAACAGTGCTGCTTCGGCGCGGACATCTGTGTCCGTCATTTTTTCCAACTTTTCAGCGGTTTCTTTGCCATACACCTTGCCCATAATGGTGCGCAGGTCATCGGTTACAGCACGCTTTGCTTTGACTTCGTCCAAGACATCGCCAATCTGCTGGCCCAATGTGCGGCCCGCCATACCAAGGTGGGTTTCCAAAATCTGACCGATGTTCATACGTGATGGCACACCCAACGGGTTCAGAACGATATCAACTGGTGTACCGTCTTCCATGTATGGCATATCTTCGATTGGGACAACTTTGGATACGATACCCTTGTTCCCGTGACGACCAGCCATTTTATCACCTGGCTGCAATTTCATCTTGTGTGCGATATAAACCTTGACCTCTTTCAAGACACCCGCATTCAGCGAATTGCTTTCTGTGGTCTTGGCAACTTCGGCGTCGGCTTTCTCGTTCAACGCTTTCAGTTTTGCAATATGCTGTTCGCGTAATTCATCAATCTTGGCTTGGGCTTCTTTGTTGCGGACAACCAATTTCTTGATGTCGGCTGGCTTGATACCTTCGAACACTTCGGCGGTCAATTTCTTGCCGACGAATGGTTTCAAGCTGCCCATGCCCGAATCAATCGTTTCACCTTCGGCGATTTGGAAAATCTGGTCTGCAAAGCCCTTTTCGATGATAGACGTTTCTTCATCGCGGTCTTTGTTGATTTTCTCAATCTTTTGCAATTCAATCATCTGTGTACGTTCGTCTTTCTTTACCCCATGACGGGTCAAGACGTTCACACCGATAACTGTACCTTCTTCGTTCGGGCCAACGCGCAGAGATGTATCCTTGACGTTCAATGCCTTTTCACCAAAGATGTTGCGCAGCAACGCTTCTTCGGGGGTCAGCAACGTTTCGGATTTTGGCGAAACACGACCGACCAAGATGTCACCCTGCTTCACGCGTGCACCGACGTAAATGATACCAGATTCATCCAGATTTTTCAGTGCTTCTTCGCTGACGTTTGGAATGTCGCGTGTGAAACTTTCTGGGCCCAACTGGGTATCACGAACTTTGAATTCTTTTTCAACAATTTTGACCGATGTAAAGATATCTTCACGAGAAATACGTTCGGAAATAACAATCGCGTCTTCGTAGTTATAACCACGCCATGGCACGAATGCGACCAGAACGTTGCGGCCCAGTGCCAGTTCACCATAGTTCATAGATGAACCGTCGGCAATGATGTCGCCCGCAGAAATGCGATCGCCAACCTTGACCAATGGTTTTTGGTGAATCAATGTTTCACTGTTGCTGCGTTCAAATTTTTCCAGATTGTAAATATCAACACCGGTTACGACGTTGCGGCTGTTCATGCATTTAACCACAATACGGTTCGCATCAACGGATTCAACAATACCGCTGTGCTTTGCAACCTTGCCCGTACGGGAATCGCGCGCCACTTCGCGTTCGATACCAGTACCCACCAATGGGGCCTGAACGCGCAACAATGGAACGGCCTGACGCTGCATGTTTGAACCCATCAAAGCACGGTTCGCGTCGTCGTTTTCAACGAACGGAATCAAACCGGTTGCGATGGAAACCACCTGACGTGGGGCAACGTCGATTAAATCGATTTCTTCTTTTGGCACCATTGTAAATTCGCCATCAACACGCGCGGTAACGGTGTCTTCGGCCAATGCACCATTTTTTGCAGTCGGGGTATTACCCTGTGCAATCTTGTGCCCCAGTTCTTCGTCCGCGGTCAGATATACCATCTTGTCCGTAACACGACCGTTTTCAACGACATAGTATGGTGTTTCAATAAAGCCATATGGGTTGACGCGTGCATACGTTGCCAAATGGTTGATCAGACCAATGTTCGCACCTTCGGGGGTGTGAATTGGACACAAACGACCATAGTGTGTCGGGTGAACGTCGCGGACGTCAATACCGGCGCGGTCACGATTCAGTCCCCCTGGGCCCAACGCAGAAATACGACGCTTGTGTTCCAATTCAGACAACGGATTGTACGCATCCATAAACTGGGACAACTGGGACGTACCCAAAAATTCAGATACCAACGACATCAGCGGTTTAACGTTGATAACGTCCTGTGGTTGCATATTTGCGATATTTGGCGATGACAAACTTTCGCGAACCAGACGTTCGATACGAACCATACCAGTACGGAAATTCTGTTCCAACAATTCGCCAACCGCGCGTACGCGACGATTTGACAGATTATCAATGTCATCAATTGTATCTTTGTGATCAATGATGTTTGTCAGTGTTTTCAAAACCGCCAAGAAATCGGACTTGGTCAACAGGCGTTCATCTTCTGGTTTTTTGCCAGAATCAATCTTCAAACGCTTGTTCATCTTGAAACGACCAACCGCGGACAAATCATAGAACGCTGCATCAAAGCCCTGACGCAGGAACAGGTTGATTGCCGCTTCCAGTGTGGGTCGTTCACCCGGACGGATAATGTTATAGATTTCAATCAATGCTTCTTCGCGATTGGTTGTTTTGTCGGCAACCAACGTATTGCGCATGTGCGATGTGATTGTTGTGTTGTCAATCGCAATCAGCGAGACTTCTTTGACACCCATCTTGTCCAAATCAGACAACACTTCGTCTGTGATTTCAGTACCCGCCTGAAATACGACTTCGTCGCCAGACATAATTGGGTCAAACAGATATTCGCCAATCAAAGATTCAGGCAAGATACCAAATTCTTTGGCGCTTGCTGTGATTTTCGCCATACGTTTCGCGTTCAGACGATCACCCTTGGACGCCAATATCTTTTTATCTTTTGGATTGATTAAATCATAATTCAAACGGTATTTATCCAGACCCGCAAAAGCATCAACACTGCCCGCCCACATTTTACCATCGAATTTCAACGGAATGCGGTTATAGAACGCAGACAGGATCTCAGTGTCGCTCATGCCACGGATTGTCGGCTTGCGCGGATCGGCGGCAAATTTCTTCTCGTCTTCGGCGGCCGGCAGGCAACGCAACAGCACCGTCGCTGGAACTTTGCGGCGACGGTCGATACGAACATAGATAACGCCCTTGGATTCTTCAAAGTCAATCCAACTGCCGTGTTCTGGGATAATACGTGCGGTATACGTGATTGGGTTGCCAGCGATTTTGGCTTCTTTGGTTGTTGCGAATACAACACCCTGGGCACGATGCATCTGGGAAACGATAACACGTTCCACACCAGACGCGATAAAGCTGCCGCGTTCTGTCATCAACGGCACTTCGCCCATAAATATTTCTTGTTCTTTGATATCGCGCAACGTTTTTTTACCGTCTTCGGCGATGTCCCACAAAATCAATCTCAGCTTCAATTTCAGCTTGCTGGAATATGTCATATTGCGCAGCATGCATTCTTTGACGTTATAAACCGGTTTGTCCAGTGTATATTCAACAAATTCCAAGTCGGCAATACCGGCGTAGTCCTTGATAGGGAACATAGACGAAAAAACGTTTTGCAGTCCCATGTTTTTACGATTTTGTGGATCTACATCGGCCTGCAAGAAATTTTTGTAAGAATTATATTGAATTTCAACCAGATCAGGAAGCGGAGTTTGCAAAAAACTTTTTCCAAAAGATTTTCTAAATTTCTGGATAACTGCCATGGGTATCAATCCTTTTTTTTGTGCGTTTTGCAAACGAAACTATTTCAAACTCTTTTTACGTCTGTGCACCCACCGTGGAAAAATCCACTGGTGGGCCCAAGACGCTGCGCGGAAAACCGCGACTTTTTCATTTTTTGCCAGAATTTAATCCGGCCGGGCGAATTATTTCAATTCAACCTTGGCACCGGCTGCTTCCAATGTCGCTTTCATTTTTTCAGCTTCATCTTTTGCAACGGCTTCTTTGACTGCCTTTGGTGCAGATTCGACCAAAGCTTTCGCTTCACCCAAGCCCAAACCAGTCATTTCTTTAACTGCCTTGATAACAGCCAATTTGTTTGCACCGATTTCAGCCAAGACGACATCAAATTCTGTCTTTTCTTCGGCTGCAGCGGCGGCTGGGCCAGCGGCTACTGCAACTGCAGCGGCGGCGGAAACGCCCCATGTTTCTTCCAACGCTTTGGACAGTTCAACTGCTTCCAAAACGGTCAATTTTGACAATTCTTCAACTAATTTTTGAATGTCTGCCATTTTTTAGCTCCTATTTAGTTTAGCTAAATCAAAATGTTGCCATTTTGATATTAATTTTTCTTTCCATACTCTGCTGAAACACGTGCCAAGCGCGACGCTGGTTCGACCAAGATACGCGCAATAGTGCCACGGATTTCCAACAGGGATGGCAGTTTGGATAATTGCATAATGCCGTCTTTGTCCAAGACGTCTGCGTCCATTTTACCACCAATGATGGTCAGGTTTGGGTGTTCTTCGGCGAACTTTGCCAAAACCTTGGTAACCGCCAAACCGTCTGTTGCAACAGCAACCGCGGTCGGACGTTTCATCATTTCGGACACAGGTTCAAAATTGGTATCTTTCAACGCCAATTTCATCAAACGGTTTTTAACAACTTTGAACACGGAAACCAATGGGCGCAATTCATTACGCAGGCCTTCCAATTCTTTCACGGTCAAACCGTGGTTTTCAACAACGAAAACACCGTTTGCATCTTTCAAGGACGACTGCAACGCTGAAATCAAATCTGATTTTTCTTCGCGTCTCATATTTTATCCTTTACTTCCAGATTTCGGGGTCCACCCCCGCAATCCCTGCTTTGTTAAACTTTCCACCCAGAGTTCTCTGAGATGGGGCTTCGTTCCTGCCCCAAAGAATTTTTTCTTTGTCTATGATGGAAATTAAGTTGTCGCCAACACCATCAGTCACGGACAGAAATCTCTATTAAAAGTTCAAAGTTCAGAGTTCAAAGTTCAAATTATTGTATTCCTAATTTTTGAACTTCGCACTTTGGTATTTGACCTTTGTTCTGGGGTGGCATTTGCCACACCAGAACATAACTTATTTTACATCAACTTTCAGACCTGGACCTTGGGTTGTCGCAACGGACGCGCCCAAGATATACTGGCCTTTGGAAGAAGATGGTTTCACCTTTTTCAACTGGTCAATCAATGCATTCGCATTTTCAACCAACTGATCTGTGGTAAATGACATTTTACCGATACCGGCGTGAATGATACCTTTCTTTTCTGCACGGTATTCAATCTGGCCTGCTTTGGCTGTTTTAACAGCTTCGGCAACGTTGTTCGTAACCGTACCCAATTTTGGATTCGGCATCAAACCCTTTGGCCCCAAGATACGTGCAATCTTTGACATTTTTGGCATCATATCAGGTGTCGCGATAACGCGGTCAAAATTGATTTCACCACCGGCAACCTTTTCAATCAGGTCTTCGCCACCAACGACGTCAGCACCCGCTTTGGTTGCTTCGTCTGCGCTGTTCACAGTGAAAACTGCAACGCGGACTGTTTTGCCCGTGCCATTTGGCAAGGACAGCATACCACGAATGTTCTGATCGGCTTTGGTAATATCAATACCCAATTTGATTGCGATTTCCAAGCTTTCGTCGAATTTCTTGGACGTATAACCACGCAAGGTTTCGATTGCATCAGCCAAAGAATACACTTTGTCTGTGTCCAAGTTCGCCCATGTCTTTTGTCTTTTTGTCAGTTTCATGTCTTATTCCTCCACCTTTACGCCCATAGAACGGCATTGACCCGCAACGATGTTCATGGCGGATTCAATGGTAGAGCAATTCAAGTCAGGCATTTTGCTTTCTGCAATCTGCTTTACCTGTTCTTTTGAAATAGTGCCGACAAAATCGCGACCTGGCTTTTTCGAACCAGATTTCAATTTCAACGCTTTCTTGATGTAGTACGACACTGGTGGCAATTTCATGATAAATTCGAAACTGCGGTCAGTATAAACAGTAATAATGCAAGGAATCGGCATACCCGGTTCTTTGTCAGCTGTTTTGTCGTTAAATTGTTTGCAGAATTCTGCGATGTTCACACCAGCAGCACCCAACGCTGGCCCAATTGGTGGCGCAGGATTCGCTTGTTTTGCAGGGACGACCAGTTTGACAATCCCTTTCAGTTCTTTTTTTGCCATTTGTTCACTCCATTTGTTTTGGTTAGTGCGGCGGTACGATGTGGCGCATCTCCCACCAGAATTTTTAGCGGTCACCCGCAAAAATCCAAAAAACTCTTTTTTACTTAGACACGTTCAACTTCGTTAAAATTCAGTTCAACGCTGGTTTCACGACCAAATACCAAAATCGTCGCGGTCATTTTCTGTTTCAGGTTATCAACCTCTGCCACGATGCCATTGAAACCATTGAATGGGCCATCAATAACATGCACTTCTTGGCCAACATCATATTCAACATCTTCGACAGAAACCGCGCCCTCTTCAACCTGTTTTTGCAGGCGACGCGCTTCTTCTTCGCTGACGGCAATCGGTTTATTTTTTGCACCCAAGAACATAACAACCTGGGGCATCAATTTTACCAAGGAAAATGTTTCGTTGTTCAAAACCATCTGGACAACAATATATCCTGGGAAAAACTTTTTTTCAGACTTGACACGCTTGCCACCCTTGATTTCCGTAACCTCACGCGTTGGCACCAAAATTTCGCCAAACAACGCATTCAAGCGACGCTTGTCAATTTGTTCGCGCAGGCCGCGGGCAACCTTGTCTTCACAGCCAGTATGAACGTTTACAACAAACCATTGCATTTTTTCTTCCATGACACATCCCCTTGCCCGTTTATATTACTTGAAAATCCAGCCCACAATGACATTCAGCGCGCCGTCCACCAAAAAGAAGAACAGTGCCGCCAGCGCAGAAAATGTCAAAATCATGATAGTTGCACGAATAACAGTGTCGCGCGATGGCCACACAATCTTGAACCATTCACTGCGAACTGATTTTATATAATCAATAATTTTTTTCATAAATTCGCCCACTATGTTTGACCACACAATCCCCAGAAATCCGCCACAAAGACACGGAATTTCAGCAAAAACAGACCCGCTGTTTTTGTTGAAATTCTGGCAGGGGCAAAAGGAATCGAACCCTTATCCGCGGTTTTGGAGACCGATATTCTACCGTTGAACTATGCCCCTGTTTCAATCGCAATCGCACCTGACTTTTACGCCTTGCAAACCCCGATAATTGTCGCCAGAGTAGCACACCCGTACGAAAAAGCAAGTGAAAAAACTGAAATATTATATGTTTTTAATCATGATGGCGCAAGTAAAATCTGAAAAACCGTATGCATAAAATATGATTGTGCGTAATTTTCGCTTGCACCACATACCGTTTTTTGGCTACAATCGCCCATATACAGGGAGAGGATTTACTTGCAAGACCGCATAGAACCGCCAATTTTGCTGTCCAGACTGATGACGTTTGTGTTCGCCGGCGCGATTGTCGTGCTGGGGGTGCTGGGCATCACCCTGTACAAAATGTTTCCATTAAATCGGCCGCAGGTGTTCTTTTTGATGACCCAACCACGTGAAAATCTGGAAATCACGCTGTCTGAATTGCCACCGACCGACGATAATTTCAAATGGTACACGCGCGCGTTCATTCGCGAATATATCAAGGCACGCAATGAAATTGTGCCTGATGGACGCGTAATGTTGCGCAAATGGAATAATGCCGAAGATGGCGTTGTGCATACTTGGTCAACGCCGGCGGTATATGCCGCGTTTACCCAGACCAATATGTGGACGGCACTGATGAACAATACGCCGGACTTTGAATTTAGTTGCAGCGTGGAATTTGAAAACGGCGCAGTTCAGCCCAGAACGTCGGACTATAAAACATGGGCTGTAAATTTTAAGTATTTCTGTGAAGATAGTGGTGGACAGACCGATAAAAAAGATTATACAATCATAGTAAAATTAGAGATGGACGATAATGCGACATTAAAATGGTCGGATCGTCTGGACAACCCGTTGGGGATTCGCGTTGCCGAATACACCGTTGAATCCGGTAATGGCGATCCGCTGAATACGGGCTATCTGGCCAGCGGCAATTAAACACCGCGCCACAGAAAGGTAAGGAATATGGGCATGAGTTTTAGAACTGCGATTAAATTAAACATTTCTGTTTTCTGCGTTATGGCATTGTGTGTGTCTGCACATGGTGCGGCCACAGGCATCAACTATGGTGTCCAAGATGCGTGGGACAACCCAACCGCAAATATGGCCGCAGGCAGTATTAAACCTGGGTACGCGCAACTGTCATGGGAATCAGGCAGTGTATTGCCAATCAAATTGCGCAACGGTATGGTGACGATGGTGTCCCTGCCAAACGGGGAACAAATTGCGGACGCAGTTATTGGTAATCAGGGTCTGTTCACGATTGAGGCCAATCAGGGCGACCGCACAATGGTTATCAGCCCAACTGCCAGCAATCAGGGTTCAGACACTAATTTGATTGTGACGGGCAAATCGGGGAACAAGTATATTTTCTATCTGCGCAGCGAACCATCAAATTCCAGCGAGATTACCTATTCACAGGTTGACGTTGTTTTGGACGGCAACGCAACATTGCCAAACGCAACCGCGGCGACCACCACAACTGGTGGCGCATCGTCAATTTTCAAAAAGGCCGCCGCCCCCAGCAGCACGGTTGGCGTTGATGGCGAAGATTATGGTTGGATTAAATCTATGAAAATTGATCCATCAGAATTTCGTTTTGACTTGGATATTTTTGTCCCAAATCCTGACGATTATGTAATTGCACCCGAACGCGTATGGCGCGACCGCATATTCACATACATTGACTTTGGTGACAAGGTCATTGCGATGACCCAACGTCCGGTTGTGTCACTGTTGGTCGAAGGGGGTGAATCCCCTGTCAGTTTCCGCACCGACGGCGAAGATGGTCGTCTGTTGATTGTAGAGGCCGTAGGCGACATGGTATTACGCAGTGGCCAACGTATCGTTTGCATTAAAAAGCGTGAAAAACCGTTCTTGATTGCCGATACGGCGTCTGTCATGGCATTGGCAGAGGCAAATGTTGCGCAATCTATGATGTCAGGCCAATCGCTGAACACCATTGCATACACGATGGATCAGAATGCAATCAATGCTGCGGGGTTGAACTATACCGGTTCTCCGACATATGTTTCAAATACTAATGCTGTGGCGGCGTCTGGTTATTATATGCCAGCGGGCACGGTCACAACAAATGTTACAATGCCGGTTATGTCATCGGGGACATCGGGCGTTACAATGATGCCAACCGAACGGTTGACCGCGGGTTCGTACCTGCCCCAGACGAATATTCCATTGATTACCAGCAACCAATCGGGGGTTGCGGTTGAACTGAAATCCGACACGTCGGTCAAGGCACTGGACGATTACTGGACGGGTCTGTTGGCAAAATTCAGCGGTGACGACGGTGTTGGATTGTTGACTCCGTACAAGGACAAGGTATTCTTTGCGGTTGACGAACAAGGTGTTGGCGATTTGGGTTCAACATCGCACACGGCACGTCTGTATCGTCTGCGCATTGGGCCAATGTCTGATATCGAAACAGCGCAGAAATTATGCGACCAGTTGTTGAAATTCAGCGGGGCCAGTTGCAACGTTGTGCGTATTCAATAATAATGTCAATGGTGGCGGTATAATATGAGTGGTATCAAACAACAAATTTCACAAATGCGTAAATCTACGCCAAGGTCGGTTCAGTGGTTGTTGCTGGGGGTGGCGTTTGTTGTGGTGCTGATTTTAATGACCGTACTGATTGGCGGACGTGGTAAACCCAACGATATACAAGCAGAAGATACACCAATCAACCTGATTATCACGCCAGCGACGGAATCCATCAACTGGGCCAATACCAAGGTTGGTGACAAGCAAAAGACAACGTTAAAGGTTTCGGCAACCGCACCCGTTAAAATTATGGATGTACGTCGCCACAAAGACATCGCCGGATTCACATCAACCGATACTTGTCGTGGTATGGGTTATATCGACGCACAAATTCCGTGCACACTGGTATTGGAATATGTACCGACGACCGCAATGGATACGGAAACAACATCGCTGTTTATTGATTGGCGTGGGGCAACGCAACCCGATGGTATGAAAAAGACCGACAAGATTGTTTTGGTTATGGGCGCGGCTGCACCAACACCTGTGACAAAACCCGAACCGGTAAAGATTGTCGAAACAAAACCCGAACCAGAAATTGAACCTGTAAAACCAGTTCAGGTTGAAATCAAAAAAGATATTGAAACAATCGCACCATCTGATCCGTTTGCAGATACAGAGCTCGATCCGACGCCCAGCGTTGTATGTTCTGAATTTGCATTTCCGGGGTATGATTCAACTGGCAATCAGATTGGTTGGATTCGGCCGGAACGCGGCGCGTATTATTTCCACCCATTTTCTGACAAACAATGCAATAACCCCACGGGTATTTATAATCCGGACAGTGGCCTGATTACCGATATTCAAAACAATGGTAAAAAGATTGGTACAGATGCTGAACACATCGGCTATACAACGATTTCGGGGGGTAACTTGCCCCAGTTGTCAAATCCAGTTAAAAAGGTTGCGAATCGTGCGTACCAGTTGTCCACCGAAGAACTGATTTCATCTGATGTGTCTGGTGCAATGCCTGCGCCCGACTATGCCGATGCAGATGCAATTCACAATGCATTCCGTGGCGGGATTTCGTTGAAAGAAAAACAAGACGATGTGATTGTTGGTTCAAGTGGCCAGGACGCTATATTCTCGTCCGATCCGTTTGACCGCACGTTTGTACTGCGCCAATATAAACCAATTCCAGCCACAATCGTGTCAGAGGTTCGTGCCGATCCAGCATTATATGATGGTACAGGCAAAGGTCTGCCCGTGCGCGCAACGGTTGACCGTAACGTTTATTCAGATGATGGCCGTACGGTTATTATTCCAACGGGAACATTGCTGTTAGGGTATGTGACAGGCAGTATTCCGGGGCCATATAAAACCGTTGGGCGTATGGACATTCGCTGGTATCAATTTGTATTGCCAAATGGTGTTGAATTTAATTTCAGTGGCGACGGCACCAGTCCGTTTTCTGGCGATTCACAGGGGCGCGTTGGTGTCCCAGGTTACGGCAGCACCGATTATATAGAACAGATGGTTATGCCATTGCTGACGGCGGTTGTGCCGGCGGCGGTGAATATGATTGCACCAATTACTGATAAATTTGTGAACCAGATTGATTTGGACAATAACACAGTTGTTCAATCGGGCACGGTGCGTTCGTCTGAATTGGCAAAAAATGAAATTATCACCGCATGGAATCAGGTCGCACAAAAGTTTATTGTTGACATGATGGACAATACCGTTCCGCCATTTTCCATCGCGGCGGGTACACGCATTACAGTGTTTCCACCGACTGATTTGGTGCTGACATGTGGCCGTGACGACAGTAAAAGATGCTCCTTGGCACGGGTCGTGGGCGACACAGGACTGAAAAATCTAAATGACAAAGTGAAGTATACCAATATAGATGTTCGTAATAAGCGCGCGAATTGGGCACACGCTGGTCAGGTGGATTATACCGACGGTTCATGGATTGGTCAGGTACGTTCGTTTAATTTACAGGACAATTACTGTACCCAAGACGCGACCAGTGGACTGTGGGACATTGATAAAAACAGAACACAAGATTTATATGATGCGGGCTATGATTATCGTACCGTTGCGGCGTATTGCAAATCACTGAATTATCAGGCCATCAATAATGCAAAGCAAGATGCGCTGTATAAAAATCAGCAGGACGCGTCCAATACGAACAGTATTGCCAGCACGGGCGGCGTTGGCAGCAAAACATACAACGAAAATGTTTTGGGTCTGAAATATAATGACGATGGTTCAATTCAGAATCCGTTCCAAACGGCCCAGAAAGAGGAAAACCAAGCAACCGCCGTCATCACCTGCGAAGACGGCACAAACCCAGATGCCAATGGTTGTTGCACGGGCGAAGTGTTTACCGATATGGGCGACCAAGGGTTTAATTGCTGTCCATCATCGGGTGGCGATTGTTTCCCGCCAATCTTGTAATAAAATCCCGCCGTATGGCGGGTTTATTTTTATACCACGGGGCTTGAATATGAAAACGCAATAAACTATATAGCAACGCATAAAAAACGCGCACGAATGATGCGCGTTTTTTTAGCACATTTTTTCGATTCGCGTGCAACAGGAAAAAATTCCTCAACGAATCAGAAAACCGAATCAATGTTCAACCTTTGGTTGTAATATTTCACCACTTTCATTTATTCGGTTATATATCAAATCACATGAACGCGTACGCGTTCGGGGGAAAACAAAACAACAAAAGGGAGAAAACAAATGACAGCACACCAACATACTAAATACGAATATGCACCTGAAAAATTTCACAGTGCAGAACAAATGTGGTTTTGGTTTTTATATTCTAAATCTGTGCAAAACGGGTTTGTGCACAGCGCAGCGCATGCAACGCGTCGTTGCGCTGAATTGCTGGACGTGGAAACATTAATTACTAAACTGTATCTATCAGGAAAACTGAGTGCGGAACAACTGGACGTGATGAAAAAATTTGGCGATCGCCGTCGCGCGCCACATCAATATATCTGGGCAGAAAATCGTGCGGCCGACCTGTGGCGGCAGGCGATGGAAACACTGGATGCGGCGGCATTTGCACGCGGTTGGATTGTGCATGAATAATCTTTTTTTATTCGGGGGAAAACACAAATGATAATTGTTGCATTTTGCACCAAAACATCAAAATTATTACCGCGTATTGTTTGTCGTCATTTCAAACATTGCGCACCGATTGTGCCGGCGGGCAATGCAAACAAACAAATGATTATGTATCAATTTGTACGCCAAAATAAAATTATTCCAATTCCGATAACGGCGCGCAGATTACGCGCGTTGCGCGCGCACGGTTGGGCGGTGGTATGCGTGGCGGGCGCAACGCCCCCGCCCGATTTGCTTTACGCGGGCGACCCCACATGTGTTGCATTTACCAAGCGAGCATGTGGCCTGCGCCGTGCACGCATTCAAACACCAGATGCACTGTATAAATATCTGGTGCGATTAAATACTGTTTGATTTATGTGCACCGTTGGCGGAGCATCTGCGGAGACGGATAAACTCTGAACTTTGAAAAAATGCCCCGATGGGGCATTTTTATTTCGATGTGCGTTTTATTATTTGCATTTGGGCGATACCAAACAGGTTCGAAACCGTCCAATACAGCACCAATCCCGCCGGCATCCACGCGAACAAAACCGTGAACAATACCGGCATCCATTTCATAACCCGCTGGGTCTGGGCAATGGCGTCATTATTTGTTGCAGTGTTACGCCCCGATGCGGTTTGCAATTTTGTCTGCCACCACATTGTTGCACCCATCAATATCGGCAGAATAAAGTATGGATCCATCGCCGCCAAATCCGAAATCCACAAGAACCCTGCACTGCGCATTTGGACGGACACCAGTAACGCCTTGTACAATGCAAAGAATATTGGAATCTGAATCAGCATCGGCAAACACCCCGACATTGGCGATGTCTTGTGCGTTTGATACAGGCGCATCATTTCCATTTGCAGGCGAACCTTGTCATTGGCGTACAATTTTTGAATACGTGCTAATTCTGGCTGCATTTTCTGCATAGCAATCATTGATGTATATGATTTGCGCGTCAATGGCCATATTGCAAAACGCAACAACAATGTAAATATGATAATTGCAATGCCATAATTACCAACAATCGCGTACAGACCGTTTAATGCCCACAACATTGGACGCGCCAAGAACCAGAACCAACCATAGTCAACCGTATCATCAATGCCCGCAATCGCCGCGGCGGCGTTATTCAAAACATTTTGGTCGCGTGGTCCGGCAAAGATTTTTGTTGTGATTGTTTTTGATTGGGCGGGGGTAATGCTGATTGCGGCGGCGGCAATATCGGTTTGATATGCGTCTGGGCCGATTTGCTTTGCGCGGATTGTTTGGTCGGGCGCATCGATTTGCGCGACGGTTTCAGAATACTGGTCTGTAAATCCCGCAAACCCATTTGTTGTGGAATATGCGTATGATTTTCTGTCCAGTTTGTACCAATCGACGTGTTCAATATCTGAATTTACGTACATAACCGCGCCCGTATAAACACCGGCGGATTTTTTTGCACCCGCACCGCGTGCGATGCGTGCGTATGGTGCGACCGCGATATCACGATTGGTGTTATTTTTGATTTCATCGTTGATGGTAATTACATAGTTATCAACCGTAACCCGACGACGGAAATCAACACCGTCTGAATTACGCCACGTGTATGCATCGCCCGACGATTTCCACACCGTTGTTGGTGTTGGCGCAGATGTGCCGGTGGCCAAGACCCCAACCTCTGCAAAGTCATTCGCGCCCGACAGCAGTGGCGCATCATCTGCGAAATCATTTAATTTTATATTTGATATACGCAGGCCCTGAACCGTTGCATTTAATTTTTCAGATGCAACATCGTGCATTGGCACGGCGGACAGGTCAACCGCCGCCACTGTTTCTGTTGTTACCGGAATTTCTGTTTTTGGTGCTTTGAATGCACCAAATGCCCACATCGCCGCAAAGAACAGAATAAACCACCACAAGAAACCGCCAAACATTGATTTTTTGGCCGTGGCGTTTTTGTTTGCATTCCACTGGGCAAAGCCCGAATTATTATCCAGATATTTTACCATTGTTATTTTACCTTTTTTGTTCTGACCGACGCCAAGCAACGACGGCGCGCCATGTACCAGTTCAATATATATAGTGCGACACCAACGCAAATACAAATGTCTGCCACGTTAAATGCCGGCCAATGTGCCCCACCGATATGAAAGTCCAAGAAATCCACCACCGCACCAAAACGCACACGGTCAATCAAATTGCCAACCGCGCCACCAAAAATCAAAGCCAACGGTATACGTTCATATTTTTCCGCGCGCACAAACAAATAGTATCCGATAAAACCGATAATAAATCCCGTTGCGATAACAATCAAAACTGGCGCAAATTCGCCAACACTGCGCAGCATTGAAAATGATGCGCCCGGATTCCATGTGAATACAATGTTAAACCAATCGGTAACGTGCCACATTAAATATGGCACAGGAACAATTTCCCACGCCGCGCCATACACCGGCACAGTGCCCGTTATTGCATACAGCAATGCCCCCTTGGTCAGCATGTCGGCCAATATAATTGCCAGAATGATTGGAATATAAACCAACAGTTTCTTTTTCATTTTGCCCCTTTCCCATATATTCAGGTGAAATATACCAAGCGGGGCGCATAATTGCAAATACAAATGTCCCCACGCGGGGGACATTTAGTTCAATATTATTTGTCTGATACGGGTTCGGCAACACCACTGTAATTGTCCGCCCGCATTCGCGCCAAGATGCCCGCCACACTGCGTTCAGACACGCCCAGATGTTCCAGCACACCATAGCCCAGGAATAGTGCACTCTCAATCGTCTCGGGCAATGCGACGCTTGCACCATCCGCCATCAACAACTTGGATTCCGTCAGGTTGCGTGCACGTGCAAATATTGTAACACGTGGGGCAATTTCGCGCACCGTGATTGTCGTGTCGTGCGCCGTTGCCGCGTTGTCCAACGCAATTACAACCGCACGTGTTTTACGTGGTTGCAATCCCATATCACGCAAAACGTCTGCATTGGTGGAATTGCCGTACACAACGTTGAATCCATGTTCGCGGCCCAACAACACCGTGTCAACGTCCATATCAATCGCGACGTATGGAATATCTTGGGCATCCAACAGTTGCGCGACGATTTGCCCCACACGGCCAAAACCACAAATGATAACCGATGGGACTTGGGCAGGACGCCCCGTCAACCCTTGGGCAATGGATTGTGAAAACAGACGTCCCGAACGCTTTAACCAATCATAGATCATCATCAATAATGGGGTCATCATGATGGACAGTATGATGATTGCGGTCAAGATTTCCTGATGAATCGGTGGTAACGCATCAATGCCCGATGTACGCATGGTCTGTAACATCAACAGGCCAAATTCGCCAGCCTGTGATAAAATCAAAGCAATCATTGCGGCATCTGGGACATTCACATGGCGGACGCGCGCGACCATAAATATCGCAACAAATTTTGCCGCAATCAATCCGATAACACCCAACAGTACAACGTACCAATATTGACCCAGCACCGGCAGGTTTAATCCCATACCCAGTGAAATTAAAAAGAATGCCAAGAACAACATTGCGTACGGACTGATTTCCGCACTGACCTGATGACTGTAAATTGTTTCGGACAATAACATACCCGCCAAGAACGCGCCCAATCCCGCTGGTACACCCGCGGCACTGGCGACCGCAGCCCACGCGACAATGTTCAGCATAATGGCCAGCAAGAAGGCCTCTTTGGATTTCAGGCGCGAAACCAATCGCATCAACGGATTCAACACAAATCGACCGACAATTACCACCCCCAACACCAGCGCAACCGACCACACAAACACGTCAATCGCCGTCGCGCCAAAGTTAAATGTGCGCCCCGCCAGCACCGGCATCATGGCCAGTAATGGAATCACCAGCAAATCTTGGAATAATAAAATTGAAAAGGTCTGGCGACCCATATCGGTGTTTATCTGGTTACGTGCAGCCAGCATTTGCATATCTTCGGATGTACTGGACACAGACAGCATCAACGCAACCATTACGCACCCAGTTATTGACCAACCCGTCAGTCCAAACAGCAATGGGAACAACATTGTTGCGACCATCAAAACCTGGGCTGCACCAAAACCAAAAACCGAATGACGCAATGTCCACAGGCGTTTCATATTGATGTTCAGTCCCATCGTGAACCACAAAAACATGATGCCTAAATCGCCCAACAGCGTCCATGTTTCTGTTAAATGAAACAGGTTAAATACGAACGGGCCAGACAGCACACCTGCAAATAAAAACGCAACCAATGCGCCAATACGCGCCATGCGCAGAAATGACACCAGCGCAAAAACCACCGTAACAAACGCCAATAATGTCAGGGACATCGTCATGTTATTCTCTCCTCCTGTGCCCACATGAATTATACCAAATCGTGTGCCAGTTGTAAAAATTTTTCGGGCGATAATTCTTCGGCGCGTTCTGTACCGGTTAAATCATATCGCGCCCAATCAACGTTTGGTATGATACCACGTATCATCTTGCGACGCTGGCCAAATAATTTTGCCGTAATTTGTTCCAATTTCTTTATGTCGCCCACAGCACGGATTTTGTCCGCGTTTGGAATAACAGACACGACCGCCGACTGCACACGTGGACGCGGAACAAACGCCGTACTGGGCACATCAAACAATATACGCGCGTCCGCCACCAGTGATGTCAGCACTGCCAAACGACCGTACTGCGTATCGCCCGTGTGGGCGGTAATACGCTGGGCCACCTCGCGCTGGAACATCAGTGTCATGGACTTTATCGGCGCACCAGATGCCGCTGCAATCAGCCAACGTGTAAATAATTCCGTTCCCACATTATACGGCAGGTTTGCACATATTGCATATTCGCCCAATCCAAAATGCGCCGTATCAACACGTAATGCATCACCATATACGACCGTCAGACGCCCGTCGGACGCCACAATAATTTCATCAAGAATTGGTTTGGTCGCGGTATCTTTTTCAATCGCAATAACGCGGCGTGCGCCCGCCATTAGCAATGCGCGCGTCAATCCCGCCGGGCCCGGCCCTATTTCCATAACATCGGTATTTTTGATATCAGGCACACTGCGTGCGATACGCCCCGTCAAATTCAAATCAAACAAAAAGTTCTGGCCGAATTGTTTTTTGGGCTCAAGGCCCGCCGCACGCATCATTTCGGCAACAGGAGGCAAATTTTCAACCGTCATCATATTGTTTTACGCCCCCCGAACGCCAACGACAATGTGCCGTCATCCAAATAATCCAAATCACCACCCAATGGCACGCCCGACGCCAATTCTGTGAACCGTACGTTTGGCACGTCTGTTAAAACAGACACGATATAGTGTTGGGTTGTTTTCCCCTCGACCGTATTAGGTAAAGCAAAAATAATTTCGGTTATTTTTTCATCGCGAATACGCGCAGACAAATTTGCAATATTCAAATCGTCCGGCGTTGTGCCGTTTGCCCCCGACAGCAATCCGCCAATTATATGATAGCGACCGTGAAACACCGCAGATTTTTCAAGCGTCCAAACGTCTGACAAATCACGCACCAAACACAGCGCACCGTTTGCGCGCGACGCATCACGGCAATATTCACATTTGTCCGCGCCCCTGTCGGTCAAGATACCGCAATTTGGGCATGGCGCGACATTTTCCACCGCGTCTGTGATTGCCATCGCCAATATTTCTGCGCGGCCGGTTTTTTCCTGTAACAGTGCCAATGCAATACGCTGCGCCCCGCGCGAGCCAACACGTGGCAGACGCGCGAACTGTTTAATCAACTTTTCAATTTTCTGATTCATTATACCTGACCAATTTAATTAATGAAATACGTAACTGTCAATGCCAGCGTTCGTTGCGCGATTACGCAATTCGGTTGCTGCTGCGTCCGTGATACCATTTGCACGCACGCGAAACATGCCATTTGGTGCCTGTTCAATTGTGGCAACAACGCCCAATTTATTTTTAACATTTGCAACCTGTTGCGCGGCGGCATCACGCGACGTAAACGCACCGAACTGAACACCCGCCCCACCACGTGCGACCGATGGTGCGCTGTATGCAGGCGCGGCGTTTGCCGTTGCCGCATTATATGCGGCCGTAAATGTTGATGCGGTCGCGACAGGTGTGGTTTGCGTTGGCTGCGCGGCGACGATTGGTTGGATGGGTGTTGTACGTTCAATCGGTGCGGAATTATTTTTTGTCATTTCAAAACCGCGATTTAACAGTTGCGTTGCGACCGCGGCACGAACGTCTTTGCTTTCTGCACCCAAGACCACCGCCATCAAGTGCGTGCCACCACGATTTGCCGTTGCCACCAATGAATAACGCGATTTATTTGTAAATCCGGTTTTCATACCATCACAGCCCGCATATGTCCCCAGCAAACGATTACCATTGGTATATGTTTTACCATTATATGTCCATGTTTTGATTCCGAAATATTTCCAGTATTGCGGGAAATGTTTATACACCGCCATGGACAACAGTGCAATGTCGCGCGCGGTTGACATATGATCATCGTTTGGCAGGCCAGACGAATTTTCAAAATTTGTATTTTTCAGACCGATTTCATTTGCGACACGCGTCATCATGTCGGCAAAATTACCCTCTTTGCCACCCTTCAAATTTTCGGCCAGTACGCGAGCGACATCGTTCGCACTCATTACCGTCACGGCCTTTATCGCATCTTCGACGGTAATCTTGCTGCCCGCGGCCAACCCCAGTTTCACAGGGGACGCCGCCGCCGCATAATTCGACACAATCAAATAATCGTCCAAATGCAGGCGACCGTGTTCCAGTGCATCAAATGTCAAATATACCGTCATAATCTTGGTCAATGATGCGGGATAGTTCGGCTGGTTCGCATTTTCACGGATTAAAACCTGACCCGTGTCCATATTCGCGACCAGTGCTGCGCGATACTGTGCCGCGTGCGCCACGCCACACATCATTATGCACAGGAAAAATATGGATAGTACCATTCTTCTCATAACATCAATGTTAGTAAAAATCGCATATACAGGTCAACAACAATAAGCATAAAAAAACGCCCAAACGGGCGTTTTTTAATCCAATGTGCGCAAACTGATTTTATCGCCATCAACGATAACCAGATGCCCCGATGTTATGCCAAATTCGCGCGCGGCGTTAAACGCATCGCGCTGGCCAAACAAGGTTTCATCACAGATTGGGCATACGCCACGCGACAGGCATAATTGGTTTGCAATTACATCTTCGCGACATACGGCGATGATTGGGATATCGGGCTTGCGGCAAGAAATCTGGGTTGTGGCGACCGTATCGCGCGCAAACACAACGATTGCCGATGCGCGATTCAAATACGCCATGGACGCCACAGATCGCGACCAATCGTTTTCAGGAACATTTTCAATGCGTGACCAGTCATACGAATTTGCAATCGCATCATAGTCCGCGTATGTCACAATCTTGGCCATTGTTTCAATTACACCAACCGGATTGATGCCGATTGTGGTTTCTTCGGATGTCATGGTTGAGTCCGCGCGCAGGTATGCCGCATTGGCAACATCGCTGATTTCGGCGCGGGTTGGAAATTCACTGTTCACCATTGTCCCCAACATTTGTGTCGCCATAATAACTGGACGATTCAGTGTACGGCACGTACGAATAATATGGCGCGAAATTGCAGGCACGGTTTCAAACGGTACTTCGACTGCCAAATCGCCACGCGCAATCATAATGCCATCGGCCGCAGATGCGATTTCTGCAATACGCTCAACCGCATTTGGACGTTCGATTTTTGCAATAATCTTTATCGGGTGTGATGTACGCGCGGTGATGAAATCGCGAACCTCTGCCACGTCTTCGGAACGCTGTACGAACGAGATTGCAACCCAATCAGGATTCTTGGTAATTGCATATTCCAAATCATTCTTGTCCTTGGGCGTCAGGACAGATGTTGCAACATCGGTGTCTGGCAAATTAAATCCACGACGCGACCAAATTTCGTCACCACGCACAACCGTTGCGATTATTTTGCCGGTTTCAACGCCCGTTACACGCATTTCGATTTTTCCATCGTTTAACAAAATTCTGTCGCCAACATTCAATGACTTTAACACATCATCGTGTGGCAGTTGGACGCGGGTACTGTCCCCGGGGGTTGGATTATTATCAAATGTGAATGTCTGGCCAATTTTCAATGGATATTTATCTTCGGTGGCAAAGTTACCAATACGATGCTTTGGCCCCTGCAAGTCAACCAAGACCGCGACATGAACCCCAGCCGCACGCGCCGTGCGACGAATTAAATCGATTTTTTCACCCTGAACATCGCCGGTATCATGACTGAAATTGATACGACAAACATTCACGCCCGCCAAGAACATGCGGCGCAGTGTTTCGGCATCTTCGCATTTTGGGCCGATTGATGCTGTAATTTTTGTAAATTTATTCATATTTTTCCGCTTTTTGTTGTCTTTCGTTTTTCTTGATTTTTACGAATTATGCTATATCATAAAAACCATAAAGAGACAAGGGGAAAACAAGCATGAAAAACGCAAATCACGGCGCAATTGATAACCAACAGTTGCTGAGTATTATTCAACGTATCGAAAAATTAAACGAAGATTCCGCAGCAATCGCGGCTGACATCAAAGAGATTTTTAGCGAGGCGAAATCCGCAGGATTTGACCCGAAATATATTCGCCAAATGATACGTCTGCGTAAACTGGATCCTGATGAATTAGACGAAGCAGACGAATTGACCCAAATGTACCGCAGCGCATTGGGATTGTAATGAAACGCTTTACCAAAACGATTGAAAATTTTGTATGCGCCCACTGTGGTGCACATGTTCGGGGCAATGGTTATACAAATCATTGCCCCGTGTGTTTGTGGTCGCGCCACGTGGACAATACCCCTGGCGACCGTGCCGCCGCATGTGGCGGTATGATGCGTCCAATCGCGGCACAGCCCGACGGCGTACAATTTATAATTACGCACCGATGCGAGAAATGCAGCAAGACAATACGTCAGCATACAACCGATGACGATAACACGGACGAAATAATACGGTTGAGTGCAGATAACGGTTTTATTTTCGGCAAATAAGAAATCCCCCCACGTGGGGGGATTTTTATTTTTTATGTTTTATTGCCGCCGCAATAAATGCGTTAAACATTGGGTGGCCGGTAAATGGACTGGACTGAAATTCCGGATGAAATTGACCCGCAACAAAGAATGGGTGATTTGCTAATTCTACGATTTCGGGCAGGCGTCCGTCTGGACTGCGTCCAGAGATAATCATGCCCGCATCAGAAAATTGTTTTTCAAATGATATGTCCATTTCGTAGCGGTGCCGATGGCGTTCTGATATTTTATTCGTATCATAAATTTCGGCGGCATGCGTACGCGGCGTAATCACGCACGGGTACGCGCCCAAACGCAATGTTCCACCCATATCGCCCGTGTGGTCTGGCATAATATTTATAACGGGCGTGCAATTCGCATCAAATTCTGTGGAATTTGCATCTTTAATTCCCAGCACATTTTGCGCAAATTCAATTACCGCGACCTGCATACCCAGACAGATTCCCATATACGGCGTGCCCGTTGTTCTGGCATAATTGGCGGCTGCGATTTTGCCATCAACACCACGCGCGCCAAATCCCCCAGGGACAAGGACGCCATCAACATCCGCACAATCAGATGGCGAAAATGTTTCTGCATTTATTTTCTTTAACGCGACATGCACATTATTCTGAATCCCCGCGTGGAACAATGCCGCATTCAGTGATTTATAGGCATCAGGCACATCAAAGTATTTACCAACAATGCCTATTCGTACGGTTGGCAAATCTGCCGCCAGATGATTTGATATGCGTTGAAATTTTGTCATATCGCCCGCGCGATTTTCCAATCCAAAATGTTCAGCAATTATGTTAAAAACATTCTGGGCATCGTAGGCCAGTGGAATTTTGTAAATATTATCAACATCAATCCCGCTGATTACATTTTTTGCCGGCATATTACAAAACATACCGATTTTGGCGCGTTCGTCTGCGGTCAACATACGCGGCGTGCGCACAATCAGCATGTCTGCCTGAATCCCGTTTTCCAACAGACGACGCACAGACATCTGGGTTGGTTTTGTTTTTAATTCGCCACTCTGTTCCAAATATGGGGCCAGCGTCAGGTGCACAAACATTACATTACGGCGACCGACATCATTCGCAAACTGGCGAATGGATTCCAGGAATATTTTTCCCTCTATATCACCGACCGTACCACCAATTTCACACACAACAAAATCCGTATTGGTTGGGGCGGCAATGTATTCTTTGATTCGATTGCTGACGTGTGGAATCATTTGCACCGTCGCGCCCAAATAATCACCACGGCGTTCGGCATTCAGCACGTCCCAATAAATACGTCCACCCGACACAGAATCATTACGCGACAATTGTACGCCCAAGAATCGTTCGTAATATCCCAAATCCAAATCCGTTTCAAACCCGTCATGGGTAACGTACACTTCGCCATGCTGGAACGGCGACATAGTCCCAGGGTCAACATTCAAATACGGATCAAATTTGCGCGCATGCACGGAATACCCGCGCGATTGAAGAAGAGCGCCACAACCTGCCGCTGCGACGCCCTTGCCCAAACTGGATACAACACCACCGGTGATAAATATATATTTCGCCATAAGATTTGCCCCCTTATGGACTTTCATCATACGAAATTTATCATTGCGACGCAACGAAATAAATTCCTATAATTTGGTTATGCAACGGTTTATTGAAAATCAATCCCTGAATCTGTTTTTATGGACGCCGTTTTTGGTGGCGATGGGGTGTGCGTTGTATTTTTCTTTGAATACTGAACCCAGCAAATTTGTAATCGGCGCGTTGTGTGCAGTATTTATAGCAGGGGTATTTTTGCGTAAATATATTGTTGTGCGGGCGATGGCCCTGTTTATCTTTGGCGCGCTGTATGCGGCAGCATATACCCACATTTTAGCAACACCGCAAATGACGCGTGACATTCGCGACCGAACAATTGTTGGTGTGGTTAAAAACATAGATTACACTGATGCTAAAACCCGACTGAGCATTCAGACCGATGGTCAATATATTGACGTCATTGGCACGCCTGTTGTGCGGGCATCTATATCAGATGGGGGTGCGATAAACATTGGTGATACGATTCGTGCAGTGGTCAATTTATATCGTCCAAATGCCCCGTATGCCGATGGCGCGTTTAACTATGCCCGATGGGCGTACTTTAATCATTTGACGGCGACGGGCTATATCAAGGATTATGACATCATATCGCATGACCCGCCGCATAATATGAACACCGTGCGCGATGCAATTCACAATAACTCCAATTCGTTCTTGGTTGACAGTCTGGTATTGGGATACAAGAATGCAGTTCCACGCGACGACAGTCCAACATGGACGGCAACTGGTGTTGGACACGTATGGTCAATCAGCGGGTTTCATATGACACTGGTTGGTGGGTGGCTGTTTGTATTATTTTATTCTATATGTCGGCTGATTGCACCAATTACACGACGCGTGCCCGCACGAGTGCCGGCAACGATTTGCGCGTGGTTGGGACTGATATTATATCTGTTCCTGTCGGGCTGCGATGTGGCAACAATGCGTGCATTTCTGATGACGACACTGATATTTGCTGCTGTGGTATTCGGACGCAGTGCAATATCACTGCGCAACGTGTGCGTTGCAATGTGGATTATAATTTTGATAAATCCGCACTATGTCATGCAGGCTGGATTTCAATTATCATTTGCGGCGATATTTGGACTGATTTGGTTCTGGGGCGTAATAAAACCAAAAATGCCAGAACATAAAATTCTGAAAGTTTTATGCACGGCGGCACTGACATCAATAATCGCAACTGTATTTACCGCACCGTTTGTAATTGCGCACTTTGGGACATTTCCGTTATACAGTTTGATTGGCAATCTGGTGCTGTTGCCGATATTTTCAATTGCGATTATGCCATTGGTTATCGTGGGAACATTGACCGCAATGTTGGGGTGGCATGCACCATTGATGCTGGCGGCGATGATTTATGATACGGGCCTGCGCATTGCGCACATAATTACAAATTTACCGTATGCCAGTTTGCCAATGCCACATATGCCGAATACCGCACTGATTATATTTATTGCGGCGGGATGCGTGCTGATGTTTATTTGCGGTGTGCGGCGACGCGTGAATTACGTATCAGCGTGTATAATTGCAATTATTGGGGTGGTGGTTGTCGTTGCCACACCACGACCAGTATTTTATGCAACACCAGATCATGAATTGGTTGGGTTTATCGAAAATGGAAAACTGAAATTTAACAAATCACGCGCATCAAATCATTACTTTGCATTCAACACATGGAAACAAATAAATGGCGAAGTCACAGACACCCCAAATCCGCGCTATGTGCACGCACACGGCGTCTACACATATTACGCGCCAGAATTTACATTGGTATATATTCAGAAATTTGTACCATTGATGAATAATATTATTGCATTATGCAAAGATGACAGCATTGATTATATTGTGTCATATTTTCATATTGATGCGCCACAATGTGCGAACAAAATCTTGCACGATGGCGGGATTATGATTTACCCATCGGGACGGGTCAAATATCTGAACGCGACGCGTCCGTGGCATAATCCGCAGAAATAAAATACAATCCTGATGCCGGTGCGGTTGGCCCCGCGGCACTGCGATTGTGCGCAGCAAATATTTCATCAATATCGTATGGTTTGCCCAGACCAATTTCAACCAATGTACCAACCATATTACGTACCTGATGATGCAAAAATGAACGCGCAGAAAATTCAAAAATCACGTTGTCGCCATCAGTCATAATATTGCAAGTGTCCAATGTTTTTATCGGGCTTTTTGCCTGACACTGGGTGGCGCGAAAACTGGTAAAGTCATGATGCCCCATCAGGCGCGTGGCGGCGACGCGCATTGCGTCAACATCCAGTTCACGCGGAACCCACCATACACGATTCTTGTTCAACACCGGCGCGGCGCGACGGTTCAGCACGACATAGCGATAATGGCGCGCCACGCAATCAAATCGCGCGTTAAAGTCATCCGCCACCACATCGCACGACAATATGACCACGGGTTTATCGGTCAGATAAAAATTTACCGCACTCATCACGGTATTTGCGTCAAACGCCCCATCCAAATCAAAATGCGCAACCATTCCCAACGCATGCACGCCCGCATCGGTACGACCCGCCGCAACAATACTGGGGCGCACGGCGCAAAATGCAAAAATTGCATCGCGTAAAATAGACTGCACAGATGGACCTTGGCGGTTTTCTTGCCAGCCAATTAAATCCGTGCCATCGTATTCAAGTGTTATGCGGAATCGTGTCATTATATGTTATTTTGTTTTCTGTTGATCAGCATATATTTTTGCGTATTTGAAATGCCGACAGCAATCATCATAGTTCACCAATTTTGGATTTTTCCACCCAAAACGGGCAAACCAAGAATGATAGCATGCGTGCCACACGTACATTGAACCAAAATGTTTGCAGAACTGACACCAACGTGGAAAATCGGCGTTATGTCTGGTGCCGTATGAACAAGGTTTATCATCTTTGCCAAATTTCATACTATTCCCCTATCTTTATTCCTGCGCCACGCAGGCCATTTGTAAAACTTTTCCAATCCATTGGCTTTTTGCCCACTGGTTGAATTTGCAAGATTTCCAATTCACCAGTTTGTGCAATGCGTGTACGCAGAATCTTGACATCTGTGCCATTGATTTTTGTGCGTCCCGCCCCCAGTGCGCGAATCTGGTTATGTACCGCACACGCACCACGCGACCAATCGATAATTTCGTCCGCCCCTGTCCATTTACGCGTGAATGTTGGTGTGCCTGTTTGTGGCACCGGCGCATACGCCGCGGGATTTGCCAAATATTCAACCAACATTTCCGTACCGATTTTTGACACACGATTTTCAATATCGTCGTTGGTATCATCGTCGCCAATATCAAATGCACGACGCATGTACACATCGCCCGCGTCCATTTCTGGTGTGATTTGCATCAGGCACACTGCACTGTGCGCATCACCATTGTAAATTGCGGTCTTTATTGGTGATGCACCGCGATAGTTCGGCAGATCACTAGGATGAATATTGATGCATGGTGCGGACGACAAAACATTGTCGCGCAATATCACACCATATGACACCACCACAACCATATCAGGTGAAAAATTATACTCAGACGCACGGTTAAACACGGGAATATTTTTTGATTCCGCCCACACGTGCACGGGCGATTTGGTCAACACCTGTTTGCGACCAACGGGCTTTGGCCCACGCGTAAACACCGCCAATATTTCGTGACCCGCGTTATAAATTGCATCAAACATCGGAACAACAAATTCTGGTGTTCCCATCAGTACCAGTTTCATGCTTTGTGTTTCCTTACCTTGCGCATAACCATTTCGCGACGCACCGGCGTCAGATAATCGATAAACAATATACCGTCCAAATGATCTGTTTCGTGCTGAACAATTCGCGCCGGCAAACCAGACATTTCCGCCCCTTGGGACATGCCGTTTTCATCGGTCCATTCAACAACGACCGATGCGGGACGCGTCACATTTGAATATACCGGCAGGTTATCGGGCCCCAGCACGGACAGACAGCCCTCTTCCATTGTGCAGGTATCGGCACTGCGCAAAATTATTTTTGGATTTATCATTTTGAATACCTGTTCGGTGTCAGGATTCATCATGACCAAAAATCGTTGCAAAACGCCGACCTGGGGTGCGGCCAAACCGACGCCCGATTGATCGCGCATCATATCAACCATTTCGTCCATTATTTTCAACATATCGGGCGTAATTTGTTCAACCGGTGCGCATTTTTCACGCAGAACCAAATCGCCACAAAGTTTCATTTGCAATTTATTCATCTTTATATTCCAATGCGATTTTTTTATTAGTTGTTATTCCACTTTTGTCTTTGATCCTATCGAACAATCTGGACATATTTCCACGCCCGTCGGTCAGTTGCCCGCGTGCATTATTATATGTTTTCATCGCGGATTCTATGCTTTTGCCGACCGCGTTAAAGTTATCAACAAACCCAGAATATTTTTCATACAAATCGTTGACCAGCGCAATAACCTCTGTTACGTTCTTGTTTTGTTTGTCCATCTTTAACAACAATTCCACGGTTTTCAGCATTGGGAACAGCAGCGACGATGTAATAATCGCAACGTTTTTATTCTGCGCACTGGAATACAATTCCGGTTTTCTGCGCATTGCCAAAACGTATGCAGATTCCAATGGCATAAACATAAACACGTAATCCAAGCCAGAATCTTTGACCTTTTTCTGGTAATCTTTGTCGGACAGTTCGTTTATGTGTGCCTCGGTCGCGGCGACAAAATCCTTGGCATATTTTTCGCGTTCTTCGTCGGTTTCGGCGTTTTCATATTGCAGATAACTTTCCATAGAAACCTTGGAATCAATAATGATACGGCGATTCCCCGGCAGATTCACAATAAAATCAGGACGGATGTTTTTGCCGTCATCAACACGTGTAAATTCTTCCTTGGTGTAATCAACCCCTTCGACAAAGCCCAACATTTCCAGAATGTTTTCCAGATACATTTCGCCCCAGCAACCCTGACTCTTTTTATTTTTCAACGCGTTGGCCAGATTGGTTGCCTCTTGCTGTAATGATTCACTCTTGCTCAGCATATTTTTGATTTGTTCATCTATGCTGGTTTTGTTTTCCGTCGTGGTCTTTAACATTTCGGTGACTTTCTGTTCAAAGCCCTCTTTCAATGCCTTCATTTCGTTTTGCACGGGGGTCAACACGATTTTCTGGGTCTCTTTAACGGATTCTTTTTGTTTTTCAATCAGTTCACTGGAAATCGCCTTGAAATCATTCAGCATTTTTTCGCGGACACGCGTCAGGGTTTCAACCTCTTGCTTTTTTTCGGCGGCACTCTGTTGTAAGGCGCTGTTTTCGGCGCGCATACGATCAATTTCGCCACGCTGTTGCTGTAATAGCGCCTTTAACTGGGCAACCTCTATACGGCTGTCATCGGGATGTTTGGCAAACAATGCCGTGACCAATGCGCCCAGTATGCAACCGACCGCAGTCCCAACGAAAAAAGCAATAAAATCCATGCGCAAACCTCTTTTCGGGGATTATACAATAAAAAAACCAAATAGCAAGCCGGCCGCACTATTTACCGCGGCGTTTGACTTTTGTGGGGGAATGCGTGTCCAAGATTTTCTTTTGCAATTCCAAAATTTGGGTTTCGCGGTTTTTAATTGTTTCCAGTAATCGGTTATTTTCCAATCGCAATGCGTCCAAATCGCGACGGCGCAATACAATTTCACTGGTCAGGCGACGCGTTTTACGACGCGAAAACATCGTACTTATCAACGCACCGACCAATGCGCATGCAATACCCACCGAAAAATCATATAAAAAATCCGTTATAACCATGTGCGGATTATAACGGATTTATTTGCTTTGCGCCCTAGGCATGTTTTCGCAGGCCTGTTTTTGCATCAACCCATACCTGTTCGGCGGCGATTTCCATCAGTGGCATATCAGATGGGCTGTCCGAATAACTGCGCACGACACGCGGTATGATTTTATTTTTTGATGCCCATGTGTCCAGTGCAACAACCTTGTTCGCGCCCCAGCACAGGAATTTATATTTCCATGGGGCGGTCGCGTCCATTTGCGATGTCAACACCGCATCAAATTTAATATCACGCACCAATTGTGGCACCAGGTAATCCGCACTGGCCGAAATCAGAACCACCTTGCGCCCCGCCGCACGTTCGGACGCAACCTGTTCCCGTGCCCAGCCAAAGCGTTCCATTTTATGCTGTTTAATAAAATCAGGGGCGAAACGCGCAACCACATCGGCCGTTAAAAACCGGCGCATTTTTTCGCGCCACCAAATGCCCGCCGGGTTAAACATACGCACAACCGCCGCAACCGCCATCAATGGCAAAAACAACCATGGACGCAGCGAGTGGCGAAAGCAATACCGGCCAAATTCCACATTTGAATCACGCGCCGACAACGTGCCATCAAAATCAAACACAACGACATCTTGTTTCATTAGCATATTACAAATCCTTTTGTATGTTTCGGGCGTTATTGTAACAATCTTTTGCTTGCACCGCAATTTTTATATTGTTATTATGAGAATGTTGTCAAGAGCAACTGACAACGGGGTTTAGCGACCCTTTCTTGTACGCAGGCATACATGCGTGATGGTATGTATTTTTTATCTCCAGCCCACTGGTTGGAGGGCGTGGAAATATTTTGAATACCACCACTATTTACAAGATAGTCGCTAACCTCCAACCGCCTTTGATTTGTTGGCGGTTTTTCATTCGTGAAAAACAAGGAGGTTAGAATGAAAAAATTGATACTGACCGGAACACTGGTATCGTTGACCTTGTCACCATCATATGGTGCCCATAACTGCTGTGGCGCGTGTCTGTATAACATAAACCAAACAGAATGTACGGAAAACTGTTGCCAAAGTACAGCTGCAACATACACAAGTCTGGGTAATGGCGTAATACGTGTGGAAACTCCTGAACAATTGGTAACATGTGGATTCACAAAAGCAGATAGCAATTTCGTCCTCTGCAGCACATCCACCACATACATATGCGATGTCGGCTATTATGGTACACCAACTGAAAGAAAACAAACTTGTACACAATGTCCAGATAACGGCAGCACTGCGGGTACGGGTGCAACAAGTGTAACCGAATGTTATGTAACAAGCGGTACTGATAGCACTGGCACATTTGAATACACTCAACCGTGCTATTACAGCAACTAGGAAACGGGGCATTGCCCCGTTTTTTTAATTTTTGCGTTGCACACGACGACGTGCACGTTCAATGATAAAGAACAATGCAGGCGTCAGTGTGAATGTGAATATCAAACTGGCCAACATACCACCAATCATAACAGCGGCCATTGCGACCTTCATACCGTCGGCCGACCACAACTGGGGCACCATACCGGTGATAACCGCGATTGATGTCATCAACACCATATAGCGTTTGTCGTTCAGTTCTGTCCACAGGGCGGATTTGGCATCTTCGCCACCTTTAACACGCGCGATTGTTGGTTCCAGCACCAGAATATTGTTATTCACCACCAGACCAACCAACATAACGAATGCCAACATAGCACCAACGTTCATTGACGCCCCCGACAGGAACAACATTACAAACACGCCCGCAAACGATGTCAAAATTGACGTTGCGATTGTGAATGGGTGCGCCAAGGAATTCATAATGGCCGCCAGCAACATAAACGTCAGCACGGTTGCCAAGAAGAACGCCTGACCGATTTCGCCGGTTGTTTCGTCTTGAATTTCGGACATACCACCAAATTCAGCACCATAACCCGCGTCCCAATCAATGGTGTTCAGCGCGGACTGAATCTTGGCCTGAACAGGGCCTATTGTGGATTTACCGATATTGATATCGATTTCGGTAATTCTGTTCTTGTCCAGACGACTGATGTTTGGTGTCGCGGCTGTGTTTTCAATTTTACCCAGTGATGACAACGCAACCATACCCTTTTGCGAGTTCACATACACATTATCAAACATTTCAGCGGTCTTGAACGGTTTGGCAAATTCCAAAACGATTGGATATTCTTCGCCCGCTTCCTTGTACTTGTAATCGTCATTACCAAACAATGCCGTACGCAATGTTGAACCCGCATACGAATTTTTCACCCCCCAGAAATTCATCTTGTCTTCATCAGGTATGAATTTGATTTCGTTACCCGGGGTTTGCTGGGCGCGAACCGCACTTTGAACCTCTGGTATCTGGTTTATCAATTCGATTGCGCGCGTGGCGTACGCTTCGCGCGTTGCATCATCCTCGCCAGTGATATTCAAAACCATATCAGACGATATAGACGATGACATAGACGCGCCTGCACGAATCTGGATTTCGGCATCTGGGATTGTTGCCAAGCGGGGCAACATACGGCGTGACAGTTCCTTGTCAGACAATCTGCGGTCATCACGGTCAACCAATTCAACCTTGATCTTGATATTTTGCAGACCACGTTCACCGATTTTCACAGATATTGATTTGACCTCTTTGAAATCTTTTAATTCGTTTTCAATTTGCGATGCAATATCGCGGGATTTTTCAAATGTTGCACCCATTGGTGCACGCGCCGTAATATTGATTTCATTGTTATCGGTTGATGGTGTAAATTCGTTTCCAACAAACCGAACCAATGACATTGATGCAATAAAGATTGCAACCGACAATCCAACAACGCGCCATGGGTGATTGTATTGCGTATCAAACCATTTGTGCAGACGCGCAACCGCCGGTGATTCCGCCGCGATGGCCACCGCCTTTTTTGCCTTTTTTTGTGCAGCATCAGATGACAGGCGCAAAATTTTTGCAATCATCATCGGGGTCAATGTGAAACTGAACAGCAAAGACAACAACGTCAGGTACACAACGGTCATACCGAACTGAACCATAAACTGGCCAACGATACCGCCCATAAATGCCAATGGCAAGAACACCACGACGTTTGTTCCGACACCCGCCAGAACAGATACCGCAACCTTTTTCGTACCATCGATTGCAGCGTTTTCTGGGTCTTTGCCCGCACGCATTTCTTGCAATGCAGATTCAATCATAATAATTGCGTTTGACACCAACGTACCCAATGCCGATGAATACGCCAACAATGTCATTGCGTTGATTGTAAATCCACTGCCGTCCATAAAGAAGAAACCAGCAACCAATGACGCAGGAATCACAACACCCGCAATAATTGTTGAACGCCAGTTACGCGTGAACGCCAACAGAACCAATACTGTAAAGATAATACCCAAAACGATACCATCAATTGTGCTGTTTGTTTCATCGGCAACCGCAATTGACGAATCCGAAATAATTTCCATTGTGGCGTCTGGGAAACGGGTCTGCATATCGGCCTGTAATTCTGGCATCTTATTACGCAGTGCCTGTGAAATTTTAATTGCGTTACCATCAGATGCCTTGACCACAGATGCAATCACGACTGGTTCGCCATTGTAACGTGCACCTGTTTCAATATCACGCGCCGCATCGGTAATTGTTGCAACATCAGACAGTTTGAAACGCGCGCCTTCGACCGTGGTCAGATGCAGCTTCGCAATTTCGTCAACAGATGCAAATTCACCAATAAAACGAACGTTTGATGAATTTGCCGATGTTTCAATTTTACCCCCAGGTACGTTCAGGTTGCGCGCCGCCAATGCAGACACGACGTCCATAACCGTTGCACCACGCGCCGCCATCAGTTCTGGGTTCATTTCAACGCGAATTGCACGATTTTCACCACCGAATACAGACACACTGGCAACGCCCTTGGTCGCAGTAATTTTATTTGCCAAGATGTTATCAACATATTCTTGCAAATCGCGCGCAGACGCCCCACGCAAAACGATATCAACAACCGATTCCTGCAATGGGTTCAATTTTTCAACAACAGGTTGCTTTAACGCATCTGGAAATTCAGATGACAGTGCGTCGATTTTTGATTTAACCTCGCTGGATTTATCGTTGACGTTTACGCCCAAATTAAATTCAGCCATAACGTAACCGCCGTTTTCATATGCCTGTGACGTCAGTTTTTTCAGGCCTGCAACCTCTGACATGGCGTCTTCGGCCTTTTTCATAACCTGTGATTCAATTTCCGCAGGCGATGCCCCAGGATACACGAACGATACCGTCACCATTGGAAAGTCCAACGACGGCGTACGTTCAATGTTCATCTGTGGAAATGAAACTAACCCCAATACGACCCACATCAAAACAAACATAACGGTTGTGACGGGTCTGCGAACGAAAAACTTTAACATTTTTTCCCCTTATTTCTTTACTTGAATTTTTTCACCATCGCGTACGCGCGTCAGAATAACAATATCATCATCGGTCAGACCAGACGAAATCAGTGCATTTTCGGCATCTTGGCGCGCAACAACAATGTTGCGGGCACGTGCAATGTTGCCATCAACAACCATAACAACGCCATTATTTACAGCGTATACCGGCACAAAATAACCCGTTGCACGAAATTCCGCATACTGCAAACCGTCCGCAACACCACGCGTGCGTACAACGTGCATACCAGAATCCAAATCAATATCAGGCGACACAGATACAATCACGCCACCTGCAACATGCTGGCCCGCACCGAACTTATGTGCGCGCCCCGACGCAACATATGCGCGGTTGCTTTTTACCGCAATCGGCTCACGCAATACGCCAGATGTACGTTCAATTTGCTGAACAACAACCGGCACACCATCTGTTTGCGCAACACGCGCCGCATTATAGACCGAACGCGCATTTTCAATACCAATCATTGTAAAGCGAAATACCACCCACAAGATCAGCACAACAACCACGCCAATCGACATGATTTTGCGCGCACGGGGCTGCTTTAACTGTTCTATCAAATGTTGTAACTTTTCCATCTTTATTCACCTAACTTTTCAACTGATTCTGCCGACATCAGAATATTGTACTTTGCATTCAGCAGAGCCATATCCAACTGGTACAGACCCGCGGACACTTCGGCCAATTCAACCGCAGATGTTTGACCCGCGGCGAAACGATCGCTGGAAATGCCGTATGCCTTGGCCGCCAAATTACGTGCATTTTCCAATGTCTTCAAATTACCACGCAGGTGGTTGTATTTATCAACCGCACGTGTGTATTCTTCGGATGTCATTTTCTGGGCCTTGTCCAAGTCCTGATGTGCGGCTTCGGCATTCATGGCCTCGACCGTGGCGTTGGCACGATTTACCCCGCCGCTGAAAATAGGAACTTGCAACGACAAACCCCAATATGCGGACTGGCTGTTGTTACGGTTGAACATGTTGTTAAAATCTTTGTCCAATGCCAAGTAACTGTACGAACCAACCGCCGCCAATGTTGGGTATGCACCCGCGCGTTTCGAACGTGCCTGCTTTTCATACATGGCAACCTGATCCGCCATCGCCTGCAATTTTGGTGTGGTCTTGAATTGTGGCGCATTCAAATCATCAAATGCGGTTGGAAATTCATCGGTCAATGTGATTTCTTCGTCCATATCAATACCCGCCAGAATCTTTAACATTCTGTATGCGGTGTCACGATTAAATTCGGCATCAGACAGGTTGATTTCCTTGATCGCAATATCAGATTCGATTTTAACCAAATTGCCGCGATTTGCACGACCGGCGGACGTCAAACTCTGCTTTGCACGACGCGCAGATTCCAAATCCTGCTTTGAAATCTTGACGATTTCGTCCGTCATTTTTGCCGTCCAATAAATGTCGACCGCGCTGTATTTGATTTCACGACGGGTGGCTTCGCGTCCGGACTCTGCCATCTTTATCGCACTGCGCACGCCATCAACCGCGTTGCCAATTTTGCCAAATGTGTAAATCGGCTGGCTGACATTCACGCCCGCCATAAAGATATTATCAGGAACATCAATATGATTTACCTCGACCCCTAATGTCTTGGCCAAAATACCGCCCATTTCTGGTGTCAGGTTCACGCCGTATGACTTGAATGGCTCTTTGACATTTATCAGATTCATGTATGATACACTGCCATCAATCTTGAACCAACGATTGGAATTGGCAACGTCTAATGATGCCTGTGCCTTCTTTACATTCGCATCTGCCTTTTTCAGGTCTTGGGATTCGGCCAAAATCTTGTCCACAGCCGCGTCCAACGACAAATCCATTGCATTCGCATTTGCCGTCATGGCCGCAACCGTGCCACAGAAAATTGCCATAGCACGTCCGATTTTACGCATTTTTTAACTCCATCTTTACTAAAATGCTGTTCATTGTTTTCAACGCACCTGTCAATGCCACTTCGTCTTCTGGGGTGACGCTTTCGAACATGCGGGTCAATGCATTGCGAAAACCATCCAATGCCTTTTCTGCCACCTTGGCCCCCGCCGCCGTGCATTCATACCACGTGTTACGACGATCGTTTTCATCAATAGTGCGTGTAACCATACCATCGCGTTCCAGTTTGCGAAATGTCGCACACAAATTCGGCGTTGGAACCAGTTCGCGACGTGCAATTTCCTTTAACCGCGCACGACCGCCCATATGCAGGCGCACCAGAACAGTCATCTGGTTCTTTGGGTAAATTCCCGAATCCAGCGGTTCTTTGCGCAGGCGTTCCGCCAACTTGTCCAAAGCCAGTATATTTGATTCCATCAAACGAATAAATTCTTTGCGAGCCATTTTTGCCCCCTTTTGGCAGATGGTGTGATTGTTCCCTTTTAATGATTAAAACACTTTTAATTATTAAAAACTTGAATGATTATATTTACAAAACAATTAAAAGCAAGTACAAAAACACAAAAAATGCATTTTTTTGATGTTATGTTGCCACGCGCACATTTTTATTATTGCAAAAAAGCAAAAGATATTTATAATCATAGACGCCTTTGGGGTGTCGTCTAATGGTAGGACAAGAGATTTTGGTTCTCTTTATCATGGTTCGAATCCGTGCGCCCCAACCACCCTTCGCGTCTGCGACGCTTCGGGCGGCAAGCCCAAGCGGCACAGTTACAAGAAGGAGTGCCACACGTAGTTTTAACGAAGTGTGGCGAATTACTTGACGTTTATTTCCTGTTTTTTTATTATGGAATTATGTTTTACGTATATTTAATCAGAAGTATTTCAAATCCAGACCAACGGTACATTGGTATGACCGATGATTTACAAAAACGACTGAAACAACACAATTCTGGTTATTCGTTTCACACATCAAAGTACACACCATGGAAATTGGTGAATTATTTCGCCTTTTCTGGTCGTCATGCCGCCGCCGAATTTGAAAAATATCTGAAAACAGGTTCAGGTCAGGCATTCGCGAACAGACATTTCTGGAATTAGATATCCCCCATTTTGCAGCCACAACTGTGCCGAGGGAACCCGGCATGTCCTATCTCCTCCACATAGTTTCCAAGAATCTTACCCCTGTGGCGGGATAAATTTTTTCATTCTGTCTTTTATTGCTGGAACATATTGCTGAATAAACAAATCTGGCACATCATTCGTATCAAATTTATCAAATGTAGATTTAACAAATTCTTTTTGTGCAAAATCATTCCCATTCAACGCATCACCACGGTTTGCGCGTCGTAAATACTCTTGCAGAGATTTGCAATAATAGTGATTTACCAACAAAGTATCCATTTTTTGAAAAATTGTTTTTCCAACCACCGTGTGCTCATGACATTTCATTACCAGAACCCGTCGTGGATTTATAATAGATTTATACAATCGTGGTTTTGTGGCTCGTTTAGTATAATTTTCAATGACCAACCCATCTGGTTGTGTTTTATGCCCATTTGAACCAAAGAAAATCCACGGCACAATTATCTGTGAGACTTTGTTTGGTAATTTTCTCAAGAAATCGGTTATGCCACACTTTTTGGAAACAACAAATTCATCCAAATCTACAATTATGGCCCATTTAGTATCATTTTTGAAACGTGTTATAAAATCTGTATATGCGGGAATCTGCATTTTTTCGCCCAGCAAATAAGTTAACTCGACAATTCCAGATTCTATATACGGTTTCAAAATTTTTGCTGTTTCATCTGTGCTGCCGTTATCATACAGATAAAATTTATCCACCCCAATAATCCTGTAATATTCCAACCATTCCTGCAAATATTTCGCTTCATTTTTCATAATGGCAACCACAGACAGAAAATTTGGAAATTCTGATTTCTCCGACCGCGCCGTCATTAACTGCTTTTCTTTGTTTCTAAAATCTCCCCCCCCCCCCCCGGCCACGATAAAATTGTATTCAAATAATATCTATGGCTGCGTGATGAAATAAATATACTGAACAATTTTTTGAACAATCTTTTATGTTTTTCGTAAAAATACATTTTGCCCCCGTCGTTATATTTTATTATTTCTTATACCACAATATTGCGTGACAAGTCCAATTAAAATCCCCCACAGTTGCGGGTGATGTATCAACACGAATACGAGTATGTTGATGGCATTTTATACAGATTGTTTGACACGGCATCCACCAGTATAGGGATTATCCCCAGGAAAAATCCTGGAAAAACATCCAATATTACCGCCGGAGTATTTAATTGCCGCACGACGTTTGTCTGCGAACCGTTTTCACCAGCACTGTTTATGGTCAGGTTTTCTGCGGAATAAATATTCAGCGCGCTGTCCGGCTTTATTTTATATATTCCGCTGTCAGCCGACACAGTTATAACATCTGTGGAATTATTGTAAACCATTGTTTTATGGTTGCTGCCGACACCAATAAACAACGCCCGCACGGGGCGTTTTTTATTGTGGTATACGCAATGTAAATTTTTTATGATAACATATCATACGGCAAGAAAAAGGATCTGGTATGACAGGCATTAAATATATAAAAAACGAGGTGTTTGAATTACTTAAAACAAACTCTAATGGACATGACCATCAACACGTGTTTCGTGTTTATAACACGGCAATGAAATTTTGTGAAGGTATTCCATCCGCTAATCGTGATTTGGTGGCCGCAGCGGCATTATTGCATGATTGTGATGATTATAAACTGTTTGGCGAAGAATCAGAACGTCTGATGACCAATACTAAACGTATACTATCGGGGTCTGGATTTGATGCCGAATTCTGTAAAAAATGTATCAATATTGTAAAAACTATTGGATACAGTAAACGGTTAAAGGGTATTGCAGTATACGGTATCGAAGGTGCTGTTGTGTCCGATGCAGACATGTGCGACGCGTCCGGATGCACAGGTCTGTTACGGTGTATTGAATATCGGTCTGGAACAGGCCAACCATTTTTTGACCCAGATTATTTTCCAAAAGAAATGGATGCCGAAACGTACAGAAAATCAAAAATCGATTCGTGCGTAAATCACTTTTTTGTTAAAATATTTCATTTGCGCGATATGTGTTTAACTGAACCAGGACGCAAATATGCAGAAAGGAAACATCAAACCATTGTTAAATTTTTGAATGACTACTTTGATGAAGTAAATGCACCACAAGTGTGGAAAGAGTTACTAAAAAAATACGAATAAAATCACTTGAACCGTTTGAGAATTACACACCAAGCATAACCGAAAATCAAAAATCCCACAGACGTGGGATTTTTGATTACTTGGTGGTGCGGTATTTATCATACAGGCGCAGGCCAATCCCCAGCACCAAGCACACGCCGAATACTTGCAACAATGTGGACAGTAATTCTTGGGCTTTGACACTCAACAAATCACGCGCCCACCATTCTTCGAAATATTCACGCAATGCACCCTGATGTGCGATATGGTGTGGTTCGACCGTAACCGCGCCATTCTTGGAAATTTTCAAGACCGCATAGCCATAGTTTGGGTTGTCTTTGTCACGAACGCCCTGACCACTGGCGGTGACGGTGTACAGAGGAATGCCCGCCCATTTGGTTTGTGATGTAAAGTGGACATGACCGCACAACATTGCATCAATCTTTTTATGATGTTTCTGGATTACCGCCGCCAATTTTTCAGCCATCGCGGGGGCCATTGTGTGTCCCTTGATAAAATCAGGGCGCGCGTTGACCGGTGGCATATGGTTGAATATTACACAGTGGCGGAACATTGGGCGAATTTTGGTCATGGTCTGATCCAGCCAAACAAACTGTTCATCATCAACATCCAATGTTGATGTATCCAGTACGATAAACAATGTATCACCATAGCCGAACCAATAATATGGCAGGCCCATAACCGTGCTGTACAGTGCCTTGTTATAATGTTCGTATTTGGCATAGCCGATATGCTGGGTTACGTCGTGATTGCCAGGGACGGCGAACAATGGAATATCGCCCAGACGGGGTCTGATTTCTTCCAACATCCAATAATAACCGGTGATAGATCCCGTTATAGCCATATCGCCCAAATGCATCATAAAATCGTACTTTGGTTCAATGCGGCGTGCGTCTGCAATTACATTTTCCAGCACGTAATTATTAGACCCAGAATCCGCTGCAACCAGAATGGTTAAATCGCGCGCGTCAGGCGACAAGAACTTTGATGCGGGATGCTGCATACCGGTAATTGAATCAAAGAAATAATCGTTAAAGTACGTATGTGACAGCAACAATCCCGCGCTGATTACGCCAACAACGATTGCCAGTCCGATAAATATTTTAGACAGTTTGCGTAACATGCTACCCCCGTATAAAAGTCATTACGGTCGGATTCTAAAACAACCTTGGATTTTTGTCAATCGCGCTGAATTATTTGCAAAGCGCAAAAAATCCTGATATGATTATGCCGTTTGGTCCCATCGTCTAGCGGTCAGGACATCAGATTCTCATTCTGAGAACAGGGGTTCGATTCCCCTTGGGACTGCCAAAATAAAGAACGCCGACTTGTTCGGCGGTTTTTATTTTGTTGTATGTCACATGGGGAATCGAACACCGCGGTTGGGGTTCGACCTGCGGCAAAAAGGCAGGCGGACGCATGCCGGTTTGCGTCAGCAAATTTTGCAAGGGCGGCGGCAGCCAAGCCCCGCACGGGACTGCCAAAATAAAAAGCGTCGACTTGTTCGGCGGTTTTTATTTTGTTGTATGTCACATGGGGAATCGAACACCGCGGTTGGGGTTCGACCTGCGGCAAAAAGGCAGGCGGACGCATGCCGGTTTGCGTCAGCAAATTTTGCAAGGGCGGCGGCAGCCAAGCCCCGCACGGGACTGCCAAAATAAAAGTGCCCTGCGACAGCGGGGTTATGCTAACGCTTTTTCACGCGTTTGCAACCAGATTTATACAGCACGTCATATTCGTGACGCACCGCGTCCATCAATTCACGCTGGGGTGAATTTTTGTTATACCCCATCTGGGGCGACAGGTCACCGAAATGCGCATCTTCCCAATCAATAATTGCAATGACCTGCATCGTTTTGGGATCTGCGAAAAAGTTATCGCACAAATCACCCTGTGACCAGCCGTACATATAACGCGGTGCATCATCGGGCGTCGGTTTCAAATCGCGAATTTCAGTGGGATCGGCACTGGCCACCTGATATAAAAAGTTTGCCAGTTGGCGTGCTAATTTTGTTTTGTATTTCAAGACCATATTAGGATTTAACTGGCGCACGCCACAACCATGTACAAATTCGTATTTACGAACGGGGATTTTATCGCGCCCCATATACAGCAATTCAACCGATGGGATATGTATCGGCGAAATCGGTTGCAGCGCATCAACAATGCGTTTTTCATTTTCCGCCAATTTGCGAAAATTGCTGCGATACAGTGGAAACTTGTATATCCATTGGTCGTTGACGGCAATCAGCAAACTGCGCCCCTGATAACCAACGAATGTTTTTATTTTGAATATCTTTGTACCCAAATCGCGACGAATAAAACGAATTTCGCGCGCCATTGGCGAATTCAAAACCGCACGCACACGATTGCGTTCACGTTTATTCCATACAAACGCACACAGCAGGTTTGTTAAAAAATGTGGCATTGATTTATATATCATTGCGCCACCGTCAATAACTGTTTGGCGGACAATAATAAATCAATCGCGGTGTCAATTTCATCGGCGTGATTTTGCGGTGTGGGCGCACTGGGTGTGGTGGTGGCGGCAGCCGTCGGCGCAATATTTAATGCGGACGCGGTGTCCGGGAATGTGCCATCACGCAACAGTTTTTTTACCCCCGCGATTGTCATGCCGCGTGTGTAGAGCAAATCACGTATCACCGTCAGGCGTGCAACCGTCTCAACGCGATAGTAACGGCGACCGCCCGCCCCCGTTGTCGGCTTTATGGCAACGGGAAACTGGCGTTCCCAATAACGCAGGGTATGCGCGGGTATGCCCAACTGTTTGGACACTTCGTTTATTGACGCAAAGTATTCAGTGTTTTGCATACGCGCCCCCGTGATTATTCTGTGATTTGTGCTGCGTCGGCCGCGACTTCTGCCTCTTCGGCTTCGTCACTGACGATAGAGATAGCGGACACCACGCGTTCGTTTTCGCCCGTGCGGAACAACGTTACACCCGCCGTTGCGCGACCCGCAATACGGACATCGTCAACCGGTGTACGGATGATTTTACCGCCATCGGTTACCATCATAACGTCGTGACCATTTTCCACGGGGAATGAACCCGCAACCGCGGTATTCTTGCCGCCCAGTTTGATGTTTGCGAACCCATTTCCGCCACGGTGCGTTGTACGATATTCATATGCACTGGTGCGTTTACCGAAACCGTTTTCAGATATAGTCAAAATAAACTGTTCGGTTGCCGACATTTGTGCCATCTGGTCATCGGTCAGAACCAATGATGTTGCTTCTTCGTCTTCGTCAGATGCCTCTTCGTCAACACCGGTTGCCGCACGGCGTGCCGCGCGTGATTGTTTGATATATGCCGCACGAACCGCCGCATCAGATTCACCGTGGTTCAGCATTGCCATACCAATAATGCGATCATCTGCGCCCAGATTCATGCCACGTACACCGGTTGAATTACGGCCGGCAAATACGCGGATTTCGTCCACTGGGAATCGTATGCAGCGACCACGATATGTCGCCAAGAACACATCTTGGTCTGTGTTACATGGCAAGACAGAAATCAAACTGTCGCCGTCATCCAGTTTCATTGCAATTTTACCGTTTGCACGAATAGAATCGAAATCAGACATACGGTTACGACGCACTGTACCAGACGCGGTTGCAAACATCAGGAAATGTTCCTTGCCCGATGCACGAACACGTTCAACCTCTTCTTCGGGTACTGGCAGGATTGCCGTAATTGTTTCGCCATTTTCCAGTGGCAACAGGTTGACCAGTGGGCGTCCCTTGGCCGCGGCTGCCGCCTCTGGCAACTTGTACGTTTTCAGTTTATAGCACAGCCCCTTGGAACTGAAGAACAACAGTGGTGTGTGCGTGTTTGCAACGAACACCTGAACCACGTAATCGTCATCCTTGGTCGTCATGGCATTGCGCCCCTTGCCCCCGCGTTTCTGGGCACGATATGTATCCAGCGCAACACGTTTGATATAACCAGTATTCGACACGGTGACAACCATATCTTCGCGGGCAATCAAATCTTCGATATCAATGTCGATTTCGGCATCGGAAATTTCTGTGCGACGTGGTGATGACCAGTTATCGCGCACAGACGCGGTTTCGTCGCGAATGATTTGAACGATACGTTCGTGACTGCCCAAAATGTCCAACAGGTCTTTTATCAACGCGCCCAGTTCGGTCAAATCTTCGTGAATCTTGTCACGTTCCAAACCGGTCAAACGATGCAACTGTAATTCCAGAATTGCACGCGCCTGATCTTCGGACATATAGAACATGCCGTCTTTGTATTCTGTGTTTGGATCATCAATCAGCTGGATGTATGATTCGATGTCCGACGCACGCCAACCACGCGATACCAACGCATCACGCGCGGCATCTGGGTTTGGACTGGATTTAATCAATTCAATAACTTCGTCCAAATTACCAACCGCAACGGACAGCCCCAGCAATGTATGCGCGCGGGCACGCGCCTTGTTCAAATCGAAAATCGTGCGGCGACGAATAACCTCGCACCGGAAATCAATGAACGCGTCCAGAACACCACGAATATTGAACAGCATTGGGCGACCACGATTCAGTGCCATCATGTTCACTGGGAAATTCGTCTGCATTTCTGTGTACTGGAACAAATGATTCAGTACAACGTCCGCAATCGCATCACGTTTCAATTCAACAACGATACGCAACCCTTCCTTGGATGATTCATCACGGATTTCAGAAATCCCCTCGATACGTTTATCTTTTATCAATTCGGCGATTTTAATAATCATCTGGGCCTTGTTGACCTGATACGGAATTTCGTCCACAACGATTGCATCGTGATCATGGAATTTTTCCATATGCGTTTTCGCACGAATGATAATAGAACCACGACCGGTTGTGTGCGCCTTGTACGCGCCGGCACGCCCCATTACGATTGCGCCTGTTGGAAAATCAGGCCCAGGAATAATGCCAAACAATTCATCGTCTGAAATATCTTTGTTGTCCAGAATTGCCAAAATACCATTGCAAATTTCGCCCAGATTATATGTTGGGACGTTCGTTGCCATACCAACCGCAATACCAGAACCACCATTTACCAACAGGTTTGGAAACTTGGTCGGCAAAACAACCGGTTCTTGCAACGAACCATCAAAGTTCGGTTGCCAATCAACGGTGTCTTTATCCATATCGTCCATCAACGATGCGCCCAGTTTGGACAAGCGTGCCTCTGTATAACGCATGGCCGCGGGTTTATCACCGTCACGCGAGCCAAAGTTACCCTGCCCCTGAACCAATGTTTCACCCATAGAAAAATCTTGGGCCATACGCGCCATTGCATCATAAATAGAACTGTCACCATGGGGGTGGTATTTACCCATAACCTCGCCCACAATACGGGCAGATTTAACCGTTGGTTTTGTTGCGGGCGCAACATCGTTCATAACGTACAAAATTCGACGATGCACCGGCTTGCAACCATCGCGAACATCAGGCAACGCGCGGTCGACAATAACAGACATCGCATAGTCCAAGAAACTGGTACGCATTTCATGTTCAATGGACGACTGTGGAATTTTAACGGCCGTGTCATCGGTATTATTGATAATTTCAGACATACTTTACTTTTCCCCTATTTTTGATATAAAGAGAATAGCAAATTTTTACGCTTTTGGTCAAGACATAAACCCCAAAAAACATATTGACAAAAGAACAATTTGTGATATGCTGGGCCTGCTATGAAAAAACTGAAACAAGCCGTTAAAGATACACAAGATACTGTTGATGAAATGCTGGAAATGACCGGCGATAACAACTTTTTCTTGCGCATACAATTACAGGGCATTCGCATAAACACGGCGGCAACCCTGTACATGATAAATGTGGCCGAGGCCGCAGCCGCACGGGCAGCAGCGTTAAAAGACACTGCAATCAACGCACTGTGCCAGAAATTGCAGCATAAAAGATAACTTAAACACGGGACAAAACGATGTTTTTACCATTTTGGCGTTTGTTTTCATTGTTGTTCTCTTACTATTTGATATTAGAGGGACTGAAAAAACTAGGATTGGTAAAATCTAAATAAAAAGGTTGCGTTTTATAAAAACCTGTGGTTAAATATACGCGCAAAAGGATTTAGTTATGGCAACAAAACGTACATATCAACCATCTAAAACACGCCGTGTCCAGACACACGGTTTTCGTGAAAGAATGGCAACCAAAGGCGGACGCGAGGTTTTGAATCGTCGTCGCGCGGCGGGGCGCAAACGCTTGGCCGTGAATGCCGCCAACTAAAAAATCCGCCGATTGGCGGTTTTTTTATTAGAGTTCAAAGTGCAAAGTTCAGAGTTCAAATAATGCGCGCTGCGCGCGACATATAATAAACTGGATTGCCGCACTACGTTCGCAATGACAGAGGAGTTAAAACTTTATCAGTAACCCTCCCCGTCGCACATAAGTGCGACACCCCTCCCGATGGAGGGGAATAACAAACGCGCCACTGGCGCGTTTGTTATTTAACCCATGTGCACATGACCGATGCGTGTTCGGTGTCGCCTGTGCGGATTTTATGATGTGATGTGTCACCGTCAATTTTGACATCAATTTCAACCTGTGGCGTGTCAGGGTTGATTTCTTTTTTGAAATTCAATTCTATACTGCGCAATTTGTGTTCATTGCGATATGTATAACCCACGCTTTCGGTTGCCCACACGGCATAGACCGCGTTATTTATATGCTGGTTCACATCAATGTCATCAAAGCGACATTTGAATACATGTGTTTTTTGTGGCGAAAAATCTGGGAATTTACAAAATATTCTGTCCCATGCGCGTACCCCATTGTGCACCAATGTTGGCACGGCATCTGCCAAACGCACCGGCCGACGCGTTGCCATATCAATCAGAACCCACTGCGACGTTGCACGCACCATCAAACGACCGTCTGCACCACGAATTTCAAAATCACGGGTGGCACGCAACAATTCTGTCATTGATGGCCATGTGGAAAACGTCAGCTCTTCGCCCTCGCGCGGCAACTCAATGATATCGACCAAATAGTGCGTTACAACCCACGCCATATTATGCGCGGTCAAAAAAGTACGACCACACCCCAACATTTCGGCATGTGTGTCCGCACAACCCTGTAATTCATTCATCAGAATCAACGGGCGAACGTACCCATATCTGTCACACTGGTACGTTTGCAAAATGCGTTTCACTATCAGTTTATTAGACACGACCATTACCCTTGAATGTTTTGCGCAACAACAAAGTCAATCGCATCACCCAACGCAATTTCATTCGCACGCGCGGCGGATTTAATCACGCCATGCAATGCCGCCGGCGTATCGGACGGGATTATCAAAGTTTCTAGTTTCGCGCCATTGCCAACTTTGCGTTCTGTGCGCAGACCGCGAACATTACGCAAAATATCTAGCGCAATTTGCATATCACACACATCGGTATCGCGCGACGAATCCACCGCCGGAAATGCGGTCAGATGCAGGGTTTCGCCCCCCTCAACATCACGATAAATTTTCTGCCACAATTCTTCGGTCAAGAATGGAATAAACGGCGCATACAAACCGATGATGGCACGCAGAACCTCAAACAAAGTCCATTGCGCCGCCAGTTTCGATTTGGCGTCGTATTTTTCTGGTGACCAGAAACGATCCTTGATAAATTCCAGATACTGGTCACAGAACACCTCATAGAAGAATGTGTCAATGGCGGCACGGGAATTATAATTATCGTATTTGTCCAAATTGCGACGAACATCTGCGATTGTTTTATTCAATTCTGACAAAACCCATCTGTCTTCGATATGACGATCGGCAATCGCAACAGGCGTGGCCGATTTTGGTTCAAAATCTGTCAGATTCATCAGTGTATACTTTGCCGCATTCCACAATTTAGTCAGCAGTTTTGAACCACGTTTAACCTCGTCATCACTGTATCTGATGTCGGTACCGATTGGCGCGGTTGCCACCCAATAACGCAATGCGTCCGCACCGAACTTGTCAACGGTGGTCAATGGGTCTGTACCGTTGCCTTTGGTCTTGGACATCTTTTGCCCCTTGGAATCGCGTACCAGACCGTGGAAATTCACCGTGTGGAATGGAACATCGCCCATGACATAAATACCCATCATAATCATACGCGCCACCCAAAAGAAGATGATATCCGCACCGGTATATAACAAATCAGTTGGGTAATATTTCGCCAATTCTGGGGTCTGTTCTGGCCAACCTAATGTTGAAAATGGCCACAACGCAGACGAAAACCATGTATCCAAGCACGACGCATCACGTGTCAATTCCCGACCACCTGATTGCGCAATCGCATCTGCCTCGTTTTCAGCAACATAGATATTGCCATCGGCGTCATACCACGCCGGAATCTGGTGCCCCCACCACAGTTGACGCGAAATTGACCATTCGTGAATATCACGCATCCAAGCCATAAACAAGTTATAGCGGTGTTCGGGCATAAATTTAACCCGACCGCCTTCGACCGCGGCGATGGCCCGCTCTGCTAATTTTGGCGCATCAACAAACCATTCATCACGCACCATGTATTCAATAACAACATTGCCACGTTCGGAATATGGCGTTGGAATAATCTTGTCATCGATTTTAATCATCAGACCCGCAGCGTCCAAATCCTTGATAATTTCAGTACGGGCAGTAAATCTGTCCATGCCACGATATTTTTCAGGCACAACATCAATGTCCGCCATTTTGGCATCACCCGTCAAAACACACACCACTGGCAAATTGTGACGCAGGCCAACCGCCCAGTCGTCCTTGTCATGCGCGGGGGTGATTTTCACCGCACCCGTACCCTTATCAGGGTCGGCATGCACATCGGCAATAACCGGAATTTCGATATTAGTCAACGGAATGATTGCCGTTTTACCAATCAGGTGTTTTAATTTTTCGTTATCTGGGTGAATTGCAATCGCCTGATCGCCAAATAATGTTTCAGGACGCGTGGTCGCAATTTCAATAAAACCACCGTCTTTTAATGGGTATTTGAAATAATAGAATTTACCGTGTTCTTCACGAACATCTACCTCTAAATCCGAAATAGAGGTCTGTTGTTTTGGACACCAATTGACCAAACGACGCGCGCGATAAATCAACCCCTCGTTATACATCTTGACGAACAGTTTGCCCACCGCCGCAGACAGGCCCGTGTCCATCGTAAAGCGTTCACGCGACCACACCGGCGTTACGCCCAGTGTGTGTAACTGTTTAATAATCTGGCCGCCCTTGTCCGCCTTCCATGCCCATGCGATGTCCAGCAATTCTTGTTTTGTTTTTGTGCGTGGATTAATGCCGCGCTTGGATAAATCACGTTCCACCAACAACTGGGTCGCGATTGACGCATGGTCTGTCCCCGGTTGCCATAAAACATCATAGCCACACATACGTTTATAGCGACAAATAATATCAGACAAAACATTGTCCAACGCATGTCCCATATGCAGATTGCCCGTCACATTTGGTGGTGGCATCATAATGCAAAATGCGGGTTTGGTCGATTTAACATCGTTGTCCCAGAAATGATTATTGTCCCAAAATTCCTGAATCTTGGTTTCAATTTCGCGCGCGTTGATATTCTTGCCCAATTCAATGTTCATTTTTTAACTTGCCTTCGTATTATTTGTAATTACCCGCAAATCGTATCAGAATTATTTCAAAATTCAAGTACGCATGTGCGCGCGCGTGTGCAACGCTTGACAAAACCCATATATGTATTATCATCATAAAAAAAGAGCACGCAATGCAACAAGATTATCTGACATTGTTAGAGCACACAATTCCATACACGTATGTGTCAGTGCTGAACACGCCGTCATTCACAGAATATTTTATTGACCTGACCGACCCCGATGACGAAGAAGAATCTAATGTTATTCTGACCTGTCAGTACGCCGGCGTATCAGTTGGTGGCATGGACGCCACGTATACACTGTACGTCAATGGCAACCTTGCATTGCAAGCGACAAAACGCATTCTGAATTATTATACACCAACACAGAAAACAAACTCATCGCACAAGGGCAAACAGACATACAGTCACGCCGACAGATTGGAAAACTTAATTCGCTTGTGTTCTGCCAAGGTTATTTCCCAAGAAATAGAGGCGCGCAAAAATCACATGATAAAGAGTGCCTTTATCAACGCGAACAATAATTCAATCAACTAGTTTTGCACAACACGAAGGGCGCGACAAAATGACACGCCATACACGGCCGTCGCACCAGCGCGAACCAGTGCACGACGCAGTTCTGAAAACGTTGCACCTGTGGTCATAACATCATCAACAATCAAAATCTGTTTTCCGCAAATGTGGCTTGGGCGTGCAACCCGAAATACACCGTGAATATTTTCGGCCCGCTGGCGCGCGTTTTTGTGCCCCATATCAGGCCGATAGATACGACGTACGCTGTCTACGTCCAGACGTGCGCCATATGCACGTGCGATTGGTCGCGCCAGTAACGTCGCCTGATTATACGTACGATGAACCAAACGCCGATACGCCAGTGGCACGGGTATAACAATATCGGGCGAAATATCCACATCACGCAATGCCCAAATACATGCACGTGACATAAATCGCGCGTATGCGGTGCGACCGCAGTGCTTGAACGGCAACATTGCCGCACGCGATGCATCGTCATATACACATGCACTGCGTATCAAATCTAATTCACAGCCACCAGATGCGCATATCGGACATTTTGCATTTGGCGACAAATCCAGATTTGTTGGAAAAGGGTAACCGCACTGGGCACAATGCGGCCCATCAATCCAGTTAAACGCCGTCCAACAATCGGCGCACAATTCGCCATGTAATGATACCGCCGTCTGGCACAGTGGACACGACGGCGGATACAGAAAATTTATCAAGCAAGCAAACAGATTACGAATTACCAACTCATACTCTTGTACGTTTTTTTGCCAATGGTGTCGCCGAACATATCGCGACGTTTTTGGGTCAATGTTTCATACTGGTCATTGGAAATCATACGCAGTACGAACCCATCTTCGTTACGCTGGGACAATACGGGTAATATACGCTGTTCGGAAACCCCGCTGTCGCGTAAGACCTGTTCCACGATGGCCAAGCGGCGCGCCGCCAATTTACGGGCGTCGTTACTGTTTGCGACATTTTGCGGGATACCAACCTGAATCGCACGTGTTGGATTTGCAACAACAATCCCAGCATATTCCGATAATAAATTATAATTATCACGCGACAACGCAGAATCATCGTCACGGAATTTTATTTTGATTTCCAGTGGACGAATACCGCCAACCTCTGACAAATCACGACGTGATGTGAATCCCTCTATCGACGTGGTCATATCGCTGGCCACATCAAAACGGTTGTCCATCTGGTAGGTCGACAGGTGTTTATTTTCGGACAAGAATGTTTTACGAAACGCTTTGCGCAATTCGGTTGGCGACATCTTGGTCATGTCATCGCGCACCGTGGCAATACGTGGCGATTCGGATTTTTCAACCGCACGAACAATTACATCATTGTTGTCCATCGGCACGACCAAACGCGACAATGCAACATTATCGGTTGCAGACGCGCTGTTTTTGGGGGCGACGGGCGTTGAAACAATCGGGCTGCGCACCGTGACATCTGCACGGCGGGCGAGTGACGTATCGGTCGTAGCAGCATTATTTGCGACAACACTGGCGTTCGCACGCTGTTGCAATTCGTTCAGGTGCGCGATTTGCGCATCAAATTCAGACAACGCCGACGTTGGCGTTGGCACATTTGCAGACGTGTTTTCGACACGTGCAACCACACTGCGCGCGGGGGTTGCAACGGCATACGATGAATCAATATTTTCTTCGGGCAATAAACTGTCAGTGCGATATACCGCAAATTCAGATACATCTGGCATGCGTAACGGCGCGTCGGATGTACTGCGAGCCCACAAATCCGCACTGGGGCGATGTGGGGACAAAATATCATCATTGGCGGCGATACGTTCCCCCGTATCCACAGATGTTTTTTGTGCGGTCACAACCGGCGCTGGGGCAACCGATTTTTTCGCACTGCGTGCAATAACCTTCTTGGATTTTTGTACAGGCGCAACAGACACCGTTGATGCGGACGACGCGGTTGATGCAACCTGTGCCGATGCGGGCGTGGCCACGACATCACCAAATGCCGCACGCGCAGAAACGCCACCTGCCGCAATATTCACGACCGGCAGACGGGCATTTGCCCACGCTGGTAAAATTACAAATAATGATAACGCAGAAACAGCGATATGACGCATTTTCCTTTCCTTCCTGATTCAATCATAGACCAAATGACGAATCGCGCGCAAGCGGAAAATGCGTCTGATATTATTTTGTTATTTCATCGGCGATTAAATTCACCGCATTATTCAGCACACATGACTTTTGCGCCATCTTGGCCAAGCGCGATGGATTATCAAACAATTCGGTCAGCGTTGCCGTCAACCACCGCGCCGTAAATTTAGATTGTTCAATCGCAAATCCGCCACCCAGACGCGCAAAACTGGCGGCATTGGCGGCCTGATCAGGATTGATGCCCAATGGCACAAAAATCGCACCACGACCGATTGTTTCCAATTCTATGACCGTGCTGGCCCCGCTGCGTCCAATAACCAAATCGGCATCGGCAATCGTCGCAGCCATATCATGAATAAACGACAGCACATTTGCATGGATTTTGTTTTCGGCATAAAATTTTTGCAGACGCGCAACGTTTTCAGGACGCGTCTGGTGCGTAACAAAAATCTTTTTATTTTTCATTGCGGCGATTGCCACCGGCACAACATCGTCCAAGATTTGCGCGCCCAGTGATCCACCCGTGACCAATAATTTACCCTGCTTTGGAATCGGACTGCCCGCCAAGGTCAAAAATTCACGACGCACCGGCAGCCCCGTATAAACCACGCGTGCCGACGTGCCGGCAGGAATGCCAGATACGGTTGGGAAACTGGTCATCAATGTTTTAACCCAGCGCATTGTGAATTTATTTGCGCGACCAATCGCGGCATTTTGTTCATGCAAGAATGTTGGAATATGCCACACGTGCGCGGCAAATACCGCCGGCACAGATGCATAGCCACCAAACGCAACCAAACGCGCGGGGCGTGAAAACGCGAAACGCAACGTCAATGCCGCCGCCGAAAATGCGATTTTCGACAGTGCGATGATTTGGTGCAGGCGACTCTTTGCGCCAACGCCCGACGCCCACACGCACGCCAATTTTGCGCCAGCCGGCGCGCCATCGCGCACCATTTTCTTGACGCGACTATCGGTTGAAATTATAACCCGATGACCACGCGCGACCAATTCTGTTGCGACACTCAGTGCTGGAAACACATGTCCCCCCGTACCACCCGTTGCAATCCATATTTTCATATTATTCCCCTATTTCCATTTATCTTCGCGTATCAGTGCCAAAACCATACCGAACAGCAGGCAGAACCCGACAAACGAACTGCCCCCGTATGAAATGAATGGCAATGTCATACCCTTTGGCGGCATCATGTGCAGTGTTGTTGCCAGATTGATACACACCTGTGTTCCAAACAATATCGCCGCGCCGCCCGTTGCATAGAACACAAACGGATTGCGCGATGACATGGCGTCTGTGGTCAAACGCTTTAACACATATACCAGCCCGCACAGCAACACGCACGCAACGATTGCACCAAAATCTTCGACAATGGCGGCATAGATAAAGTCAGTATGCGCATCGGGCAAGGATTCTTTGACAAATGCGTCATCACCACTGCCCAACAGGCCGCCGTGCTGAATCGATTGAATTGATTGCGTTACCTGATACTTGTCCCCTTGGCCGGTAAAGAACGACATAAAACGTGCATGGACGTGTGGCATAATCATAAATGCCGTCACACCCGCAAACAGTCCAAGCCCAACCAAACCGATTACAATCGACCATGGCAATCCCGCCAAAAATGTCATACCACCAAACGTAATTGTGTACAAGAATGCCGTCCCCACGTCAGGGTGCAAAAACATAATCAACAGCACCGGCACAAATATTGCCAGATACGTCCACCAACTGAGTTTGCGGAAACGCCACGCATCACGCGCCAAAAACATATTATCGCCGTATGTACTGTGCATTTTGTACAAAAACCACGCGGTCAAAATCACGAATCCCGGTTTCATAATATCTGATGGGGAAATATTTGTAATTGGCGTATGTACGAATCGGGCTGACCCATTGATTTTATAGGGCACAATGCATGTCCAAGCCAACAGCACCAGCCCCACACAAACATTTAACGTCGATATACCCAGCACCCATTGCTTTTTCAGCATACTGGCAACAAACAATGTTATCAGTCCAATGACATAAAACGGTATGGATTTTACCAAGAAAAAATACCATGGCTGGTGTATGCGTGCGGCGGACACACTGCCCGCAGAAACAACAAATATTGCCCCAACAAATACCAGTGCCAACACCGCCCACAGCAGACGGCGGTCTATCTCTAGAATCCAACTGGTGAATTTACTGTCTTCGGTTCTTATGCTCATGCCCGTATTATACCATGATTTTTACGAAAATATACCCGTCAAAAAATATTTTATAAAAAAGGCCCGCTTGCGCGGGCTGGAACGCATTATGCAAATTTTAACAGTACCAATGCCAATCCTGAAAATAGTACCGATATAATAAAGAATCGGTCAACAATCTTGGTTTCTGGCCAACCCAACTCCTCAAAATGGTGATGCAGTGGCGCGCGCAAGAACACACGACGGCCCGTACCCGTAATCCGACGCGTGATTTTGAAACACATTGTCTGAATAAATGACGACATCAGAATAATCACCATCATACCAGCCGCGATACCCATAATGATTTCTGATTTCAACAACATTGCAACTGTACCCATAAATCCGCCCAGTGCCAGTGACCCAACGTCACCCATAAATATTGCCGCCGGCCGCGCATTATACCACAAGAATCCCAGTATCGCACCAAATGCCGCCCCCAGAACCGCATACAGTCCGGACGCCGTTGGCAAAAACATAACCGTATCCATGAATCCGATACGAGTTGCACCATACAGCGCAACCACCAGTACAACCAGAACCGGCATATATAATTTAGCGAGCATACCGTCCAGACCGTCTGTGATATTCGTTGCATTTGCAGACCCGCAAATAACAAAATATGCAAACACGTAATACAGCAATCCTAATGGCACAATTATGCCCGCCCCCAGTGCCAGTGAATATTCTGGGATATATGGTGGCATAATGCTGTTTATCATGTACGCCAATATAACAACACATACCCCTTCGGTGACCAGACGTGTCAATGGCGACAGGCCGTTTGCCGCCTTTTTGGATTGCGACGAAACCTTTTTATAATCGTCAATAAAACCGATTACTGCAAACATTGTCATTGCCGCCAGCGCAATCCACGCGGCGTGACTGTCCGTTGGCATAAACAGTACCGACGAAATCAAAATTGCCAACACGACCAAAATTCCACCCATGGTTGGCGTGCCCGCCTTTTGCCGATGTGATTCTGGAACGTTTTCACTGATGGGCTGGCCTTTTTTCTGCCATGCGTGCATAGCCGCAATAAACGACCGACCAAACAGCAGCATTATCACAAAAGACAGTCCGAACGCCGCGGCAAATTGTGTCCAACCACTGGCAAAAAAACTGAATCCGCGCGACAGAAAAAAATTAGTCAGCATAAAAATCTCCTTCTTATGCTGACTATTTTATCACAAAGATGTGGCAAAATAAATCTTATTTCGCGATACATTCAATCGCGACTGCGGTATCGTCGTCGCCCAAGAACAACGTCCAATCTGTGCCCTTGTTCCACAGTGTGATATCCGTATCATTCAATACACCGACATAACGCGCACCCGATGCAGAAATCGCATGGTTCAACGTTGTCGCATCACCATTGATTGTGGCATTGACTGTGTCGCCCGTATCGGACAATGTAATTTCAACATCATAATCACCACACGTGCGAATTATTGCATTGTTTTCATCTGGTTTATCACATGCCGCAATTGATAACACCGCTGCCAATCCAACAAGAATCTGTTTCATATCAAATCTCCTTGTGCTGTTCTGATACACAGAGTATCATATTTACAACAAAAAGTTAAATTAAAACACGCCGCCAACCACAGGATTGGATTCCGCACGACGCGCCGCGGGTGCTGGGTTGGGTTTTTGGCCGGCCTTGAACGCCTCTATAATAATCACACCATCGGGATCGGCGGTGGCGACCGCGCCACTGCGACGATTTACGCGGACAAATGTTAAACCATCAGGTACTGAAAACGGCTGGTTTTTCTGGCCTGCCAATGCGGTTGTCATAAATTCAGCAAATACGCGCGCGGCCTGATGGCTGCCCGCCCCGCGCCCTAATGGTCGCGGCGTATCAAAGCCAAGATATACACCCGCGATTAAATTTTTTGAAAATCCAACAAACCATACATCTTTGACATCGTTGGTCGTACCAGTTTTACCCGCAATCGTATGACCCGCAACGCGTGCCTGTTTGCCTGTACCGCGTTCAACCGTGCCTTGCAGAATTGATACCAGTTGATACAAACTCTGTGCATCAGACAGAGGTTCTGATTCCACTGTTTTGGGTGTTGGTTGCATATCATCAGACCACGCAATCATTTCGGTTGGCGTGCCATTGATTACGCGCCCATATCTGTCTTCGATATAATCGACCAATTTTGGTTGAATTACGCGACCACCATTTACAAATGCCGAATACCCCAGCACCAGATTTTCCAGCGTTGTTTCGCCCGAACCCAATGCCAATGACAAATTGATATTTTTCAAATTCTGGGGGTACACACCGAAACGCTGGGCAACCTCGATAGCGTTGGACACGCCGATTTTTTCAACCAAGCGCACCGCCGGAACATTGCGCGACGTTTCCAGTGCCAGACGCAATGGCACATCACCCAAGAATTTCTTGTCATAATTTTCGGGTTTCCACAACGTGTCATCTTCGCGCCAGCCAACGATTGGTGCGTCCAGTATCATTGCCTCTGGCGACATGCCACGTTCCAACGCCGCCAGGTACACAAATGGTTTTATTGTTGACCCGATTTGACGCATCGCCTGTGTTGCACGGTTAAATGAACTGTCCGCAAAAGAACGCCCGCCCGTCATTGCCACAATGCGCCCAGTATGCGGATTCATCGCAATAATCGCGCCCTGTAATTTTGGTTCATCGTCACCGCGGTTGGCGTTGTATCTGTCCAATTCTTTGTTTAGTGCCGCGGCGGCTGCGCGCTGTAATTCTGGCACAATGGTTGTTTTTATATACAGACCATCGTTATACAATTTTTCACGTCCGATTGTATTCAGTAATTGACGACGCACATCTTCGGCAAAATATTGAAAGTCCAATTCCATTTGTGCGGTAAATCCACTGTTGATATTCAGTGGTTCGGCCACGGCAGCATCTGCCTGTTCTTGGGTAATATATTTTTCTGCAACCATACGGCGCAAAACATAATCACGACGTTCAACCGCACGGTCACGATTATTTGGTGCCTTTGGTAATGACGCCAAAAATGCACATTCTGCCAAAGACAATTCCGAAACGGGCTTGTTAAAATACATTAATGCCGCCGACCCAACACCATACGCGCGCGCACCCAAGAATATTTGGTTCAAATACAGGGTCATAATATGCTGCTTGGAAAAAGTACGTTCCAGACGCAGGGCTAAAATTGCCTCTTTGATTTTACGCGACAGTGTACGTTCAGATGTCAGAAAGAAGTTTTTTGCGACCTGTTGCGTGATGGTTGACGCACCAGAAAAGTTGGTATGGAAACCCATCGCGCCCAGCGTATTGTTGATGACCGCACGCGTAATGCCCTGAATATCAATACCTGGGTGCGTCCAGAAATTCTGATCTTCGGCCGCAACAAATGCATTTACCAACTGGGTTGGCATATCGGCAAAGTCAATAAATACGCGGCGTTCTTCGGCGTATTCAATCAGCAACGATCCGTCCGACGCATACAGGCGCGTTGCGACGGGTGGCGCGTACGTTGCCAATTTTTTATAATCCGGCAAATCATTACCGTAAATCAGCACTAATGCCGCCAGTGCTGCGATTCCCGCGGTAAAGCACCAGAATATAACGTTTAACAGAATGCGTAAGAACTTTTTGAATTTCATGACACAAAGTTTAAGATATTTATTTCAACTTTGCAAGTACATGACGAAAGAAAGCGGGGCAAACACCCCGCGAATTACAATTCAATTTTACCATTGGTGGCAATTAAATCAGCACCCATGGAAATTTTACCGCCCGCTTCGCGTACCAACAGGTCGCCCGCAGCGATTTCTGCATAGTCCAACGGGTCAGATACAAAACCATCAAATTTGCCTGATGCGACCCACGCCAAATCCAACGCAGGACACCCAGTACGACGAATGTCCGCCGATACCATACGCGAATCGTTCGTGTTAAACGCCAGCGTTGCGTTTGGTAATTCTTCGATATTAGAAACCTTGACACGGGCGGAATGAAACGCAGAAAAGGCGTATGCACCACGCGCTGCCTCTGCATAATACAGACGTTCATCAATTGGGGAATACACCAATGCGATTTTTGTGTCATCGTTTGTGCGCAATGCCAATGAAATCGCAAAATGCGGGTTTGCACGGACAAAGTTCGCCGCACCCGACAGTGATAACACAAATTCATCACGGCCATCGCCATCGCGTGTTACGTTCGGGGTCAGCAGTCCCGCCGATGGGCGCACCAACAACAAATCGTTCAGGATACTTTCTTCGATACGGGCCGATGCCTTTTGCACAAAATCGTGCGCACCATGCAATGACTGTTGCAGGTTTTCAATTTCGCCAAAGTCATGGCGCAACCCACTGGCCGTGCGTTGCAATGCCATAAACATTTTGTTTAATTCCGTTGAACCCTTTATCAACAGTTCCATATCGGTGCCCCGTTCCCATATTTTAGATTAGAAGTTAAAGCCAGCAAATTTACCCTTGAACTTTTCAACGCGCTGACCCTTTTCGCCAGAGTTTGTGCGCTGGCCGGTCCATGCACTGTGGTTCAGGTTATCTGTGGACAAAATCAAATCTTTTTTAACGGAACTGTACATTTTTACGGTTTTGCCGTCCGTACGTGTGACGTTGATTTCGTGATATTCAGGATGAATTCCTTTTTTCATCGTATTACCCTTTGTTTATATTTTTTTAGCGTGCAGATTATACAAGGATTTTTCTGTATTGCAAGAAATATTAGTACCGCCCGATGCAACCAAGGTATGAATTACCCGTAGATTCCAGTACATTTATGAACTGTGACCGGTTTTTACCAGAAAACAACGCCAAAATCGTGCCCGCGTCCGTGGCCAGCATATCGGCCACCGTTGCAATACCGGAATTCATCTTTTTGAAAAATCCGCTGGTCGGGTATATTTCCGCCGCCAATAATTGATTTTGACCAGAACTATGCGCCGCCCCCGCCGCAGACGACGCACGAATAACCATCAACTGGCATTCTGGCGATATAATCAATTTATCGGTAACAACCGCATCAGCCCCCAGTAATTCGCCCCACCAACCGGTTGATTCACAAAATACAGGGTAATATATCGTCGCGTCTGGGTTATCGTGCAACGCACCCGCCACGTCCAAATCATCGGTCATAACATCGGGCATTATACCGGTCGCGGTATTTATGACCTTGCGCGACAGGCGGTAATCATCATCACCGGTCGTTTTGCGTGGCCAATAAAGAATCGGATATTGTTTCATTGCTAAGAATTATATCAGATTCGGATTGCACAAAAAAGGGGGGCTTGTTAAATAAAGGGCTTGATTTTTTATTTTTTTATCACGGCGTACCATTTTTTCAGGTCGCCCCACAGGGTATTCAGGTCTTTTTTTACCCCTTCATAGAATGATGTTGGAATATTTACGTTGGCAAACAGGGTCTTGACCAGCGCAGGAATCATGGTCATGAACATAGCGATAAAAATTCCCATCAACACGATTGTGATAATGCTGTCGTTACGCATCATCAATCCGTCTATCAAAAAATACGAATCGTTTTGCGCCATCGCGGTGGCCAAGCGTGATGCCCCCCCCCACGTACCAAACACCGCATTCAGAAACATTACCGCAAACGTGATAAACACACCAACCATGGCGATGCCCGCCGTTCCCTTGACAACATCATTTACAATCGCCTGAATGTTTTTGCCGCCACTGGGGAATATGGGCCAACCCGAAAACAACCATGACAAGAACATAAACGGCAACATGATTAAATCCATGGATAACTTTATAAATACCTCCAAGAAATACAGGGGCACGGGCAACAATGCCATCAAGAACAACACCAGCACCAACAGGCCCGCGAAAAAGATTGGAACATTTGGGAACACTGGCACATTCCACATCAGCTTATGCATATACTGGGTATCAAACGCCATATTCATCATTGTCCAACCAACAGTCATACCCAGACCTGTTATCTGGTGCACATTGGCGATTTCACATGTCAGACCATGGCGCAGGTTTGGCGAATACGCGCCCACGTTTGCCGCGGCAGCGTCAACCGACACAGAATCTGCGATGGCAGTTGCAACCATGCATTCGGCAAACTTTTCATTACCAGTAACCGCCCTGTTGAGAGTAAAACCAACACTGAACACCGGTTCAAAAATAATGTCATTTAACATGCGTGGCAATGGAATCAATAGCAATGCACACACCGCGGTCAGTTTTATCAGGTGCGTACCGAATGCGCCAGCAATTGACCACGGCTGGTCAATCTTGGCGTTCAAAAAACCAGAAAATATTTTCCATGCGAACCATACCGCGGTCAATCCCGCCGCAATTGGAATTATCACACCACCAATCGCACTGTACACGCCCGGCAACATATTGGACATTGCCGTGACGATATCTGAAAATAACTGGCACGACCAACACGATGAAAAGAAATTCATTGCGTCCGCCATATTAGTCGGCGACATGTTACGATATATTGAATACCCAAATATGCCCGTTGCACCAATCAGGCCCTGAATTATAAATGGCGCAACCGCGCCCGCCGAAATTGGCAGGAACGATAAAAAAACAATCCAAAACTGTTTCAAACGGCTCATTTTATTTGCAATTATATCACATTTTGTCCCAAATTGTGATATAATTGAGCAGATAATTTAGATACCAGAGAGAATGTTTTTATCGAAACGCAATCTTTTTACGTGCATGGTGCGCGCATTGGGCGCGCTGGCGATTGCGGCCTTTTGTGCAGGCGTACCCGTGCCGGCATTTGCACAGTATGAAATTGTTGATGCGTTAAATCTGGCCCCACTGGTGCCAATTGTGCTGGACGCGCTGATGGCGGTGGCGACGGGCGGTTATGAATTTTTTGTGGGTAATGGCGACGGCATAATTTATGTTTTGATATGGGGTTTTGTTGCCGTTTCCATATCACTGTATTTGATTAAATTATACCTGCCAAAATTATGGGTGGGATTCTTTGGTTTTTCGGGTGGCGGCGATTTTTCATCAGGCGCGGTTACAGCCGAAAAAATCACCACAAACGTTTTGCATTCGGGCTTTCGTGCGATTTTCGCTGCGGTTGTGTTGTTACAGATTCGCCCCGTGTACGTAACCGAATGGTTGGTCAATCCGTTCTTGCAATTTGGGGCGTTGTACACGCACAGCATTACAGAAACGATAAATGAAACCGGCGTTGCCACGCCCACCGTGGAATGTCCGCCTGACATTGTGGCGCATGGCTGGATCAGTAAATCATCATGCGAATTTTTGGTGCAACCGGTATCTGACATATCGCACGCCAATAACCAGATTATCAAACGCGGATTTGAATTTATTGTGCGTGGGTTGCGCGGGCTGTTGACATTGGTACCACACGGTGGCGAAGATTTCATGAATGTCATATCAGGTATATTGTTGGTGGTGGCATTTGTGGGCAGCAACCTGTTCATGGCGTTGCTGATTATTCAGGCGATATTTAATTTCGGTATGGCGTTGGTATTGTACCCGTTTCAGGTTCTGACGTGGGTGGCAAAGCCCAAAGATGCGAATAAATGGTTTGATGTGTGGCCAGCGTTTTCTGGAATTACCAAGGCGTTGCAACGCCTGATTATCACGATGATTGCGTGTGCGTTTATTTTGTGTGTCAATTTGGCGATTGTGAAGTCGTTGTTTAATTGGTCAAGTTCTGTGTTCGTGGTTGCCGCCGGTGGCACGGCCGCGTCCAACATGCCCCAGATGGCAAATGCCGGCATTGGGTTTGGCGGGCACTCGCTGCTGTGGATTTCGTCGATACTGACGTTCTATTTGATGTTACGCATATTCGAAATGACCCGTGACCAGTTAAATTCTTATGTCGGGTCTGGCATGGACAAGTTGTATAAACAGGTCGGTTCTGACGCGTCCAGAACATGGGGCAACACCAAGAATCTGGGCAAACAGATCGGCAAAATAGCGGGTTGGATTAAAAAGAAATGAACGGGTTCATGAATTCTTTGGTTGATTCTGCCGTCCAGTGCTGGGGGTGCGAGGTTTTTGACCGCCTGTTTCAAGTTGTATCAACAGCGGCCGCCGCAGTGTATAAACAATTCGCGATTTTCTGTGCAATTATATTCTGCGTGCTGTTTGCGTTCTTTGTCATCAATGCCGTATGGCAGAATATCAAGGGTGGCGTGCGCGATCCATGGTATGCAAAATCCATACGACCGGTATTTATCAATTCGCTGGTGGCGTTGACGTTCCTGTCCATGGGGGTTATGTTTCCGCGATTTATGACACAGGTCACATTTGAACCCGCATCAAAAATCGCATTGGTGTACAGCCAGAGCATGCTGCAAACCAACACCGATACGGTAAATGAACAGGTTACGTACCAACCGATGGAAATGTCCAATGATGGATTCTATCGTCCGCAGTTGCGTGACACGATTATTTTATTGATGAAGACGACGATAACACAGTTTCAATCGTTTATGAAACTGGGGATTGCCGTGATGGACAGCGCATTCACATGGAAAGCACTGTTGGGTATTGGCGCGCTGATAAAACATATTTGTCTGTTCTTTGTCGGACTGTATTTATTCTATGGATTTTTCAAGTTATTTGTGCGGTTCTGTTTTTACTTTGTGGACATTATCATTGCGATGATGTTCTTTGCATTTTTCTTTCCATTATCACTGGTTATGGTTTCGTTCAAGGGGGCATCGGACGTGCCGTCGTGGATGTCAGGATTGGGTTCAAAACTGGGGGTTGGACAATTCAAAAGTTTGTTAAATGCGATTATTTCACTGGCATCGTGCGTGCTGACATACACGGTGATTATGGTGATTATCGCGAAATTCTTTTCGGCCCCAGGGACATCGGCCGCCGAACTGATGGGTGCGATTTTATCGGGCGATGTTTTTGCAGCCGACCTGAACGAAGATAACTTGGCACAGATTACGTTGATGAGTGTTGTTGTTCTGGTCTATGTTCTGAATTTCATATATGACCAGATTCCACAGGTTACAAAAATGGTTCTGTCGGTGTTTGACGTCAGCGAAGAACACAAGATGGGCGACCAGTTGGCCGATGATGCAATGCGCCTGACCACGGATGTGGTACAGGCCGCAACGAAATTAGCAAAAACAGTTCTGTCGGGTGGCGACGCGCCAAAGAAAGACGACAAAGGCGGTGCGAAATGATGAAAGCAAAACTGATTTCCATTGCCATTCGTTTCTTGATGGGCGCGATTGCGATTGGGTTGGGCATTTGGTATTTGTCGTCGTCCATTGGCGGGGCGGCATTGACGTACACCAGCACACAAAACTTTCTAACCGCGATTGGTGCGGGCGATAATATTGCCAGTGCAAATGGCTGCTTTCTGTGTGGGTATATTGCCGAACTGTTCAGTGTGATTGGTAATGCCGCAGAAATATTCTGGACAGCGATGTTGGACAATATTTGGATTTTATTGGTAATTGGGTTTGGAATTTACCTGTTTATATACACAACACAATATATTTGGGACGCCGCGAAAAAGACCACCGCGTTGGACACCAAGGAAAAGAAATTGGAATTTTCCGCATGGTTTGACAAGGTATGGCGACAAGCCGCACGTATAATGTTTGTTGGCGCAATTCTGGGGACGCTGGGCATGGGTGGCACAACCGCGTTGCGCGCAATTTCAAATGTTACAATTACACCGGTGTTATACGTTGGGGCGGAATTGTCCATGGCGGCATCAGGTGTTGTTGATGCAACGCAATGTGGTGCAATTGATAACCCCGCATCGGGCGATTTGTTAAATCCAATTCTGCAACCGTTTATGTGCACAATGAGTAATTTGAATGCAGTGATGCTGGCGGGCGCGGCGGGCGGATTTGCGATGATGAATTATGCGTGGCTGGGTCTGGGTGGCGGCGCGTTTACATGGATTGCGGGATTTGTGCTGGTCATAATGTTTTTGATAATTGGATTTGACCTGTTTTTCCAAGTGTTGTCGGTTGTGTTCAAATTGGTGTTTATTATCATATTCCTGCCGCTGATAATTGCCGCAACCGCGTTCGAGGGAACATGGAAACTGGCCAGCAATGTCGTTGCAAATGCGGTAACGATGCTGGTTAAATCCGCGGTTCAGATTGTTGCGATTTCGTTAAAGATTCTGATTATATACGCAACGGTATCATTTGCCGCCGACGAATATTTCCCGGGGCCCGCTGATGGGTACAGTGCGATTATACCGCCATTGTTGGGGCGCACGGTGGAAAACCCAGATGCGCAAACAATGTCTGTTATGAATGTATTTGCCACATGTGAACGCGTTGCATTATCAGATGGCGAAATGGACGCAGACAAGTTCAAAGATTGCTTTACCGCCCAGCGCGCGATGGTTGAACGCACATATCCGAATGCATTTGATTTCTTGGACGACGGATTTGATTTCTTGCTGATAATGTTCTTTATGTTCGTATTGTATTTCTTTGCCATATCGCCGAAGGTTGATGCGATTCTGGGCAAAGGCAGCAAGGAACAATTTGATTTTGGCATATGGACAAAAGATTTGGGCAAAAAGATTTGGGGCGTCCCACAACAGGTATTTGACGCCGTATCCAAGGCCGCAGGAAAGAAAGATTGATGAAACATGTAATGAAATTTTTATCAAATTTAATTATGTGCGCCGCGATTATGTTTGCCGCGCCGGTGTCCGCCGCAACTAATTTACCGGCGGGTGGTGATATTGGTGAATTTGGTGCGTGGACAACGGAACACAATCTGGAATCTTTTACCAATGACATGTCGCGCGATTTAACCAAATTTCAATCTGGATTTCAAAATCAACAGTTGGTCAAAGATTATGTCCCGATTGAGGCCAAAGCCGGTCTGGCATTTATGAATGCTATGTCATGGGTAGCGGAAATACTGGACGGGTCATTGGTGCGGTTTGTGGTGATATTTATTATTATCGCATATATATTCTGGGCGATGTTTGAAACGTACCAGATGATGACCACTAAATCCAACGTGCGTGATTTGGCAAAAAGCGTCGTCAAGAAAGGTGCAACGATTGCGATATGGATTATTATCTTGCAATTTGGGCCGGCGCGTGTGTTTATGTGGATTATGGGCCCGATTATTACAGTCGGGACGTATTTATCGGACTTTATTTTGAACACGATTGCGGATGTTGCGGGTGTGGATTTGCCCGATACGTGCACCGCGATTCGTGAATACACCGCCGCGCATACACCGGCGCGTATGCTGATTGATGCGAATGCCGCCGCCGACATGATGTGCGTGCCGACACGATTGTCGGGATTTTTCTATACGGCGATTGCCGCCGGATTCAAATGGATGCTGGCGGGGATTGGGCACAGTGCGTTTTCATTTGTGATTGGCGTGGCGTTTGTCGTGCTGTTTGTGTATAACGCGTTCAAGTTTGCATTTATCGCGCTGGGCGTGATTGCTGATTTATTCTTGGCCGTGATAATGTTGCCATTTACAGCGATTGCCGAAACCGTTGGCAAAACATCGTACAAGGGAATTGCCGGAACGATATTCAACGGATTCTTGGGATTGTTCAAGGTGGAATCATTGTCCGCCCAGATTCAGCGTTTCATAAATGCGGCGTTATATTTTGTGTCGCTGTCGATTGTGGTTGCGCTGTGTGCGGCATTGTTGTCGGGAATTATTGATATGAATATGGCCGCCCAAGTCCCCAGTTTGAAAGACGATAATTTTATGGTTGTGCTGTTGTCGGGGATTCTGGTGGCGTATTTGGCAAATCACGCAATGGATATCGCCAAAAAAATCGGAGGCAGCATTGATGACAGCATTGGTCAAAAGATTAAATCAGATGCAACACGTCTGTGGAACGATGCGTATGGCGAATACAAAAAGTGGAAAAAGATTATCAAGGAAAACAAGAAATAAAATCAGTCCACAAATTCCAGATAATCACGCGCGACCTTTTTTATACCACGTGTGCGAAATGCAACCGTTAAAATATTACCCGCATCTTCGATAACAACACCGCGTCCCATATCGGCGTGCGATACCAGACGCCCAACCACGCTTTTAGGCGCGGCTGGCGGCGGCGTGGGGCGACGTGGTGCGTATGATGGACGCGGCACATTTGACGCGCGAATATTGCGCGGGCCGCCCCCTTGGAAATCCAAGAAATGATTGTCCATTTCCGTGATAAAACGACTGGGCGAATTATACTGGCGCGAACCAAACACCATGCGCGACATTGCGTTTGAAATAATTGCACGACGACGCGCACGCGTGATTGCCACGTATGCTAAGCGGCGTTCTTCTTCCAACCCGCCACCGTCAATCGCCATGTCATTTGGGAAAATGCCATCTTCCCATGCGGGCAAAAACACTGTGTTAAATTCCAGTCCCTTGGCCGCGTGAATGGTCATAATGCTGACCGCATCAATCACGGGCGCGGCATCGTTATCATTGTCGTCCGCCGTCATCAATGCCGCATGTTCCAAGAAATCCGGCAACGTATCATACTTTGCAATTACGTTTGTTATCAATTCACGAATATTGTCCAACCGTTCGCCGGCATCCGTATCCTTGGACGTGCGCCAATGATTTATATAGCCCGATTTTTCCAATATTGTACGCGCCGCATCCATGGGGGACATACCCGCCCAATCAAAATCAAATGCTGATAAAAATTCTGTGGCCGCTGCACCTTGTTTCCCAGACAACGATGCCGCGCGCAACCCGTTCATCAGGTTTATGCCACATGCCCTGATTTTTGCAATCGCGGATGGGCCAAAACCACGGCGCGGTTTGCCGATGATGCGCGAGAACGACATATCGTCAAATGGGTAGACCAATAAACGCAAATATGCAACCGCATCACGAATTTCCATGCGATCATAGAACTTGGTCGCACCAACCAATTTGTACGGAATACCGCGCGATGTAAATTCTTCTTCGAACAGGCGCGACAAACTGCCTGCACGAATCAGCACCGCAAAATCAGAATACGGCACACCGTCCGCGCGCCGCATAATTGTGTCGGCGATAATGCGTACCTCGTCCCAGTCGGACGGCAGGGTTAAAACATATACCGGTTCACCAGAATTACTGTTGGTGACGGTATGTAAATCCTTGCCCAAGCGGCCCTGATTATGACGTATCAATGAATTGGCCGCGCCCAAAATGTTTGGCGTACTGCGGTAATTTGTTTCCAAGCGAATTATCTGGGCGTTTTTGAATTTCTGTTCAAATCCCAAAATGTTTTTGATTTCAGCCCCACGCCATGAATAAATCGACTGGTCATCATCGCCAACACAACAAATATTTGGGGTGTCGGTGTCGCGCGTCAGCATTTCCAAGAATTGCATCTGGGCACGATTGGTGTCCTGAAATTCATCAACCATAATGTATTTGAATTGCCGCGAATAACGCGCCAGAATGTCCGGATTTTTATCAAACAGGTTCAACACGTGTAAGATTATATCACCAAAATCAACCGCGCCCATACGCGCCAATTCTGCGTTATATGCGTCCATGATTTTTTTGGCAACATCACTGACCGCGATATCATCACCGTGACGCAGCCCCTTGTCCTTGATCGCGGAAATACGTTCCACCCAATCGGATGGATTGTAATCCTTGGCGTCCAATGACATATCGGCAAAAATATTTTTCAGGGTTGCCTTTTGATCATCTTCGCCATAAATCAGAAAATCGCGACGCAGACCCGCCGCGGTCGCATTTGCGCGCAATATGCGCAGGCAAATTGAATGAAATGTCCCGCACCACAAATCAGACGGACGCCACGTGGCCGTATCATCTGCAAATTCGGCGATACGTATCTTCATTTCATTCGCCGCACGATTCGTAAATGTCAGTGCCAAAACCTGCCACGGCATTGCCAGACCAGAATTTAATATGTATGCCACACGCGTGGTCAGCACACGTGTCTTGCCCGTACCAGCCCCCGACAGCACCAACAGCGGCCCATCGGTTGTTGTGACGGCTAATTTTTGTTCAGGGTTAAGATTTTCTAGATTTAGATGCACGCATTCATTATAATACACGCACAACAACATATCAAAAATATATTTTTATCACACGAAAGGGACGATTATGGCGCGCGTTATTTGTTTCGATATTGAAACCACAGGATTTGAATATTTACGGGGCGACCGCTGTATTGAAATCGGTGCAGTTGAAATGATTGATGGGCGCATTACCGACCATACGTTCCACGAATATATAAATCCAGATGGAAAAATTATTCCCCCAGAAACATATATGGTGCACAAGATTTCCAATGCTTTCTTGGAAGACAAGCCAACGATGTCTGTTATTGCACCAAAATTCTTGGAATTTATTGGCGACGCACCATTGGTTGCACATAACGGGATTGATTTTGACTTTCCGTTTATCAATCATGAATTGGAAATGCTGAACCTGCCCCAGATTCCACGTTCGCGCCAGTTGGATTCTATTATCATTGCACGGAATCGTGTTTTTGGGCCGAAAAGTTATTCGTTAGACGCACTGGCAAAATGGTATGGAATATCACTGACGGCACGTGCCGATGCGCACGGTGCGCTGATTGACGCAGAAATCTTGGCCAAGGTATACAAGGAACTGGAAAACACCGCACCCGCGCCAGATATCAGTGAAATTATTGCAAAACAACATAATGCATTTTTGAACACACCAAAAACGGGGGGGGATTTTCCACACCGCACATTCCCAGCACACCCAGATGAATTGGAAAATCACAACGCTTTTATGGAAAAGTTAAACAAATAACAAACGCCCTGTTGGGCGTTTTGTTTAGCTGTCTGCTGTGCAAATACCGTTTACACGTGTGTATCCTGTATTGCAAACACATGTACCGTAGGTGTTGCGCGTCTCGTTATTTCCACAATTTGCCAAGCATTGACCACTGAACGGCGTGTAACCTGTATTACATACGCAACGGTCATTGACATAGCCACTTGTGCCCACCGTACCAGCCGTTTTGGTGTATGTCGAATTATCAGGGCACAGCAATGACTGATAGAACATCTCAGAAATATTTTCGATACACGTATCGGTACTATTACACGACTCGCTATCTTCGGCAAAGACAGCATATGCACATGTCAACGCAACATTACGGCACGCACCGCGCATAACGCTATACACACTGCCGATGCTGGCCGATGACGACCATGCATTTACTTGTGTTACCTGTTGGTTATAGCATGTTGCGATGTCCAGCATGCACGATGATGCATAGTCCGATATAATCTGTTGTTGGGCGGCACGAACATTGACCAACGCACGTTGAACATAGTTCACAACAATGTCATTATATGGTATATAATTGCCGTTCTTGTCGTATGTGTATGCCTGGCATTTGTCCAGAACCGCACGACACAACCCGCCATCGGTGACCTTTTGCCCCGTGCCAATTTTATGCATCAGGTAACCCGCGACGCACGCACCATTATTACCAACCGTTTTGTCACTGGTAACAGATGCCTTACAATTTGTCGTATTGATTGACATCTTGTCTGAATCTTTCAAGAAATCGGTGTTGATGCTCGCATTATTGTAACCCTGCATAAAATCGGTGATGTTCGTAACGTCTTGGCCTAATACAACCTTGCCATTTTCGTCAATATAAACCTTGGTCGGGTCAAGACATTTTACATAGTTGTCACCGCACACCATATCATCGGTCATGCACGCATCCAGCGCACCAATACACCCCTTGGCATCGTACTGATTTTTATTCTGCAATACGGCCAATCGGGCCTTTTGTAACATACGATTTGCACTGCGCACATTGGACACCAATGTTTCGTTCATCTTGGTCAGGCCCTGTTCGTACGAAATACAATCCTTGTCAATGGCCAAATCGTAATTACCGGTAATCTGCTGGGACGTTGCGCCAACCTCTTTACACTGGGTCAGAACGGTGTTACAACGCTTTTTCGCGGCGTTGTACAATTCCGTGCCACGCAAGTTTGAAAAACTGCCGGTATTTGTATTCAGAAAATCCAGATTGAATAAATCACTGGTGTCGGATGTGAAATCTAAATCCATATCCAGCCCCGTGTATGTATCCGATGAATATGATGTGGAACTCTTGGGATCTTTTATCAATGCCTCTATCTGTTCCAACATATTACGCGTTTCGGTTGTATCAACCGTGCCAGACAGGGCCTCTTCGGCCTCGGTTGCGGACATAATTGCACGGATTTCATCTGCCGACAGACCAACATAGCGGATGCGCTGGGCAACCTCGTTCAACTGGGTATTAGCATCTTTGACGGCATCTTCGACCTTGGTATATTTGGACAGGTTTGCACTGCAACTGCAACGTTTTTGATTAGAATCAATCACTGCACAGAATTGATCCATGCAGTCGTTGTATTGTTCCTGACACGACTTGTTCAAACTGGCAGTCTGTTCCAAGCGTTCCTTGGCATCGGCGATAGATTCCGCGCTGACCGTTTTGGTTGCCGCGCGTGTTGATATGTTACGAATTTCTGATGCTATGTTTGATCCCGTCTGGGTATCCGTACCGGCAATTTTAGCACGACCGCCAACCTCTGCAGTTGATGGGCGCAATGTCAATCCCAAACGGCGAACCGCAGGGTTGCTGTTTATACTGGCGGCCTCGACCCGCGAATTACGACCACTGGTGTTGACCGCGGCATCCAATCCCGTGCGCGATGTGGAAACATTGCCATTCGTACTGGACGCACGTGCAGCGGCCGTTGCGCTGCGCGTTGCAGTGTTTGACGTGGATGTGGCACTGCGCACAGATGTTGTTGCATCGGTTGTACGCACACCGGTGCGCGACGACACCGTGCGTGATGCGCTGCTGTCTGACTGGGTTGTGGTTGGAATGACGCGTGATGGTGTAACCGACGCCGTGTCGGCGGCAAATGCCGTCGGCGCGAAACAAGCCAACGCAAAAAAACATGTCAGAAACTTTCTCATACTTGGCATAATTATATCACAAGTACCAGCGACATAAAAGACGAAAGTTAAAATAAGAACCCATTTCCGACGACGCTACACCACAATAAAGAGAGCAAAGCGTAGAGAGCAGAGAGCAATGAAGTGCGCCGTTGACGCACTATCTATTATCTATGCTCTTTTATCTATGCTCTAATAAAAAACGCGCCAATGGCGCGTTTTGTTATTTTGCTTCTGGTTCGACAGATACTGTCTTGCGATCGCCCAGACCTTTTTTGAATTTCACAATGCCTGCGATTTTTGCAAACAATGTGTGGTCTTTGCCCATACCAACATTCAACCCCGGGTGCACAGATGTGCCACGCTGGCGAATGATGATGTTACCTGGGATAACGCGGCTACCACCAGATTTTTTGACGCCTAAACGACGTCCTTCTGAGTCGCGTCCATTAGTGGTCGCCGAACCTGCTTTCTTGTGTGCCATAAGTAAACTCCTTAGTCCTTAATCTCTGTGATTTTCACAACAGTGATATACTGACGATGGCCACGTGTGCGGCGATAGTTCTGGCGGCGTTTTTTCTTGAACACCAAAACCTTGTCAGCGCGTTTCTGTTCAACAACTGTGGCAATAACCTTGGCCCCGTCAATAAACGGTGTGCCGATTTTATCACCAATCATCAAAACTTGGTCAAATTCAACCGTACCGTCAGCGTCCAGTTTTTCAACCTTGACAATATCGCCTGCTTGCACGCGATACTGTTTGCCGCCGGTTTGAAAGATTGCGAAATTGCTCATACTTCTTTCTCTTTTATATTGTTCTTGTTCTGCGTTTTGTATAAAACTTGCTACAAAAGTAACATTTTTTTATAAAAAGTCAAGGATTTTGACGAAAAGTTACAACAAACCGACACACAAAGAGAGTATCCCTCTCGCTGACGCTGCGCCGCGATAAAAATAATATATGCGCTGCGCGCGACATTAAACAAACTGGATTGCTTCGGCTCCGTTCGCAATGAATCCAAGCGAAGCGCGGCAATCCAGTAAAAAATAAGTGCGCCGGTGGCGCAACATTATTACCTAGATTCCGGTGTCAAGCACCGGAATGACAAGTTTTTTTAGTTTTGTATTCTAAAACTAAATCACTGAATCACTCTTTCACTTTTATCACTAATCAGTAACCCTCCCCGTCCGCTACGCGGCCACCCCTCCGATGGCGGGGAATAAAAAACGGGGCGATGCCCCGTTTTTTTATTCTTCTGGTTTCGTCCAAGTTTGCAAGACGTTTTTGCCTGTTGTGCTGCCATCTGTACCAATCGCGTCCAGCAAGCACTTCTGACGCATTGCCGCCGAGTCACACGTCACATTGTCACCAAATGCGCACTCTGCCGCCGTTGCACCTGTACCATTCAAGATATCGTTCAATGTCACGATATTGCGGCAGGTATTGGTTGTGTAATCCGCAGAATTCTTGCACTGGGCGTTGTCCGCCTTGTCAATAACGGCTTTGAACGGCGAATTAGACGGATTGCAAATCATTTCTTCATAGCAATGCGGAACGTTAGCAACCTGGGCACAATATGTTCTGATACGCGCCGTTGTCCAAGAGGTGTTTGATTTTGCCTGCGTTTCATAGCAGTCGTAAATTTCACTGATGCATTCGCTGAAATTCGTGCTGGCAGTAATCGCGGCATTTCTGACAGACGTCTCTTCTTCGGTTGCGAATTCCAGACGTTTTTGTTGCAGCGCCTGTTGCGCAGCAACCTTTTGATAACCGATGTTCTGGGCGGTTTTGCGTAGTTGTTCACCATATGAATCACAGTCCGCATTGGCGTCCAACGCATATTTCTGCATAATACTGCGACGTGCATCGGCAACCGGCCCACGCAGGTTTGAATACGGGTCACCCGACGAAGACGAATAGCCAAAGCATGTTGCGCTGTTCGATGCAGTATAGCCAGAATTTGGTGTAATGAAATTCAGTTCATATGTACCGGTGTTCGACACGCTGACATAACTGTTATAGTTATATGGACATTGGGACGCGCCGTTGCCGCATTTGCGACCCGACGAAGGTGGTGTGCCACAGGCCTCATAAATACCGTTAAAGCAGGAATCCAACACGCGATTGCAAACATTGTTATGGGCATATTCAAACAATTCATACCCCCACGTTTGCGCCAATGAATCTTTCAAACTGTCGCTGCTGCTGAGCGCGCCATCAATTCCCGCCAAGCCAGACACAACGTCAGACAGGTTTGTGAACGCGTCGGTCAAACTGTCGGTATCGTCGGTCAGGATTGTCAGTGTACTTTCCTTGGCATCGGCCCACGATTGCAGGGACGCCAAAATATCACTGGACGAACCGTCGATATTCGCAATATCAAAGCCAAAGTTGTTCCCACTGCTGGTGCAGTAAGATGGTTTGGCGCACGTGCTCAGTTTATTGCCGCTTTCACCATAGATGGAATGGTTGTTGCACCATGCGATGGCCTCGTCAGAATTTGTACCGTATTTCTGGGTTGTTTCCTGCCATGAAACACAGTTCATAACCTTTTCTGCGTCGGTCAGCTGGAACGCTTCGGATACATCTTTACCCTTGTTCGCAATCAGCAATGCCAATTCGCCAGATACCTTGATCAGTTCTTCGTTTGCCGATTCCAGCGCGGTTTCTGCCTCTGCAAATGCCTTGACGCGACCGGCGCACGCACAACGACGCTGGGCCGAATTACGTGCAGTGCAGATTTCGTCCATGCATGTATAATATGATTCCATGCAATTATTGTACGCATCAGACGAAATCAAACCTGTTGTTGAATCGATGATGTTTGAATAGTTACCCGTGTACAATTTGTTGTTCAGGTATGTGTATGTGTTGGTATATGTGGTCGCACTGCCACGGATTGCGTTACCCTGCAATGATACGCGTGCGCTGTTTGCCGCGGTTGACGTTGTGCGGCTGCGCACGGTGCGCGCAGGACTTGTTGTTGTGCGGGCAACAACACTGCGTGATGAATTGGTATTCGCAGCGGCTGTACGCGATGTGGTTGTACGGGCTGCGACGCTGCGCGCGCTGTTAGCCGTAGCGGTGGCGGTTGTAGCGGTGTCACGACGCGACACGACATTTGTGCCATTGCGACGCGAATTTGTCGCGGTTGTACGTGGTGATTGCGCGGTGGTCAACATTGTATTTGCCGGCGCGATCGGATCAGCAAACACGGCGCGAATTGACACCAGCGTTGAACAAACAAAAAATGCCCCCGCCAACAAGAACACAGTTCCCATGGCATTTTTGCAGAAATCTGCGACGTTACGGCTTATCATAAATATTCTCCCGTTTCGTGGGGAAATCCCCAGAAAACCCGTTGTTTGACGTGGCAGATACCATCGCGGCATCCACCTTTATTGTTGTAATTATAACATTTTTGCGTGGGGCTGTAAATATGAAAAGTTCAAAGTTCAGAGTTCAAAGTTCAAATCTATAAAGCAGTGCGCCGGATGGCGCACACATTATTTGCACTTTGAACTTTGGTATTTGAACTTTTGTTAAAAGCTGTAATTGAATGACAGGCCGGTAAAATTAAAACCGCGATTTAGATCGGTGAAATTACCGTTTGAAAAATGCTGGGTAAAATATTCAACGGTCATGTTGTCTGCGATTTTATATCCGATAAAAAAGCGTTCACCAAACACCAGACGCGACGACACCCAACGATCGCGCGAGTCACGCATATACGGCCCAACACCCACGCCGGTATAGAAACTGCGCCATTGCAATAACGCGACGTCCCATGACACGCCCGCAGCAAAGAATGACAACCCGCGCCCACCATGGTACGCAACGTTTTGTGTCAGTTCAAAATTTATACGCGCCGGCAGACGGAATATTTCCATTGGCTGGGCATACTGGAACATAAACACGGTCTGGGGCGAAAATTCCCACAGCCACGGTTCAACCAATTTGAACAATGTGCCGTCACCGGTTGACTGTGCCACATACAGGCCCAGCGAATTTTGCGCGCCCCGCCCAAACATTGGGTTTTCCGCACTAAATGCCGCAACCGGCAACGCACACATCAAAGATAGCAATGCAATTTTCTTCATGCCGGCAATTATACACCGAAAAAGCGTAAAATTAAAGTTCAAAGTTTAATAGAGAGAGCAAAGAGCAGAGCGCAGAGAGCAATGAAAAGTGAGTAAGTGATATAGTGATAAAGTGATAGAGTTTATTTTTTTATCCACATTAGTTCATTGTTCAAATTCTGGAACTACAATAAAGAAACAAGCGCGCCAACTGGCGCGGCTTCATTGCTCTTTGCTTGCTAACTAAAAACTGTAATTGAATGACAGGCCGGTAAAATTAAAACCGCGATTTAGATCGGTGAAATTACCGTTTGAAAAATGCTGGGTAAAATATTCAACGGTCATGTTGTCTGCGATTTTATATCCGATAAAAAAGCGTTCACCAAACACCAGACGCGACGACACCCAACGATCGCGCGAGTCACGCATATACGGCCCAACACCCACGCCGGTATAGAAACTGCGCCATTGCAATAACGCGACGTCCCATGACACGCCCGCAGCAAAGAATGACAACCCGCGCCCACCATGGTACGCAACGTTTTGTGTCAGTTCAAAATTTATACGCGCCGGCAGACGGAATATTTCCATTGGCTGGGCATACTGGAACATAAACACGGTCTGGGGCGAAAATTCCCACAGCCACGGTTCAACCAATTTGAACAATGTGCCGTCACCGGTTGACTGTGCCACATACAGGCCCAGCGAATTTTGCGCGCCCCGCCCAAACATTGGGTTTTCCGCACTAAATGCCGCAACCGGCAACGCACACATCAAAGATAGCAATGCAATTTTCTTCATGCCGGCAATTATACACCGAAAAAGCGTAAAATTAAAGTTCAAAGTTTAATAGAGAGAGCAAAGAGCAGAGCGCAGAGAGCAATGAAAAGTGAGTAAGTGATATAGTGATAAAGTGATAGAGTTTATTTTTTTATCTATATTTGAAATGACATGAAATAAACAAGTGCGCCGAATGGCGCACTTCATTGCTCTCTGCGCTCTGCTCTTTGCTCTCTATTAAAAAATGCCCCGTGTGGGGCATTTTTTATTTGCGCGGGAATTTAACCGCAGCTTGCGCCGCCGCCAAACGTGCGATTGGCACGCGGAACGGACTGCACGACACTGAATTAAATCCAACCCGATGGAAAAATTCAATAGAGTCAGGATCGCCACCGTGTTCACCGCAAACGCCCAAGTGGATTTCATCACCCTTGGTCGCGCGTGCCTTGGCAACTGCATCTTTTATCAACAGGCCAACGCCCAATTGGTCAACAGATGCAAATGGATCCGCGACATACACGCCGCGCGCACGGTATTCGTCCAAGATTTTACCAGTATCATCACGGGACATGCCCAATGTTGTCTGGGTCAAATCGTTTGTACCAAATTCAAAGAACGCACAACTTTCTGCGATTTCATTTGCCAACAATGCCGCACGTGGCAATTCAATCATTGAACCGACAGTGTATTCAACGCGGTCACCAACCTCGCTGAACAATGCTTCGGCGGTTGCATCGATAACGGCTTTGACGATATCGACTTCTTTCTTGGAACCAACCAATGGAACTTCGATTTCTGGGTGTACAGAAACGCCCGCCGCTTTGCATTCCAATGCCGCCGACAAAATCGCGCGTGTCTGCATTTCACAGATTTCTGGGTATGTAATGGCCAAGCGGCAACCACGATGACCCAACATTGGGTTGGATTCGCGCAATGCTTCGCTGCGCGCCTTTACAAATTCCACAGATTTGCCAATGTGCGCCGCCAATTCTGCAATTTCTGCATCGGTGTGTGGCAAAAATTCGTGGAGCGGTGGGTCAATCAAACGAATTGTGACCGGCAGGCCGTCCATAATCTTGAACAGTTCAACAAAGTCCGCTTTCTGGTATGGCAACAATTTTGCCAATGCCGCGCGACGACCGGCCTCGTCATCGGCCAAAATCATTTCGCGCATATCCTGAATACGGGATGGGTCAAAGAACATGTGTTCTGTACGTGCCAGACCAATACCTTCGGCACCGAAATCACGTGCCTGTTTTGCATCTTTTGGTGTTTCGGCGTTTGCCTTGACCGTCAAAGTTTTGATTTCGTCAACCCACTGCATCAACGTGCCGAAATTACCGGTCAATTCAACAGATACTGTTGGAACCGCGCCACGGATAATCTGACCCTGTGCACCATCAATAGAAACCCAATCACCTTCGTGAATAACAACGCCAGCGGTTGTGGTCAATGTCTTGGTTGCATAGTCAATTTTGATGTCAGGCGAACCCGATACGCATGGTGTACCCATACCACGTGCAACCACGGCCGCGTGCGATGTCATACCACCACGTGCGGTGATAACACCCTGTGCTGCGTTCATACCCGCGATATCTTCTGGGGACGTTTCAACGCGAATCAACATAACCTTTTTCCCTTCGGACGCCCATTTTTCAGCATCTTCGGCGTTAAAGACGGCCTGACCAACAGCGGCCCCTGGGGACGCAGGCAAACCAATCGCGATTACGTCACGCGTTGCCTTTGGATCCAACATTGGGTGCAACAGGTGATTTAACTGGTCTGCACCAACACGCAAGATTGCTTCTTCTTTGGTCAGCAAACCTTCATTTACCATTTCAACCGCCATACGAACAGCCGCCGCCGCGGTACGTTTACCGTTACGGCACTGCAACATCCACAGTTTGCCATGTTCGATTGTAAATTCCATGTCCTGCATATCTTTATAGTGCTGTTCCAGTTTTTCACGAACATCGCACAATTCTTTATAAACGTCTGGCATTGCTTCTTCCAATGACAGACGGCCAGAGTTATCTTTGCTCATTGGCTGTGGTGTACGAATACCCGCAACGACGTCTTCGCCCTGTGCATTGATTAAATATTCACCATAGTATTTGTTTTCGCCGGTGGCTGGGTCGCGGCTGAAACATACGCCGGTTGCACTGTCGTCGCCAGAATTACCGAATACCATCGCCTGAACGTTTACAGCGGTACCCCAATCGCCAGGAATGTTGTTCAGTTTGCGGTATGTGATGGCCTTTTTGCTCATCCAGCTGCCAAATACTGCGCCAATCCCCAGTTTCAACTGTTCCCATGGATCTTGTGGGAAAACCTTGCCAATCTGGACGCCGATTTCTTTGAACTGTTCAACCAATTCTTTCAGGTCGTCTGCGGTCAGTTCTGTATCAACCTTGTAGCCCTTGGCTTCTTTCATTTCTTCCAATTTGTGTTCGAACAAATTGATGTCTGCGCCCAATACCACGTCCGAGAACATCATGATAAAGCGACGATAAGAATCGTATGCAAAACGTTCATTACCCGAATGACGCGCCAATGCCTTGACCGTTTCGTCGTTCAAGCCCAGATTCAAAACGGTGTCCATCATGCCCGGCATGGAAACGCGTGCGCCACTGCGCACAGAAACCAACAATGGGTTATCCATGTCTGCGAATTTTTTGCCCATAATGGATTCAATGTGCGCTATACCGGCATGCACCTGATCCATCAGGTCAGCAGGATATGTTTCGTTATTGTTATAGTAATATGTGCAAACGTCTGTTGTGACAGTGAACCCCGCTGGCACAGGCAGACCAACCAAGTTCATTTCGGCCAAATTTGCGCCCTTGCCACCCAGCAGATTACGCATATCTGCGCGGCCTTCGGCGGCACCATTGCCGAAAGTATATACCCATTTATTGCTCATGGTTTCTCCTTTAATTAAAAGCCCCCCGATTTTGAGAAAAAAAGCCCCAAAATGCAAGAAAAAATCTTCTAAAATTTGTATTTTTTTATGTGCAGGGTGCCAAAAGATTCCTGGGGCACGAAAAACACGTTTGATGTATGCTGACAAAACAAAGGGGACAATGAAATATCGCGATGAAAATTTTATGCCCGCACGGGCAATGGTTCTGGGCCTGCACGATGCGTTGGTGTCGCTGACCGGACTAATTGCGGGCATTGCATTTACGATGCCACGCCGGCGCGACATAGTGCTGACCGCAATAATCGCATCAATCACCGCCAGCATGTCCATGGCGGCGTCGAACTATCTGGCGGAAAAGGCGGGCGACGGTCAATCCGCCCTGCGCGCTGGGCTGTATACGGGTGCGGCATATATGTTGACGTGTGTGGTGCTGATAATCCCGTTTATGTGCATTGCAAATCGCACGGTGGCACTGATTGCTACGTTCACATTGGCGATATTGATAATATTTATATTTAACTGGGGACTGGCGCGGCACGGCGCGCGACCGTGGTGGCACCGCGCATTTGAAATGCTGGGCGTGTGCGCTGGCGTATCGTGCGCGGCATTCATAATCGGACAAATTGCCACATATTTTTTGGGCCTGAACATCTGATTTTTTACTTTACACTGGCGTGGGGCGTTTTATACTTATCGTCATTATGACAGATTTAACAAATCCAGAATTTATCGAAAAACTGAATGCGCATCTGGACGCGGGTGGCGTCATTGCGTTTCCAACCGACACGGTTTGGGGACTGGGCGTATTGCCAACCCGCGCGGGCGCGGACGCACTGTTTGAAACAAAACAACGCCCACATGAAAAGCATCTGATTATCATGTCAGACACGCTGGCGCACCTGCGTGGGTATATGGCGGGGTACCCCGAAATCGCATTTGATTTGGCAAACAAATATTGGCCCGGCGCATTGACACTGGGCGTGCCAGTGGCGGACACAGACACCATGTCATTCGGTGGCGTGCGCGTACCAAACTATAAACCGTTTCATGACCTGTGCGCGGTTGTGCGCGGACACTGTCTGGCAACCACGTCGGCAAATGTGTCTGGAATGCCACCATTGACCACGGCGGCGGAAATTCGTGCCCAATTCCCAGAAATCATTGTTATTGATAATGCATACGCACCGATGGGTGGCGCGCCCAGCACGGTTGCAATATTGACGGGTGGCAACGAAATAAAAATCGTTCGCGCCGGCGCGGTTATAATGGAATAATATCACAGATGCAGCCCCATAATTCACCGAAACAAATACAAAATCCTTGTATTTGTTTCGGTGTTTTTGTATAATTATGCTGGGCTGGGCAGGGATGCCAGTCCAGGGACCTGAAAAATCCCGTGCAATAGCGGTGCCATGAATTCGGCAACCGTAATCCTATAAACAAACGTTCGCATGCGTTGCATGTGGGGGTTATCGCCTGACCATTGTTGGTCGGGGATCTGTGGATATACAACAGGACACGCGTCCGAAAAACACAGGGTCATTCTATTGCATGATTTTTCAATCCCTGACCGTCATATCCGATGACGGTTTTTAATTACAAGGGGGAAAAATGAAAAAACATCTGATATTTATGTTAGGCGTCGTGATAATTGTGCATCCGACCATTGCGGCGACTCTAAGCGAATGTTCAGGACCTGTTGTGAGTATGACGCCCACCGCAATATGCAGCACGAAGACCTCGGGCTATGCATGCGCCGAATGTTATACCACGTCATACACATGTCCGACGGGATGGAGCTCGTCTGGTACTAGTACATGCAGTCGCGCTGCCACAACACTGACCGCTGACAGCAAGGGATACCGACAACAAAACTATGGTACATGTGATGCTACTGAATCAAAAACATATGTATACGCATACTATACAGACGCACAGTGGGAGGCCGCTGGCAGCCCCGTCTGCAAGAACTGTGCACTACAAACAGGCACGGAAATAACAATAAAGGACTTATGATGAAACGTTTTGTTTTAATTGGATTTATTGGTATGTTGGTGGCAAACAATGCGTTGGCCGATTGTTCCACGACCACCATTACATATTCGTCGTGCAAACCTGGGTATTACTATTTGGGGTCTGTCCTTTCAACAACGGGCGGGGACTGTTTTGAATGTCCGGACATCAACGGAACGGCCGTAACATCACCTGACAAAAACACAGAATTTATAACATCGTGCTATGCGCCCGCTGGTACGACATATACAGACACCACCGGCACATTTCAATTTACAAGTGACTGCTATTACAGTGGCAAGCTCTAACATACGTCGTCATTATGCAACGACACATATATTTGCCCCAGCGCGGTTACATTATAACCAAACAGCACCGCATTCGTGGTGCTGTTTGTAGTAAATCTGTGCAAGAAATTTTAACGAAACAGGCCGCGATATTTATGTTCGGCCGCCTTGGCTGGCAACATGCGATGATATGCCGACACAATGTCGCAATATTTTTCAAATCGCGCGGGCGTTTCAAAACGCATCATGTTCATATAGAAAAACAGATACTCTATTATCGCGGGGGTGCGCTGTGACGCAACGTCAATCAGCGTGATGAATTTGTCCCACTTTTCGGTCTTCATGGCATAGACCATCTGTTTCACCGTATCAATTTCGGCGCGTGACAATTTCATTTCGTGTTTGTACAGACCGCCCATATCAATCACGCGCCCATCATGGATATTATCAGTACGCGCATCGCTATATGTCAACCCCTTGGTCAAATTGGCATAGAACAATTTTTCGCGCGCTACATCAAAACGTTTCGCACGATTGCCATTGACCCAATCCATCAGAATCCAAGTGTACTTTTCGCGATCGTATTCAAATCGCGAACCGATGTGCGACCGATTAAATACATTGCGCGCACGACGTGTTAAATGCATGGTATCCAGTTCGGATGTAATAAAATATGGCTGACGATTGATTTTCAGTGCAAATGGCGCGTCCCCTATGGTCAATTTATAGACACTGCCCTGTGCGCCACTGGCAACATATTCGATTTTGGTATCGCGCCCCAACAGATGCGGCACGGTCAATTTGATATCGGCAATACGGGCAATCGGTGTCATATGACGATCGGCCAATTGGCGATGGAAATCCGCGCCCAACGCATTTATACTGGCAACAAACGCGCGCGTCGCACCGGCAATTTGGTCACGCGGAATCCCCGCCAGCAACTGTGGCGGCAAACTGCCCCGCGTATCGGTTAAATCATCACAATATTTCTTCATAAGGTAAAATTGTACCACGCCGCCTGCAAATGGCAAACAAAAAACCGCCACAAGCGTGGCGGACTGATAACTACAAAATACTTTTTACTAGGTTCAATATATCTTGGTCGGATAATTCCAAAACCCTGCACAAATCTATAAATTCTATTAAATCCAATCGTCTTTCAAACGTTTCCGTTCTGCCGATATAACACTGAGATACACTTGCCATCTTTGCCAACTCGCGCTGGGAAATGTTTTTTGACACACGAACATCAACCAATTTCTCAATCAGTTTCTTGTATCGCTTATCAAAAATAGATTTAGGGCTTGTTTTCATTGCTCTAATTTTGATATCAAAAAACTCTTGAACTCAAATTGATATCATGTTATTCATGCCCATGAAAAAATATATAGGTACATTATGACAAAGGGTGATCTGTTCTTAAAGTTAGCGCATGCTGATTCAAACGGCATTAGCCAATGGATAGATACCGCGCTATTTACCGGCGAGTACAAAAGTCTTAAACTGGGCAATGGCGGTTCATGGTGCAGACGTTCTTCGCCACTGGCCAAAATTTACAATGTTGAATTTGATAAAAGCAAAACACCGGGAAATTCAATAGACCGCATTCGCCTGAACGGTTTTAATAAAAAGCAAACCTTCAACAATATAATCCGACAGGACATCAAAGATTTCTATAAAAGACAAAACTGCGTTATGTTGGGTGTAAACGGCAAATCAGAAAATACTACCATAGAAATTGATCACAAAGACGGTCGTAAAAACAACGACAGAATATCAAACCCAAAAACACAAAAGTTAGAAGATTTTCAGCCACTGTGTAAAGCCGCTAATGATATTAAACGCCAGATTTGCAAACGCTGCCAAGAAACTAATAAACGCTGGGACGCCAAAAATATTATGGGCAACCCTTACTCTTTTTACAAGGGCGACGAAAATTGGAACGAACGCCTTGGGTGTATCGGTTGCTATCAATACGATCCCGTCGCATATCGTAAAGAATCTATTAAAAAAATTTCCGCAGAAACCGCCCAATATATGGCCAAGAAACTTTTTGGCGAATAAATATGAATTACATTGGCAGCAAATTATCTCTTCTCAATTTCATACAGGACTCAGTGTTTGAAGTTGCTGGGAAAAACAATCAAAGCTTCTGCGACTTGTTTGCGGGCACGGGAATCGTTGGTCGACATTTCAAGAAACTCGGTTATTCTGTTATATCTAATGATTTACAGTACTACTCATACGTTCTGAACCGACACTATATAGGTAATAACAATGTATTAAAATTCCAAAAGTTCCCTTTTGGTGATATTTTTCGGTATTTGAATGCTCTTGTACCCACAAAAGGATTCATTTTTGATAATTATGCCGCTGGTGGTGGTACAGACAGATTATATTTTTCTGACAATAATGCGATAAAATGCGACACCATCAGAATGGAAATTGAAAGATTGTTTCAAGCTGATTACATAACCACTGACGAATATTTCTTTCTATTGGCGTGCCTGTTGGAAAACATTGATAAATACGCAAACACCGCATCGGTTTATGCCGCCTTTTTGAAAAACTTAAAAACGTCCGCACAGAAAAATTTTATTATTTCACCGGTGGAAACAATATGCAGTGCTAAAAGGCACTTCGTATTTAATACCGACGCAAATGAACTAATCAAGAATATAAAAACGGATATTTTGTATCTTGACCCGCCCTATAATGAACGCCAATATGCCAGTAATTATCACTTGCTTGAAACCATCGCAAAATACGATAACCCTGTTGTAAGTGGGAAAACGGGTTTACGGGAATATAAAGAGCAAAAATCTTTATATTGTCGCCGTCAAACCGTGGCAAAAACATTTGCTGATATTATTCGGCACGCAAATACAAAATACATATTTTTATCGTACAACAATGAAGGCCTGATGTCTTTTGATGAAATAAAAGCGATTATGAGCGTTAGGGGACAATATGGTTGTTTCACCCAAGAATACAACCGTTTCAAAGCAGACAAAAATCGCGATTATTCCGCCAGCTCAACCACAGAATATATTCATTGGGTAAAATGCAATTAAAAACTACAACAGTTTTAATAGAAAACAAAAAACCGCCACTTGGGCGGTTAAAATTCGGTTTTTATATCGTTTCCACTTCGCCAAGGCTATGTGGAACAAGACTGGATT